>NZ_BAAIYG010000035.1:0-34394 GCF_057543335.1 Brevibacillus sp. YAE8
GTATCAACGGAAGAATTGATCCATGCGTTATATCTCATTAACAATCGTCCAAGAAAGTGTTTGGGTTGGAAGACCGCCTACGAATCATTCATGGAGGCAGTGTCGCACTTGGCTTGACAATCCGTCAAATGGAAAAAATATGAGGAAGGAGGCGAGGCGCAAATGAGGGGCAAAAAACGCATAGTTTTCATCGCGGGAATGCTACTTTTTATACACGTCGCGGCTCACGGCTTGCCCGCCGCAGCCGCAAACGTTGGCGACGACCACGACCCGATCAAGCAACTGGAAAAGAAGGTCGAAGCGCTGGAAAAACTGCTGCGCCAACGGGAGAGCCAGTTGGAGAGCCTGGAACCAGCCACTCCCCGCACGTTGCCCGACCCGCCTTTTCGCTACCAGCCCGCCCTTCCCTCCAGTGTGCTGCCTGTTGCCGACATCCTTCGCAACGGGACTCGCATTCCGCATCAGCTCATCGTGGACAAACCCAAATACAGCCGTCCCGCCTACGAGGATCACTGGCACAGCAAGTTCGGAAGATGGAGCTATTTGCCCACCCGCGTTCACTACGCGCTGCATCGCCTGTTTGCCCAGTACGATATCGGGCTGTCCAACTGGTACGACTTTGAGCAGCAACTCGGCATCTCCATCCCGATGCGCCAGGACAAGCAGTCGCTCGATCTGTACATCGTCGCTTTTCAGACCAAGATTACAGACGTCTATACAAAAGGAAACCAGATCGTGGTGACGGGCCTCCCGAAAAAACACGGCGTGCAAGTCATAACGGTGAAAACGGGGCAGCTTCGCCCCGCCAATCCGGAAGAAAACTTACTGATTCAACTCGTCACGCCGGACGGATACGAACTCGACGATACCATCATCAGCTACGTCCCCCCTGATTTTTGGAAAGAAAGAGCCCGGTAAGACCGCTCAAATCTCTCGTCGAAGCCCAACTGCTTTTCGCGCTCCATCCCACTCTACTTTCAGTCCCAGCAAGGCAGCCAGCTCTCTTGTGGGCGCAAAAGCCGTGCCGTTGTCGAACAGGCATGCCAGCTTTTGCCCGTTTACCGTTACGGTTTTGGTGTGCGGCTCCCACTCGACCTTTCCCCCGGCCGCCTCGGCGACCGCTCGCACCGGGACATAGGAAACGCCAGCGATCAGCTTGCCTGTCGTCGCTAGCGTCAGCTCGACTTCGATGGCGCAGTTATCAACAGCCACCTGTGGTTTTTGTGGAAAACCTGTTAGCAACCTGTGGACATCCTGTTTAAAACGATTCCATGCCGCTTGCGCCGTTTTGCCTAAAAAAGCTTGGGCCGTACGGTCGTCAACGAAAAAGGCGGGGCAGTTTTTCCCTGTGATGTCGTAGTGACGCCAAAGCTTATCCACACCCCACCCGTATCGTTGTAAAATATCCGCTGCCAGTTGTACCGTTTGCTGATACGTTTTGGCGAAGCTGCCGTCCACATTGACACACATCTCGATGCCAATTGTGCAGTCATTCGGGTACTTGCTCAGCATCGCGACAGCTTCCGGCTTGTACGATTTCGCCCCGACGTGATAGCCCATCTCGTTTTCCGGCAAGCAGCGCACGATCTGCTTGTCATCGACGCAATAGTGCGCGCTGGCCTCCGTCGTCGGCTTGTTGAAGTAGTTCCGGTTGGCGATTGCGTCGGCGCCTTTTTTTTCGTTGGCGGTCCAGTGGATGACCAGCGCTTTCGGGGTAATCTGGATGCCTGGTCTTGCCGTTTTGTTCGTGATAAGCATCTCGGTGATCTGCACTACTGCTCACTCCCCCTTTTCTCGGTCGTCTGCTTCCATAGCTGATGGGTCAGGCTCGCCACGCCCGCAGCCAAAATGCCCTGCACGATATTTTCAATGGTGCACGCCTGCAAGATGCCGCACGCCAAAAAAATGCCCGCCAGCGTCAGCAGCCAGGGAATGCTCCAGTCTGGTATATGCGGCGTCCACTTGAGAAAGTAGCCCAGCACAAGCAGAACGACGACCACGATCAGCGCTTTGTCTACCATGTACTGCTGCGCCAAGGCGAGAAGCTCTGACTGGTTCATTTTCCCACACCGCCTTTAATCAAATTCCAGATGAGGGCAGCGGCACCAAACAGCGTGCCGACGATCCACTTCTTGTCATCTTTGTTCTGCCGTTTGTCTTCATCCCATTTTCTCTCCAACTCATCCAACTGTTCGCCGAGCTCATCCAGCCGCTTATGTGCCGCCTTCGTGCTCTGCAGCGCCTCAATCGCCAGCTTCTCTGTCTGCTCCAGCTTGCCGGACATGCTGGACAGTTGTTTGATTTCGGTTTCGATCTTACCGATGGCGACTAAAATCTCGGTAATCCCTTTCTGCAAGTCTTTGACTTCGTCCACAGTCCTTTCGCCTCCTCACCCCCTTGGGGTAATGAAAAACAGCCCCGAGCGGGTCGGGGCGGCTATCAGTCTTGGCGTTATAAAAAACGCCCTCTCCGCGTAGGAAAAGGCTCTATGCCAATGGTGCTCCGTCGGTGCTCAGACCGAGAGCTTCCAGGTCTTCTTTTACGGCTGGCTTCAAGCCTGTTGGCACACTGTCGTATGTGCGGCGGCCGGCGACGATCAGGGTTACGTAGATTGCTACCATGGTTTCCTCACCTCCCCTCAAAGAAACGAGCTAGATGCCGAGGTTAACCAGCGCGGCTTTTAGCATCGAGCATCGCCTGCAATTCCTCTCGAAGATGCGCGGGAACTTTAACCGACTCCCGCCCTGCCTGCCTTGACCAACGTGTAGTAAATTGCTGCCGCTACGCCGTTCCTCACATCATCTGCTCTTTCAAAAGAAGCAACTCCTCATACAGTTGAGCAGTTGCGTCCATGATCGTAAGCTTGTCTTCTTTTTCGGCTGCCAGTTCCGCCTCCAGCCTGACGCTCTTCTGCTCCGGCGTTTCCTGCTGCTTTTTCCGGATTTCTGTGATGGACTCTTGATTGCTGAACTTCATCAATCGAATGCACCCCCGTATCCGTAGACATGTACCCGCTGATCGGCAGAGCCTTTCGCGATGGTCACCCACACGCAAACAGCCCAGTCATCGGCCGTTTTGGTCGTGTTCGTGAACAGGTAACCACGCCCGCCGATGACGGCCCCGGTAGCGTCCTCCCACGTTGGTTCGGCGTCGAGGTAATTGTTTGTGACCAGTACGCTCTCAATCGCTGCACCAGGCGGCAAGTATCGCTCCAGCGTGACGAGGATTCGATTGGGCATGCCGTCGACAGTGAAAAAGGCTTGTACTTCTGGATTGTCGTAGTCCAGCATGAACTCTATGTGCGTTTCGGTGCGGGTGAAGGTGTACACGCGCTCAGACGAGAGGCCTGCGCTGTCCGTGGCGACGATTTTCGCCTGATGAGGCACGTCCAGGTCGAGCCTGATCCAGGCATCGTGCGTTAACTGGAAGGTGTATTCCTGGCCTGCTTCGCCCGCGAAAGACCTGACCTGTTGGCCGTTCAGGTACTCCGTGAAGGTGAAGGTGTTGCCTTCTGGATCGACGGCTGAATAGGTGATGGTCGGTCGCTCTATGATCGTTCCAAGGTCGCCGTTCTCACCGCTGATCGTAGGCGGACGGTTCCAGACGACGCGGAATTTGCGCGTGACCTCCGCGCTTTTGCCGCCCTTGTCGTCCTCGGCCCATACCGTAAGCGTATGATCGGTGTTCTCCGCCAGGTCGGCCCCAGCGACATCTACCGCGCCGTCCCACAGACGCTTGTTACTGTACGTGAGCGTGCGCGCAAACGAAATAGGCGTGCTGCCATCCGATACGCCGGATGCGATAGCCCGCGCGGAGCTGGTGTTGATCTTGTACTTTACCGTGACGACGTTGCCGTTGTCCTCGTCCAGTGCAGTACCGGAGACGGCCAGTGTTGCCTGCTCCGTGAGTACCTGGTTGTCCGGGGTGTTGAGCGTGACCACGGGCTTTTTGTTTACGATCAGCGCGCCGTAGTATTTGACCGCATTTGCGGCCTGGAAGAACGTTGGCGGGACCGTGAAGTCTGTCGCAAACGTAGGGTCGTACATAGACGCTGGGAACGTACCTGCACCGACAACGAACGGACCTTGATAACTGGCAAACTCGTTTGTTGATTCGATGCGCTTGATATAGCCTCCGTCTTCGTACGTGATCGTCAGCTTGCCGTTTTTGTCGGACGTGATGCTGGCGTTGGTGCCTTTGACCAACTTTCGCGGCGTGGCGAGCCAAGTTGTGCCGTCTGACGAGTTGCTATATCGGATGTACGGGTTAAATGTGTCGCTGGAGTCTGTGCCGTGCCATACAACGTGTAACTTACCGTTTGGTGTGCGGATTGTCATAGGTGAGAATTGGGTATAAGTGCTACCGTTGTAGGTATTGGAATGAGTAGACCAGACCGTGCCACCAAAATAGTTAGAGCGGATGACATATGCCACTGACGCATCTGTTTGAGCGTAGTCGTAGACAATGACTGGGTTCCCGTCTGATCTAAATGTTATTGAAGGATTTTTATTGTCACGGCCTGTTATATTGATGCTCGTCACTTGACTAACTACACTTGGAGTCCCTAACGTCCCGTCCGGGTTGATCGGTATCCAGCCCGCGCGGATGTTGAACGAGTTGGGATAGCTGCTGTTTTTCGTGCTGGCTGCCCACCATAGTTTGGTGCCGTCGGGAGTGATCCTAATACTGACGTCTCCAGTTTCTCTTTGATTAGAGTCGGCTATAATCCTGCTCAAATTTGTGTTAGCCTGTGTTGTTGCCTCAAAACTTCCCGCAAGGACATAACCAACAGGAGTAGTGTTATATTCGGCTGTTGAAAAATAAACCCTAGTTCCCTTGGATGCAATCGAGAATCCGGTAATGTTGTAAGGATTCTCATCCATATAACAGAGTTGAGTCCAGTTCTTCCCGTTGTCTATCGACTTGAAAAAGTATATGGCTTTTGAGAATTTTGCCACACCAACCAACCACCCATTCGACAAACGCACAGGCGGAGCCATCCGCGACACGAGAAACGCCGACGATACCACGTTAACAGGCGCGAGTATGATGCCATCCGCCTGCTGCACGGCAAACGCCGCCGATTCCACGTTACTGCTCGCGTCGCCTTTGCTGTCACGCGCACGGACGCGTACCTTGGCTACGGATGTATCCGGCATTGGCGGAACTGTTGCGGTGATCGGGCTGCCGGATTTTCCGGTGGCTAACGTGAGCCATTGCGCGTTGGTCGCGTCGTAAATGTCCGCCTCATACGTGATGGCGTCGCCGTCTGCGTCCGTCGATGGCGTAAAGCTGATGGTGATCGGGTCGCCGCACGTGTAGGTCGACTTGTCCGTTGTGATGCCGGAAGGATCAGATGGGGCAGAGTTCAGAACTTCAAGGACGGGGCGCCAACCTGCACTGCTAGTCCTTGTACTTACTGTCCAGCTTCCTTGTGAAAAACACTTGGCTGACGCACTACCACGTAAGCTTATTAGATTACCGCCGTACCCTCTTTCCTGCACAATTGTTTGTATACCAGCCCAGTTCCACATCTGGTTATGAGCACTTAACAGATCGACTTCGTTTAAAGTGGCGTTAGTGTCGATAGAGTTAGGTGTAAGCAATCCTGTTATTAGGTCTTCATTGCCGATGAAGCGATCCCACTCGTTAGGCTGGACACCGCCAGCGTGTATATTGTTTGAGTCGCGGTAATAGTTGCCACCAGTCAACAATCTAAGAGTATAATTTCTGCCGTCTATAACTACAAGAGTTCCAGTAACATAACCCAACGCATTTAAATCATTCCAACTGACGTTAACAAGGATAACTCTGTCGCATATCAAAAGTGTTTTATTGCCTTCTTTTAAAGCATGCCATTTCAACTTTTTAGCCGCATTTGTAGATGTATTTCCGAGCGCCCATCCAGTCATACCGTTTTGAGCAATCGGAATATCTCCGTTTGGATATCCAGGAAAGTCGTTTGATCCGGTGGTTGATGAGTATGGTCTGACAGGTCTGTTAACCTCTGTTCCGTTGTTTAGTAGACTTCCTAGTTCAACAACACCCGAATATGTGTATGCCATATTCCTCCCCCTTTCCTATGACAAAACAAAAAGCCGCTCGGGTGAGCGACTGTTCTATCAGCATTCGTCTTCACGTTGGCGCTCAGGCGCACAAGTACCTGCGCGAGTCTATCTGCTCTCATACCTCCAGCCTACTCTGCGCCTCATTATAGTAGCCACGAATCACCTTAATGCCGTCGATCGTGCTCAGATCGTCCTTGAAATGGTTGTACAAAAAATTCTCCGGCAACGTGCTCTCCATCACGTTCATGCGCGTTTTCAGATTCGATACATCTGCCGTCAGCACGGCAATCGTCGCGTGAGCATCCGCAATACCTTGTTCCCAACGATTGATGTCCACTTCCGTTACAGGATCGTCTTGCTTCCAGTTTGTCTTCGCATGGTACGTCACCCTACAGCCCCCCTTTCACTTCCACAACAAACGTCAGGTTCACAAACTGCGCACCGTTCATTTCGATGTTCGCCGTCTTTTCTGCGACAACCGCTCCCGTGCTGGTCCGCAACTTTGCGCTCGTTATCACCGGGACGCTAGAAACATGCTGGGCAGACACTTGCAGCGCAATGCCATTTTGCACGCCAGCAATCGGATGGGACGAGATCGTTACCGCCTGAACAGGCACAGAAACCGTATCATTCAGCAAAACATCCCCGCCCGTCACCCGCGCCAGCAGGTCGTCTCGTATGGTCTGCAAATAGCTCTGCGTAATCACTTCACGACCTCCTCGTATCGTTTAATCGGGGTCATCCCCACGCGAAACTCACTCACTTTGTGGTACTCCTTTATTCCAACGACCAGTACGTCCCGCAGTTCAATGCGCTCAAGCGCCACAGGCTCAAAAGCCACCCCGTTGCAATGAACGGGCCGGATTTTCTCGACAGCCTGAATCGCGTTCTTTGTATCAAATCGCTCCTCAATCGGGTAAACGTACCGGATCACCTTCTTGTCAAAATCCTCGACCATCCGCACTTGCTTGCTGGCCGACGAACTGTAACCAATCGCCCGCAGCACGCTTGGGGTGAACCCAAGGTACGCCCAATGCTTCTGCTGGATGTTCTTGCGCCGCTCCTCCACGCTCAAGAGCTGCTTTTTCCCGAAGTAAATCCAGTCCCAAATATCCAATCCCCATGTGGCCGACCACGGAGTGAGCTGCTGCTGCAGGTCCTCCCTCTGTGCGTGAAAAGCATCTACCGCTGACGCCGTACCTTCGAAATGATACTCCGCAACCTCATTCTCATACCAGTAAGGCGGCACCATCTGTCCGTACCGTTCAGGGATCATGTCGTCACCACCAGTTGCAGAGTGGCGACAGAATCAGCAGGCACGGTCAGGTTGGCTTCCTCGCCGTTCAGCGTGTAGTCGGTGAAGTCCTCTACGCCGTCCACGAAAAATAGCGATCCGATCTGCTGGTACACGATCTGGGAACGCCCTTTCAGGTATGTCTTTACTTGCGAGGCGATTTGCTCCTCGACTTTTGCCAGCTCGACGTCTGGCCGCAAACTCACCTTCACGGCGATTGCTACCGGATAGACATTGGCCGGAAGCACCTGCAGATCGTGCAGAGCACGCCGCTTGTCTTCCAGCTTGCTTCGAACCTGCGTAGCCAGTTGTGGCGTAGCGGGCTGTCCGTCCAGGTCCGTGATGTAAACGTCGATGGAAAGATCGTGCCGCGCCTTTTCGATCGCGACGGCTCCGCCTACGCCGTCCATGTTGCGCGTCCAGCGCTCGTAGTCCTGGCGACGTCCGTCTCCTTCTTCGCTGCGCGCCCGGTCGATGAGTCGCTGGCGATAGGCGTCGTCTGTTTCTTCCTCGTTGCGAGTCAGGCCGAAGAATACACCTGCCGCATCCAAAAACTCGCCGTCTGCCCAGGGAAGAAAGCCTTGCAAAAAGCCGTATTCCAGAAGCTGCTGCTGCTCGCTTAGCTCTTCTGCGATCGGGTAAGCCAGATCGTAATGGATTTCCCCCTCGCCCGTAGCCGGCGGCGTCTCCCCCCGCTTCTGGGCGAGCACCGCCATCCGGTTCGCCATCCGCTGGTAGATTTGATCCGGCGTCTCGCGGAGAATTGGCATCTCCGGCTTTTTTACCGTTTCCATGCGTCCACCTCCATTCGGGTTGTGCCCCGAACTCCTTCAATCTCCAGATGCAAAACGACTCTGTCTCCCTCGAAGCGAATGTCCTGCACCTGTGCCCGCTCAATTTCGCTGTGGGCTTCCAGCGCTTCCTCGGCTTGCGCTTTGATGACAGACAGCGACATGCCTGAGCGCATTCTGCCTTTGTCGGCCAAAAAATCGACGCCGTACCGCTCCGAGTAAATCGCATAGCGGAAGCGGCGGGTGTGGAGAATTTTTTGCACCGTTTCCTGCAAGTACTCCTCGTACGTCCTCGTGCGCACATACCTGCCATCCGGGCCTTGCTTCAACTGCTTGGTCTCCCAATCGAATCGGTACGTCCAAGGAATCGGCACATCCGCCTCGTTCGGGAGCATGTTCTCTTCCGTGCCTGGCAACTGTGGAAACATCACTCCACCACCCCGAGCAGAAGGTACTGATCGTTTGTGCAGAAAAGCACGGCGACCTTTTTGCCTACATCCTCCTGGCGCAATTGGGCGGAGCGCAGGACGACAATCTCGTCTGACTCCAATGGGGTCGGGTCTTCGTCGAGTTTGACAGACAGCGGGGACAGCGACAAAAGCCGTCCCAGCTCGCCCTGCGTGTTATTCAGGCCGTCGCGGGTGTATCCTTTCAGCTTTGCAATGACTGACTGCATCGTTACGTCCTCCTTTCCAACTGAAGGTCCATCGTGTATTGGCCGCCTTTCCAGTGCGCCTGGCAACTGGTGACGATCCAATCGGTAATTGTTTGGTTGTTCTTTTCCATGATCTTGATGAGCCAGCCCGCGCGAAGCCGCGCCGCGTGCTCGTCCTCATGCCGGACCGTAATCGAGCGCGTCCGGGGGATTTTGGACAGCTCGGCAAGCTGCTTCGCGGCCAGAGCTGCTACATTTTTGTCCTCGCCTGCGTCGATGACCTTTTGCATGCGGCCGATCTGTTTGACGAGGCTCTCGTTTGCCTTCGTCGCGCTGCTCGCCACCTGGTCGCCCCGATAGCGTTCCGCTGTGACCACCGTGTAGACGTCCTCGATGCTTTCCCCCGTCGAGCTGTTTGCGAGCATGCTCGCCTTGAACAAGGGCACGATGCTGTTCTTTCCCTCCGGCAAAACGGTCAGCTTGTCGCGCTGGTATTGCACGAAATAGCGAATACCTGTTTTCTCATAGGCTTGCTCGGTCAGCGAAGTGAACAACGCCGTGTACGATTGCGGCGCGATGCGCTCTTTGGTCGTAAAGCCAAAGGGCGGGCAACTGAAGTTGACCCCGGCCGCCTTGATGATGCGCGCCAGCTCGGTTCCGGCATCGCCGTTCAGCTTGATCCGGGAGGTTTCGTTTTTTTGCAGATACCAGCCCAGCTCGTATGCGGTTGCCGCCAAGTCTCCCGTCCGGTCGTCGCGCTCCAGGCGGACAAGCGGGCCGTGGAAAAATTGCTGCGCTTCCTTTAGCTGCGCGCCCGAAAAGAGCATGAAAAAGCCCGCCGTTTGCAGCGGCGGGGCCTCCTTGATTTTCACCTCTGCCTGTTGGGCGATCTGGCCGCGGGACGAAGACCAGGACAGCTCCGTGACGGCCGGGGACAGGTCATAGCGAGTCTGCTCCTTGCCGTAAATGACTTTCATCTCATCATCTCCGTTAAAAACCGCGTTCGTCTTCCAGCTTTTTTTGGATGCGCATGCGCATGTCCTCCGATTTTTTGCTGTCGGTGGATTGCGCCAACGCTTTTTGCTTCTGCGTTTTTTTCGCTACCTTGCCGCTCGTGTTGGGACGAGCTGGCTGCTGCCGCGAGATGACCGCGCCGGGCGAAAGCAACTGCGTCTGATTGCTCCAGGTGATGAACTCGTCTTTGACAAACAGCGGCAGTTCGATCGAGCCGTGAAAGTCGACGTTTTTCCCCTGAAACTTGCCGTCGCACGGCCCGATGAGCACGTTCCACGCAAGGTCCAGCTCGTCGATGGTCAACAGCACCTCCGATCCCGTCAGGCGCTCCAACCCGGCAAGCCACGGCCTTGGCCCCTGGTAGCCTTTCACCTCGACGTACGGGGCCGAGATGTCGCCGGGCAAAAGGAAGTCGAAGCTGATCGCCTTTGGCCGTCTGGCCGAAATGCGATTTCCGGCCAGCAGCGTGATGGACGTAGTCCCTTCTACATCGTTGCCGTATCCGCGAAACTGAATGTCAGCGGGCGTGACCGGGAATGTCAATGGATATTTGCCTTGCAGCCGGATCATGTGGCCACTCCTCCTCTCGTCTCCAATGCATCCAGCAGCGCTTTCTCGATAATGGCCCGGATTCGCTGGCCGACGGATGGATCGTTGAGCATTTTCAGCATCGTCGGGATATCCTGCAGTACGCCTGCCGCCTGCAACGAAATCGTCACGTGCGGGAGCGTCAAGGAGACGCTCTGTGGTCGGGAAGCAGCGCTTGCCGCTGGAGAATAGCCAGGGGCAGGCTGTCCCGGCAATGCAGCCGATGGGGCTGATGCCGGACGGCTTTCGGCGCCTTGTTCCACTGGCGGGCGTTCGCTTCCCTGTCCTGTTTGACTATTTTTCGCGGACGATCTGTTCTGCCACCACTCCGTAGCCTTGTCGAAGGCCATGCTACCCAGCATAGAACCACCGAAGCCGCCGATGATGCCCCCTATCGCTCCACCTATCGCCGTACCAATGCCCGGAACAATCGAACCGACAGTTGCTCCCATCGCGGCTCCAGCGGCAGCGCCACCCCAACCGCCAAGCGCTTCAGTACCTACTTGAGCTGCCGTCTCCACCTTGTTTTCTGATCCGGCTATCGTCGCCAGACTGAGCAACCCTCCAACGAAAGGCAACTTTCTTAGACCTACTTTCGCCATATTTTTCCAGGATCCTTTTCCAACCGCTTTTTCCACTCCACCTAGACCGCCACTATCCAGCTCAAGCTTGTTTGGGGCAGGGGCATCAGGTGGGGCTGCGTTTTTGCCAGCAGCATTCGAGGCAGGCTTGTTTCCGGCGGACGGAGCTGGCTTGTTTCCGGCAGACGGAGCTGCATTTTGTCCAGCACCATCCGAAACTGGCTTGTTCCCGGCAGACGGAGTTGCATTTTTAGACCGCTTCTTCTCCCGCCCTGAATCATTGCCCATGTTAATGCCTGCACCAGAGCCATCGCAGCAGCAGCAACACTCGCCTTTTCCACCTGCGAGCATGCCGCCCCCATCCAGGGGGGACGATTTTCCGCCTGCTGTCTTGGCATCTGCTCCTTTTTTTCCTCTGCTGCCCCACCAGTCCCGCGTCGCGGTAGCGAAGGCTTTCGCTTTTCCCCACATGCTTGCCAGTTGAATCGCCATTGCTGTACCTACAGCCAAGGTCCCTATGATATACACGGTAGACTGTCTGACCGAGTCTGACCAACCGTTGAACCACCCGGTCAATGCTTCCGCTGTGCGGGAAATCAGCGTAGAAACACCTGACAGGTCGCTGGAAATTTTGCCGATGGCCTCCATGACCTCGTTCTTCGCCGCAGTCTGCGCCTGCATGGACGCAAAAAACGGATCTGCTTTGGTCGCTGCGGCGTAAGACTTGTCGGCTTCGTTGCCGACTTGCGGGCTGATTTCGCCCCCGGCGATCTTAACCGTTTTCTCCACAGCCGATCCCGCATTTCCTCCCAGGCTCGTCATCGCCTTTTGCTGGGCAGCCTTGTCCGTCATGGCCGCAATCGACATTAACGTTTTCCCGAGCGCAATTCGCTGCTCGTCTTTGTCGGCTGAGGACAGTCCCTGGCTGATCTTCTTCGCCTCGTCCTCCGCCCGTTTCTTTGCCTCTGCGGCGCTTTGGCCTTGCGCTTCGTACTGGGACTGCAGGAGGCGAGCAAGCTCTCCGCTTCCGCTAAACTCCTGTGTCTTTTTCAGCAAGGTGCCAAACGACTTCTCCTCATTGGACAGCTTGCCGATTTCCCCCACCACGGCCGCCAGTTTTTCCGGCGTATTCAGCAATTTTCCATTTTGCGCGTTAAATTGCGAGATGGATTCGACCAGCTTGACGCTGAGGTTGCCTTCTCCCGTGTTGTTCATGTACTGGAGCGCATTCGCCAGCCGCACGGCGCTGTCCGTGTCAGTCGTGCCGCCAATGGCCGCCATCATTTTCACGCTGTCTTCCGGAGCAAACCGCGTCGTGACGCCAAGCTTGGCCGCTTCCAGCGCGAAGTTTGGATGGTCGTTCTCGCTTTTGGCGATGAGGGCCATGGCCTGGGAAGCTTTCATGTGAGGATTGAGCGTTGTCAGCTTTTTGGTCAGCTCGTCAAAGCGCTTCATTTCCTCCTCTGTTTTCCCTCTGGCCGCATAAAGCGCCCGCTCCCGTGCCGCCGCCTGCGCTTCGGTCTTGGCTCCATCGAGCGTCGTGCCCATCGCAAGTCCGGCCAAAAGCCCTCCGGCAGCCGCCAACTCCGTTTTCAAGTCGTTGAGCTTGCTGGTGACCTCCCCGAACTCCACTTTCGGCTTTACGTTCACCTGGTTCAGTTCTTTCAGGCTGTTCTGGATGTTTTGCATGTCCGCTTTCATCTGCCCCATTCCCGCAGAAAATTGCCTGGTCATGCGCTGCATCCCCCGGCTGGTCCGGTCTACTTCCTTTGCCAGCCCGCCCGCTTCCTTCACCAGTCTGTTCATTTCCTTGCGCATTTCTTTTAGTCTCGCAACATCTGTTGCCAATCCTTTCACCTCCTGTCCGATCTGATTTATTCGAAGAGAGAGCCAACAGGAAAAAAGGCCGAGTGCAATCACCCAGCCTTGTCCTCATCCTCCAGCTCGATCATCTGACAAGCTATCACGAACAGCTTTTGCTTGTACGCATCCACTTCGTATTCCACGAGATCCGACGGACGGCCCCTGCCCTTTAAAAAAGCGCGGCACATATGCCAGGCCTCTCCGTCAGATCGGATCAGTTTTTTGCTTCTTCAATGGCCGCTTCCTCCGATTGGCCCGCGTTTACTTCGCGCACCGCTTGCAGCAGCTTGCTGTAGCCTTCCGGGTTGTCGCGGAAAATCTTTTCCACCAGCTCGTACTTCGTTCCTACCTTGTACGCCTTTTTCAGTTCTTCCTGGTTCCACGGAAAATCGTGCTCGGTCGACTTCACAATCCGGGCATCGTTGTACAGGAACCAGTCTGTTTGCTCCCCTTTGTCCGCCATCCGCTCGCATTCGCGCAGCTCTGTCAGATTCAGTTGGCGCACTTTCCATTCGTCGCCGTCAATGACGACGGTCACCTCTTTGCGTGGGGCCTGTTCATTCGCTTTTGCCAAATATTTTTGCAGCTTGCTCATCTTTCTTCCTCCTATTCGATGTAGGTTGGCAATTCATCGAGGTAGTCCGGCTTGTCGATGGACATCCCTTTCAGATCGTAGGTAGCGTGATCGTTGCCGTCTGCCTTCGCTTCCCACAGCGTGATCTCTTCCGGATTGAGCACAATGTTGGAAATGCGAACGCGCTCGGAATTGCCTGCTTCCTTGTCCAGCGTCTCGCCGATCAAAAACGGCAGAACAGGCGTCTTGCCCTGCGTCAGTTGCTCGACGACGTAGTATTTCAATGCAGCGTTGGTGGCGGTAATTTTCAGCGTCACCTCGACATGCCAGTCATTGACCGTCTGGATTTTCCCTTTTTGCAGACGGTTCGTGTCGCCGTACTCGACCTTGAGGACCATTTTGCCTTCCAAGGTCCCGTAGATCGGATCTCCATTTTCATCGTACACCTGGCAATTTTTCAGTTTGATATCGCGTGCAATCGCCACTTACAGCACCTCCCAGTCAATGTCAAAGTATTCGATGGCATCCAGCGGCTTGGCCGACAGTTGGAAGCCCCGGCGATCTCCGTTGCCGTTCTTTTTGTCGGTAAACGTCCAGCCTGCTTCAATCGCGCCCTGCTGCTCGCGAACGGTCATATAGGCGTTGACCGCAGAGACGAACACCGCGCCGCCGAGGTCGTTGTTGCCGAGCTTGCCTTTGTACTTTTTGCCCACGGCATTGATGTCGTTGACGATCTGATCGAGCGTCATGCTGACGCGGATTTTGCCGTA
The DNA here is from genome assembly GCF_057543335.1 of Brevibacillus sp. YAE8. Taxonomy (NCBI): domain Bacteria; kingdom Bacillati; phylum Bacillota; class Bacilli; order Caryophanales; family Paenibacillaceae; genus Brevibacillus; species Brevibacillus sp. YAE8. Next base: position 14,199 of record NZ_BAAIYG010000035.1, read on the forward strand.
GTCTTCGCGTTCATGGTTGCCCAGCACAGCCAGCGTGTTGACGGCGCTCTCGATGATATACACATCGCCATCCCGAGTTGCCACCAGCGTGCCAGAGCCGAGCGCTTGCAAAATATCGCTGTGGCCCCAATCCTTCTGCGCCTTTTTCAGCGGCACGACGACCGCCGTCAAAGACTCATGGGCAGGCGTCGCCGCGATCATGCCCGCTACCCACGCAGCCCACTCCAGGCTTCCGTACACGTTGCCGTTGTTGTGCTGGCCTGCGATGGCGCAATTGACGACAAAGCGGGCGTTTTGCGCGACAGAGCGCTCCACGTGCTTCTCCATGCTCTCGTCTTCCGCCGCTTTTCCGCCGATGACCAGCGTGCTCAGCTTTTTGCCGAGCGTACGGCGATCGCTCATAAACTGCTTGGCTGCCGCCTGCACAGCCGGATCATCGAACGGCAAATACATCGCGTCAAAATCAGCACCGGATACAGCCATGAACAGCTTGGTCGCATCAGCCGCAGTAAGAGCGTCTGTCCCGCTAGTCCCGCCTGCCAGGTTCGTCTCGGAAGCTGTTGCAATCGCCGCGTCTCCCAGCTTTTTCACACGCACGTAAACCGATTGGCCGGTTTTGCCTACCAGCTCGTCCACATTGGCAAACGAAAACTTCTCGGTTTGCAGTGGCCCTTTTACTTGCAGCTCTTTTTTGCCTGGCTCAGAGGTGGACGCGCTGATGACGACCTTGAGATCGTTGCCGAATAAGCCCGGATAAAGTGCCTCTACCCGGATCGCATCCGCCTGTTCGTAAGCGGCTTTGCTTGCATGGCCGTTCGTCATCCGGTAGGCCAAAATCGTCGCGCCCCCCTCCGCCGCCAACTCAACCGTATCGGCCTTGCCGAATGTTTGCGCCATGCGCTCCTCGTAGCTTCCCAGCTTCACCAGCTCGTCCGGCGCCCCCCACTCTGCCTGGTACGGAACCAACACGACGCCGCTCTTTGGTACGACCCGTTCTTTTGCTTTTGCGATCAGTTCGACCGTTACCCCCGGCCGTTCACGTTGAATGGTCATGGTTACACCCCGCCTTTGTATTTGGTCAATCGATTTTTCACTTGGCCCTCAGGCAACCGTTCGTGATCTGCTGCCATAAAAAGAGCGCCTGCTACCTCGAACCTTTCGGCTTCCAGATAAGCGGCGCTCATAATCCACTCCTGCTTGGTTTTCACAACATCAGGCTGTTGTTCTTTTTTTGCCACTAGGAATGTCCCTCCTCGATCTCAAATTCGTTGATTTTTCCTTCGGCCGCTCTCGGTACCGTCACGATGTACGTGAACCGAAAAGCAATTTCGGTGCGGTCCCGTCTATCCCGCCAGATGCGCAACGTGGAGCTGTCGATTTCGATGGACATCCCGGACGCCTTGCCCCGGTAGCTGTACTGCGACTGGCGCAAAAGCTGGCGCAGCGGCTCGGCCGACAGCCTCTGATACACGCCCTCTGCTTTGGGATAATGGAGCACGATGAGCGCCTCCGCCTCCACCTGATAGGAAGTGTGGCTCCGGCCTGTTTCGCCGATTCCTTGCGTCATCAGAAACGCCGCTGGCGGCGAAAAGCGCCGGGCCATCCAGTCATCGACATTCACGACCGTTGCCAGTTGCGGATAAGCTTCTTCGATCAGCTCGGTCAATACGGCGAGCTCGCGATCCTCCATCTTCCCACCTCCCTTTTGTTCTCGTCCTTCGCCACGTGTCAACTCCCTTCTGTCTGATTAGCGAACGGAAAAAGCCACCCGGTTCGTCACCAGATGGCTCGTTTGGTTCTTGCTTGATTCGCTTGAGTCGATTATAACGCGAAGCGCGTGGAGAAGTGGATTTTTTACGTAAGTGTCAGGGAGTGTCAGCTTGTGTCAGCCATGGGTGGGGCGGGGGGTGCTAGTTGCGTTGGTTCTGGTAGCTCTGCTGGTTCCTGTAGCTCCGCTAGTTCCGGCAGCTTCGCCAGTTCCGGCAGCTTCGCCAGTTCCAGCAGCTTCGCCAGTTCCAGCAGCTTCGCCAGTTCCAGCAGCTTCGCTAGTTTCCCCAAGCTACGCCTGCTCCGCTAGTTCCGCCAACTCCGCTAGTTCCAGCAGCTCTGCCTGCTCCCTCTCCCTGAGCCCTCCCCACCTCCGCCCGATCCACTCCAATAAAAAATAAAACCTCGCCACCCTTTTTGGCGAAGCAATCAAACGGTGAATGAACCTTTCGCACCCGCTCACTTTAAAAAATGAACTATTGCTTCTCGAAATTTCTCTGGTTCTTCAATATGAGGGCAATGATTGCTCTCTTCAAATATACAAAGCTTTGAACCTGCAATTAAACGGTGTATCTCTATCGAAAATGCAAGAGGGCACTGAGCATCGTATCTACCGCACATTACGAGAGTTGGCGTTTTCACTAAATGCAAATGGTTTCGAATGTCGAACAAGGACAATTGCTGATTATAATAATCCAAACGCTTCTGAACGGTTCTTCCGCTACTGGGTTTACGGAAGTATTCATCCCATTTTTCAGGGTGGTGTAACGACATTTCAGTCCATTCGCGTGCTGCCTGTGCTTTTCGTTCATTACTTGCATCGGCGGAATTTAGAATGGAGAAAATTTCACGCAGACGATGATTTTTACGGTTTTCCATGCAATAAATCGAATCCGCCGACCGCATGTATTCGTTTGAAGCAGCAGCACCTGCTACGATTAAATTCTCAAGTGCATCTGAATGATTTATTCCATACACAAGCCCCAGCATTCCGCCTGTTGAATGTCCTGCAAATGACCATTTATTGTAACCAAGAGCCACTCTTATGGCTTCAAGGTCCTCAACTGAATCAGTCATGCTCAGTTCTGATTCTTCAACAATACGTTCAGAATTTCCGCATTCTTTCAAGTTAACCAATATGACCTTGCCTATTTCTGCAAACGGGTCTGCAAAATAATTTCCGCGTTTCGTAAACGCCGAGTAGTAATGGGTTACACATACAGGCATACCTTCACCAGCAACAAAGACTTCAAAAGTCCCCCGACTCGTTGACACCATTACTTGGTCCCAAGTAATCATAGACACAACTCCTTAAAATAGTACTCGAAGGGATACGCTAGATGAAAATAGATGTTTTTCTGAGTTTGGTATTTGTCGGAATATTTATCTACTTCTCCGTTGTGTTCTCATAATCCTTGCTCTCCAAAAATCGGAACCAAGCCAGATATTGTTGCCAATACTTTGTGGGGACACCTTTAAAACAGTCCATCCACTTTTTTTCAACCAGGTAGCTCTTTACATTCTGGATGTGGTACAAGCCACTAACGAACACGTTGTCTCCCGTCTGACTTGAAACCGCAATGTGGCAAGCTTATCCTGTTCCCAAAGGAGATGAATGCTCCCCTCATTACAAAGCAAACATTCTTGTTTTCAACTATCAACAGCATGATTTAACAACAACAAAAAAAGACTCGCCCCTGGCACTGTTTCTCACCAGAGTGGAGTCTTTTCCTTGTGCACATGATCTTTTCGTTATGAACTCACCCCGTCTGCTGCATCTCATCCTCGTACATCGCCCATGCCATTTTCATGACGGCGCTCCGCTTGATCTCGTAATAGCGTTGACGCGACACCCCGAGCGCTTTGGCAATCCCGTTGTTTTTCTCTCCATCCAGCAGCGCTTCGACAATCAATCGCTCCTGCTCGCTGCGAATCGTCTCTACCGCCCGGTTGATGCGGTCTATTTTGTCCTGCAAGCTTTTGAGCCGCTTTTGCTTCCGTTCCCGGCGAACGGCCTCTGCGTGTGTTTTGTCGCTGTGGAAGCCTTGGCCTTTTGGCATGGCGGAGTCCAGTCCGTACTGGCTGACCATGCCTTCGCCCGCTTCACGCAAATAGCGCTGGATGCGCACGATCTCGATTTGCATGTAGCTGTAATCGCGAATTTCCTCCTCTGTCTTTTGCAAAATAGAGAGGGCTGGCGCCAGCTCATTCCAGTCGGAGAGACTTTCCCGTTTTTTGCTCGCTTCTTGCTTGACTGGCGGCTGAGGTTTGTTTTGCTGCTGGAGCAAATATCTTTCCCACTCCGGGCAAGATTCGACTTTGCCAATGTGCTGGTCGTGAACCTGACAGTGCGTCCGCTTGCCCCAGCACGTCGCCGGGCACCCCTCGCAAACCTCTTCCATCAACATATCTTTACTAATCATCGTCGTTGCCGTCATTTTCTCTCCCCCTTGTTCCTTTGTACATACGGTGAGACGATCACCCTCAGCATGTTCTGACGTATCCGCCATCGGAACTGTCGATGCGGATGCTCTCCAGGTCGCTTTTGTCGATTGCTTTAACATAGGCGAGAAGTTGTTCCCGGTACGGTTGCGCAAACGCCAAGACAAGCAGCTTCCCTTTACATGTTCCGCTAGAGCAATCGAACAAAATCGCAGGCAGTTTGCCGACAATATCATGATGGAAAGCCGCTGCTTTGTCCGGCCCACCTTACTTGTGGCTTTCTCACCTACCCCGGGTAAAACTCGAAGCCACTGGCAACCGGCCTAGTTTTTTCGAATCAGTTCGATCAGTTGACTCTTGATTTCCTGAATCGATTCTTCACGCGGCATTTTGATAAAGCACGCCATTCGCTCCATCTCTGGTTGAAGCAAGTCCAGAACCTGCAGCATGGCCCCATTATCACCAGACCTCGCCCGTTCAAAAATCACATCGAAAGATTCATGTTGGCTGCAATGATGCGTAGGTACTTTCTCTTGCATTTTGACACTCCTTGTCGCGATATGTTCAACTGACTGGCTACCTCTTGTTCTGTCCTGCCTTCGATTACAACCTTTCGAATAATGTATCCCGGTTGCGCAGGCAATTGCTGAAGAAGCTGTTCCACATGCAAATCGGAAATGATCGAGGAAAAGGGATCTATCCCCACTACTTCCTCATGCAGCAATCCTTCATTTTTCCACTTCTTTTTTTCTTTGTACTGTAGTCGCCACGCAATCCTTCTGACCAGTTGCAAACATTGATTTAGCGTGCTCTCGTTCTTTTCCATCCCCGAAACACCTCAAAAAGATTTAGAAAGTAACCGTTGATTCAAGTCAGTGTTGTATCGCCTTGTCCACTCACCACTTGCGCAGTTTTTCCGATAAAATGATCTGCCCGATGATAACGCCAATCAACAGGGCAGCGGCTCCAATCAATGCTGCGTTTATCATTTGCGAGAAAATCCCCTTCCCCCATTTTTTCTCTTATTCGCACGGCTTTTCGTCAGTGGCAGGCGGATCGCTTTTTTTCTCGATCGACTCTGCCTCTTTTTCTTTTTCCTTGTTCGCCTTCAGTTGCAGATCCAAAATGTTGTTGATGCGAATTTGCAGGTCGACGTGCTTGAAGGCGACGACCAAGACGAGAAAACAGACAACAGCAGCGAGCACCTGTACATAGTCCATCGACATCATCGGCCGCTCGCTCCATGCTGAGTTTCTTTCGGCATCACTGCTTTCTTGACTCGAATGCTTGCCGCCCCAGCTCTTCTGCCATAAAAGGCGAGACTCTCCTTGGCGGGGAGCAAAAAGCCGAGGACAGTGAGTACCGCCTGGCGTCTCCCTCGCTGCGCCTTTGGCAGAACGCTGCCAGACGATTCGTTTTCGCGGCGGCCTGTAAACCGGGCTGGTTGCTTTTGCATATACTCACTCCTTCTCTGGTTCCGTGTTTAAATCAGGACTGCTTCGCTTCCCCAGCAGGATTGATAGGAACGTTTGTTCTGTTTTGTAGTACAAGTATCTCATACAAAACTCGAAAGTTCAAGTTATTTCCAATCATTTTTTCCAGCTAATTTTGCCGAACAAAAATGTACATTTTCTTGATTAGAAAACGTAGTTGCCAAGCTATTGGCAGAGTATCGGCTCTGCGCCTGTGCTGGACAGGGAACCTTCTCCATTTTTAACTGTACAAAAAAGCGCGATCTGCCTGAACAGAATCGCGCTTGTGGGTAGACCCGACAATTTCATTACAATTCGCCTTGCTGCCTAAAAAGTACACCGTTCTCATACTCCAGAACATTTCCATCTGCTGTCGGTTGACGGATTTCTTGAAATGTACTTCTAACAGTCGATAGGAAGGTTGGGGCTAAGGCGTGAGGGTGGGCGTAAGGCTAGGGAAGGGCTTGGGCGAAGGCCGGGGCAAGTAGCTCGGTGAGGGCCGAGGCAAGAATGCTCGGTGAGGACCTCGGCAAGATGCTCGGTGAAGGCCTCGGCAAGATGCTCGGTGGGGGCCTCGACAAGATGCTCCGTGAAGGCCGAGGCAAGATGCTCGGCCAGAGCCTCGGCAAGATGCTCAGTGGGGGCCTCGACAAGATGCTCGGCCAGAGCCTCGGCAAGATGCTCAGTGGGGGCCTCGACAAGATGCTCGGCGAAAGCCTCGGCAAGATGCTCGGCCAGGGCCGAGACGAGAAGCTGAAAAAGTCGGGGCTAAGGGCTGGACAATGTTTGGACGAGAAGCTACAAGAAGTTTAGACAAGAAGCCGAACAAGGCCGAGGCTAAGGGCTGGGCACAGACTTGCGCGAGAGGCTGGGCGAAAGTTTGGGCAAAAGCGAGAACACCCCCCTTACCAAAAAACACCAAAAGCCAGCCCCTCCCCAATCTGGCAAAGGTCCTGGCTCTTGGCTCTTATCGAATTTCCTCGTGGGCGTTCATCAGATCAGTCCCAAATGTTCGGCCGCTTGACACCCATCGTTCTCATATAATCGAGAAGCTGGCCCGTATGGACGGACTCGTGATAGGCGATCCGCAGCAGCATGTCCCCTAGTGTTCTGACGTACCCGACATCGGAGCGGTCGATGCGAATGCTCTCCAGGTCGCTTTTGTCCAGCCCTTTGACAAAGGCGAGAAACTGTTCCCGGTACGGCTGCGCAAACGCCAAATCTTCCTCGACGGTCGTGAACGGCTTGGTTTCATACGGATTCGGGAGAGCAGACAGAGCGGCGCTGCCTCGCTGAATCAAAATCTGGTGATACAAAAATTCGCCCTCGATGACATGCCGAATCATTTGTGCGCAGGTAAACGCTTTGTCGTCGGGCTTCCAGTTCAGCCTGTCGTCTGGAATCGCCCGCCATACTTTGATGCTTCGGCGTCTGACTTCCTCGAAATTCAGAATCAGCAGATCGTTCGCGTTCATGTCGCTTCCCCCTCTCTCCCTGTTCCAGCCTGATTAGTCTTTTTGATACAGATCGCACGTCGCCACGTGGTCGTTCACCATGCCTACTGCCTGCATGAACGCGTAGCAGATCGTCGAACCGACAAACGTGAAGCCGCGCTTTTTCAAATCCTTGCTCATCTTGTCGCTGATTTCGGTGGAGGCAGGTACGTCCCTAAGCTCCTGAAAGTGGTTGTGGATCGGCTTGCCGCCGACGAACGACCAGATGTAGCTGGAAAAGGAGCCGAACTCCTCCACGACTTTGAGATAGGCGTGAGCGTTTTTGACGACGCCTCTGATTTTCAGCTTGTTCCGCACGATGCCCTCATCCTGCAAAAGTTGTTCGATCTTTTCCTCGTCGTACTGCACGATCTTTTCCGCTTCAAAGTTGTCAAAAGCCCGGCGGTAGTTCTCCCGCTTTTTCAGGATCGTGTACCAGCTCAGCCCCGCCTGCGCGCCCTCCAGATTCAAATATTCAAAGAGCAGCCGGTCATCGTAGACAGGCACGCCCCACTCCCGGTCGTGATAATCCAAATACAACGGGTCCTGATTCACCCAGCCACATCGATTCATCGGAAAAGACCTCCCGTAAATACGAACATATATTCTTATATAGAGGATATACAATCTTTGGCTGTTCTGCAAGTTATTCTTGCCCATTCTCGCAACTTTTCTCGCACAACAAAAAGACCCTATCAGCGCAATAGGGCCTCTCTCTTTTTTCACGATCGCAAAAACACCGCGCGCAAAAACGCGAAAAAAAAGATTAAGCCGTCAAAATAATCGGCTTGCCGCGCGTTATGACGACGGTGTGCTCGTACTGGGCGACGTAGCTTCTGTCCGGCGTCACCCAAGCCCAGCCGTCTGCCCCATCCTTCACATACTCCGTTCCAGTGGAAATAAACGTTTCGACAGCGAGCACCAGCCCGTCCGTAAGCAGCCGTTTGTCCCATTTGTCGTAGTAGTTCAGGACGTGCGCCGGCTCCTCGTGCAAGCTTTTGCCGATGCCGTGGCCTGTGAGATTTTTGACGACCGTAAATCCTTTTGCCTTCGCTTCATTGTGGACGATGCGCCCGATCTGGCTCAACTTGGAGCCAGCCTTGGCCGAATCCAGCGCCTTGTACAGCGATTCCTCTGCGCATTTGCACAGCGCCTGCTTCACAGGCTCTCCCTGTCCCACGACAACCGAAGCGCCTGTATCGGCAAAATAACCGTCCAGCTCTGCGGAGACGTCGACGTTGACGACATCGCCTTCCTTCAACACGGTTCCGTCGGGAATCCCGTGCGCCACAACGTGATTCACGCTGATGCACGTCTGCCCGGGGAAGTCGTACGTCACCTGTGGAGCCGAGCGCGCACCGTACTTCGCCAAAATATCGCCGCCGATACGATCCAGCTCTTTTGTCGTGATGCCCGCCCGGACGGCCTTCAGCATCGCTTCTCTAGCTTCTGCCACAATTCTCCCGATCCGCTGCAAAGCGAGCAAGTCGTGTTCATTTTGAATCGACATGCCGTGTCCTCCTTCGCTGAAAATGTATGCCAAAACCAAATCCAAACCCGCTCCATTTATTAGAACACATTTCTGTTCAAATCGCAAACGCAAAGCCTGGCAGCCAAACGCACAAGCTAAGCGGGGCTTACCTCGTACCGTCCATCCCCCGTCTGCTCGCGGATAAATCCGATCGAAATCCGGTTAAACTCTTCCGGCTGATCGACATTGACCACGTGGCCGCAGTTCATCAAAAGGCGCAACTGCGCATACTGTCTCTGACTCACACACGCTTGAACCGCGGGCAAAAACATGTAGTCTTCGTCGCCCATCACAAACAGGGCCGGAATCGGAGGCTCCTTCGCCAGCAGGCTGCATAAAAACGCATTGATGCCGTGCGTCAGCGAAAACCAGCGCTTGAACTCTTTTTGACAAAGCTTTTGCGCTTCTCTGACAAATAACGACCGGGATTCGCGATGGCGCGCCCGCGGCATGATGACCCAGGCAAACAGTTTGTACAGCCACATGTACGGCACGATGTGCTTGACGAGATTGCCGAGCGCAATCAGCACCTGCGAACGCAAATTCAGCCGGGTCACGGCTCCCGCCAAAACCATCGAGCGTATTTTGTGCGGCTCCAGCTCTGCTATGATCTGCACGATGATCGTCCCGAGCGAAACCGCGACAAAATGGCTGGAAGCGATGTTCTCGTGCTTCATCACCTCGATAATGTCGCGGCTCACGTCCTCGAACGTGTATTTCGGCCGCCGCTTCCCCAGATGCTGCTTCGACCTGCCATGACCGCGCAAATCGACGAGGAGAATATTAAAATGTTCTTTGTAAGCTTTGATCTGTTTATACCAGATGGATGAGCTGCCGCCCGCGCCGTGGACGAAGGTCACCCATTCATAACCCTCACCGCGTATGTACGTCTTATAATGAATCACTTATATCCCCCCAGAGGTATTATAGCGGAGGGATGTTCTGTGTGAAACTATTACCATTTTCTTGCATGAGAAAACTTGGCTGCGCCGAGCCAATGGCGAAGCCTTCACGTACCTAGCGGGCATCAGTCTTGCTCTATCGTTTCGTTCGAAGTCTCGTTATGTTGCTGCACTTATGCTTTGATAAGAGTCTTATCCATTCTTATCTGTTACAAAAAGGATTGGAACTATAAAAAATTGTTTGCAGTGTAGTGGCGTGATGAGCCGAACATGATGCTGTGGGGTTGGTTGGATTTTTAAAGCTCCTTTATCGGCGCTTTTGGTGTGGCGAGAAAAGAGACGAAATCGCTGTAACTTCTTGGGCTCCCTGCTGGGGGTATCACTGCCCGGCTCCGGGGAAAAAGCGAAACCGCGTCCAAAAGTGGTTGATTCAAGTAGCCTCTCAGAGTTGGACGCTAAAAACGTGTTTCGCTTTTTCCCCGGAGCCTCGGTTGGGAGCCCAAAGAGCTTTCGCGGATTTCGTCTCTTTCCTCGTCAGGGGCTATGGGGGATGGTCGGAGAGGGAAAAAGACACTACAAAAAAGAAAGCTTGCGGTGGGATTGTCGTCTTTCTTGAGAGCTATTAATGCTAGCCTCCCTGACGATACAACATGCATGCTTTTAGAAAAACCGCTTCCTTGTCTTAAGCACTTTGCTTCCTGATCTACAACCCAAAATCACCCCCGAACGACAGAAACAGCTCGTAGAGGAAACAGGAGAAAGCAGCGAAGGTCTTTGGGACTCCTACCCAGCCTCCGCTCCCCCGCTAGAGGCCCAAGTACCTGTAGCGCTTTCTCCTGTTTCCTCTCACCACTACCGCGACGATCAACCGTTTTCCAAGCAGCCAGTCCGCCTTGATCCCACGGCTCGCAATAAAAACCACATTCTCGCCTAAACTAACCTAAACTACCTTGACTGCACCAAGTCGCCAAGCAATCGAAAAAAAAAACCTCCGTCCCAAAAAGGCACAACTCTTGCTTTCCCCGCCTTCGCAGCCTCGCCATGCTGCACGTACACTGATAAGAATCGTACCCACTCTTCTTCTGCCCAACAAAAACAGGCCGCCAGCTTCTCCCTGACGACCTGCCTTGCACGCGCGAACGCAAACACCTCTACGTTTTTCTTTTCCGCCGAAGCTGGTAATACGTCACAGCCAACGCCAGCGCCAATACCGTCCCTTTGATAATATCGTAGGCGTAGTACGGCAGGTTGAGCATCGTCATGCCGTTGAGCAGCACCCCGATCAGGATTGCGCCGACGAACGTCCCGAACACATTCGGCTTGCCCGCGCCGAATACAGAGAAGCCGACAAACGCCGCTGCCACTGCATCCATCAGCATCGAGCCGCCGCTGCTCACCTGGCCTGTCCCGATCCGCGCCGCCAAGAGCATCCCGCCCAAGCCGGCAAACAGCGCGGATAACACGTAGGCGAGCGTGCGGTAGCGATTGACCGGAATGCCTGACAAGCGCGCGGCTTCCAGATTGCCGCCCGTCATGTACAGCATCCGTCCTTGTCTGGTGTAGGTCAGGTAGATGTGCGTGACCGCGACCAGCAAAAAGGTCAGGATAACTGGCACAGGCAGCGAGAAAATTTTGCCTTGGCCAAGCCACAAAAACCACTCCTGGAATTTCCCCGGAGCCATCGAACCGTCTTCCATCGGCATGTTGGCGTAGATCGAGTAGCCTTTGGAATACGTCATGTGCAGCCCGTTGACGATGTAGAGCATCGCGAGCGTCGCCAGCAGGTCGGGAATCCTGATTTTGACGACCAGAAACGCGTTGACCAGCCCGACGATCAGGCTGAGCGCAATCGGAACGACCAGTGTGGCGAACACGCCCTGCTCGTACCAGACCATCATCGAGGCCGAGACGACGGTAGTCAGCGACACCGTCGAACCGACAGACAGGTCAAAGCCCCCGACAATCAAGGAAAACGTAACGCCGATGGCGACAAACGTCACGATCGAGATCGAGCGCAAAATGTCCGTAATGTTGTCATACGTAAAAAAATACGGGTTGGTCAAACTGAATAACAGCATAACGATAACAATAACCGCAACCGTTCCGTATTTGTAAATAAAATCAAACAGGCTGAATTTTTTACCTTCCACGTTACTCACCTCCGCTTGCATAATACATAATCCGCTCCTGCGTCGCTTCCGCCCGGCTCAGCTCCCGGACGATTTTCCCTTCGAACATGACCAGAATCCGGTCCGCGATGCCCAGCACCTCCGCAAACTCGCAGGAAAAGTACAAAACGCCCTTGCGCTGCTCCGCCAGCTTTCCGATCAGGCGGTAAATATCGCTTTTCGCGCCGATGTCCACGCCTTTGGTCGGTTCGTCAAACATGAAAATTTGCGCATCCGTATCGAGCCATTTGCCGATTGCGACCTTTTGCTGGTTCCCCCCGCTGAGGTGGCCGACGAGCTGGCCGATGTCCGCTGTCTTCACACCCAGCCGCTGCACCAGCTCCCGCGCTTGCCCCGCCTCGACTCCCCTGCGGACAAACCCGAGGCGCGACCATTTCCACAAAGTCGAGACAGACAAGTTGTTTTTTACGGATTCCTCAACAAAAATGCCTTCTTTTCGCCGCTCCTCCGGGACGAGGACGATCCCTGCATCCACGGCTTCCTTTGGCGAGCGCAGGCGTACCGCCTTGCCTTTCAGCCTGATCTCGCCAGCCTCGGCCGCATCCGCTCCGAACAGCAGCCGGGCCAGCTCCGTCTTCCCTGCCCCGACAAGTCCTACGACGCCTACGATCTCGCCCTCGCGAACGCTCACATCCGCACCGCGCACCTTGCCGCCAGCCACTCCGGCCGCTTCCAGGATCACTTCGCCAATCGGCAGCTCCACCTTCGGGAACTCTTCCTCGAAGCTTTTGCCCAGCATGTTCCCGATGACTTCATCCATCGTAGTAGCGGCCGTCTCGCTCGTGGCAATCAGTTGACCGTCGCGCATGACCGTGATCCGGTCGCAGATTTCGAAAATTTCCGGCAGCCGATGGGAAATGTAGATGATCCCGACGCCTGCTTTTTTCAACTGGTCGATAATGAGAAACAGCCGCTCGCTCTCCTTCGTGCTCAACGGGGCTGTCGGTTCGTCAAAAATGACGTACTTCGCTTTTTGCACGGTCGCGCGGGCAATCAAGATCAGTTGCTTTTCGGACAGCGTACATTCCTCGACGAGCATGCGCACAGGGATGGAAAAGCCGAAGCTTTGCAAAATGCTCTCCGCTTCCTTGTGCAGCCCTTGCCAGTTCATGAGTCCCTTGCTGCTTTTGGACACGATCTGGTCGAGCAAAATGTTTTCCGTCACGCTCAAATACGGGATCAGCGCCGTATCGACTTCCTGGTAGACGCACTGGATGCCCAACGCTTTCGCATCCTGCGGCGATTGGATCGAGACGTCCTTGCCGTCAATCGCGATGCTGCCGCCATCCGCCTGATACGCGCCTGTAAGAATTTTCATCAGCGTGCTTTTTCCCGCTCCGTTCGCTCCGAGCAGCGCGTGCACCTCGCCAGCCTTGACTTCAAAATCGACGGAGCGCAACGCAGGCACGCCGGAAAACTGCTTCACAATCCCTTTCATCTGCAAGCTGGACACTTTTCGCACCCCCTAAATAAACAAGATTCCCGTTGACAAAAGCAACGGGAATAGCCAAACCAACCACCTCTATTTGCTTACTTGCCCCACTCTTGTACGTATTGGGACAGATCGCCCATCGTTACTTTTTTATCCTTTGGCAAGTCTTCCTGTTTGACCAGCACCGGATTCAGCTTCACGCTGTCTGGCACTTGCTCGCCTTTCATTTTTTGGAAAACGGTCTGCGCGTGAATGCGTCCGATATTCGACGGATCTACCGCTGCTGTCGCGACCCAAGGAGAGTTTGGCTCCTGGATCAGTTGCAAGTCTTCGTCGCTCAGGTCGATGCCGTACACCTTGATCTCGGTGCGTCCTGCTTGCTGGATCGCACGGGTTGCCCCTTTGGCAAATTCATCCCACGATGCCCATACGGCTGTAATGTCGCCTTTGTTCGGATACTTTTTCAAAATCGCTTCCATCTGCGCTTGCGTATCCAGCGCGGTGTTGTTCGTTGCCGAGCCAAACGCGGCGATTTCCTTGATATCCGGGTATTTTTTCAGGAATGCTTCATACGTTACCTGGCGCTTTTCCATCGGCGCAAAGCCCGCTACCCAAATTTTCACGATGTTGCCTTTGCCGCCCGTATCGGCAGCCAGCTTTTCCAGGCTCAACTCGGCCAGCTTGTTGTCATCTTGCTCGACGACAGGGACGCCCGGCAGCTTGATATCGGTGTCGAACAGCACAACCGGGATCTTTTTGTCGACCGCTTTTTGCGTGCCTTGCTGCAGCGCTTCCGCCGTACCGTGGTCAATCAGGATGCCGTCAAAATTTTGGTTCACCGCTGCGTCGAGGTTGGAGGCCATTTTCGACAAATCGGTATCTGCGTTGAATACGGTCAGCTCGCCGCCGTTTTTCTCGACTTCCTGCTTCACGCCGTTAATGTATTGGGCAGAAAACGTGCCGACGTTTTGGCGCATAATCAAGGCAATGCGCTTCGCCTTCTCGCCGCCGGAAGCGCCGCTTCCCGCCTGATTTTGGGTGTCCGCTCCCCCGCCGCAAGCGGTCAAGGCCAGCGACGCAGCCAGTACGATTGATGTGACAAGACCCAGTTTCTTTTTCATCGAAAAATCCCCCTTTTTCTTTCTTCCTGCTGAGCTTCAAGCTGAGGAGGCGACGACCTTCCAATAGGAAAAGCCTCTTTCAACAGATGAAAGAGGCTTGATCGACAAGATTCGCGCCTCTTATCTGTCAGGTATCGCTACCTGTTGGAGTTAGCACCTTGGCTCGCAAGACGGTGATCTTGCCAGCTAGGTTGCCGGGCATCATAGGGCCATTCCCTCAGCCTTCTCTGGATAAGAGTAGTTTTTATTTTCGCAACGTTTGTATTAATATATACAGACTATAATCCTTGTTTTACCCATCTGTCAACTGGGTTTTTGAAGCTTTTGTCCTCCAAAATAATCCCAACTCGATGTCCAAATTTTGGAGGAATTATGTAAGGTCTTGTCGAAACCTTGTAGATTGAAGCAAAAGCCATGCAAATTTGCGATGGGGATGTCTAATGAGTCTACTAAAAGAACTAATCTTGCAAATGTTTTTTGCCTTGACACCGTTTGTTTTGTTCAACATCTATTACCGCGACCGGATGCGTAACTATAGCCGTTGCTTTATTCTCGTAACCAGCTCTGTCTGCATGTTTCTGGCGATGACCTTCGCTTCGAGCGTCAACGAAGGAATCATTTTCGACATCAGGCACGTCATCGTCTTTTTCGCTCTGATCTACGGCGGAGTACGAATCGCCTTGATCGTGCTGATCGAATCAGCGCTGTACCGCTTTTATCTGGGCGGCGAAGGCACCTGGGTCGCCATGCTCGTAATGGCCGCCACGTTTGCAATCTCCCTCCTGATATATCAACGCTACAAAGCCAGTTATCGGAAAACACTGTTTACTCTTTTGACGGGTGCGCTTTTTTCCCTGATAGATTTGGGGTTGACCTATCTCAATTTTCCCACCTATGTATCCCATCAGCTTCCCTATCATGTGCTTGTGATTCCCGTTCAAAATTTTGTCGGCATCTGGCTGTTGATGTCGTTATTTAGCAAATGCGTATCAGACAAGGAATTGTTCATTCGCCATGCCCAAAACGAAAAAATCGAGACGATGAGCCACGTCGCCGCTTCACTGGCGCACGAGGTGCGAAACCCGCTCACGGCCGTCAAAGGATTTTTGCGCCTGATCCAGGAAGACCCGGGAAACATTGCGAAAACCGATCAGTACATTCGCATCAGCATGGACGAGATTCAGCGCACGGAAGCGATTTTGACGGAGTACCTGGCGCTGTCCAAGCCGCTCAAGGAGCGCACCGAGCTGATCGACGTATGCGAGCAGCTCCATGTCGTCCGCGAGGTCATGCTGCCGTTTGCCAACATGAACAACGTCGAGTTGGAGCTGCAAGCTTATGAAAAGCCCGTCACGATCATGGCCAATCCCGACGAGTTCAAGCAGGTGCTGGTCAACTTTATCAAAAACGCCATCGAGGCATGCGCGGAGACGGCCAAAGGGAAAGTCTCCCTGTCGTTGTTCATCGAAAAAAACAACGCCCTGCTCGTCATCAAGGACAACGGCATCGGGATGGACGAGGGCCAGATCAGACGACTTGGCACGATCTATTTTTCTACCAAAACGAGCGGGACCGGACTCGGCCTGACTTATTCCTATCACGTCATTCACACGTTTGGCGGTTCTGTGAGCGTGTCGAGCAAGCCGAAGGTCGGCACCAAGTTCACGATTACGTTTCCGTACCATCAGCCGCAGTAGCAGCTAGGCGAGTGGCCTGGTCATGAAAACCTGCTCGGCCAGCGTGGAAAAGCCCGCACTTTGCAAAATTCGGGTGGTTGCCTCATTTGCGACGGGCAAATTGACGGTGAGGCGATGAAGCTCCTGGTCCAGCGGAGCAAACACATGGGCCAGTGCGCTTGCGACAATCGCCTCCCGGTCTGCTCGTCCGGGACTGGCTTCACACTGAAACAGCAAGGCAGTCGTTTGCCTTCCCTGTTCATCAAAAATCCGCCTGTACAGCGCGTAGCCGCCCGCCTGCACGTTCTCGAGATGGCGACCAGCGCCGCAAGCTCCACGCCCTGCTCGCGGTAAATCTGCAACGTCGCTTCGATCAACGCTTGCCCGACTCCGCTGCGCCTGTGCTTCGGCGCCACCCCTGTCCCTCCGTTCCAGCCGATTTTTCGCCCGCCTCTGTTCCATATCCCGTTCAACACGATTCCGGCCGGCTCGCCATTTACAAACGCAACCAGCGAATGCGCAGGCGAAAGTTCCTCCTTCCCCATTTTCCAGATAAGCGTGTCCGGCGTTTTGGACTGGTAGAAAAAATAGCCGGAAAACCCTCTGTTGTAGGCCAAAACGGCCTCCGCCACCGAGCATTGCTCCATCGCCTTAAAAACAAGCATGGTCATTCCTCCCTAATTGAGATGACAACCACACTTATCCTCTAAAATTATTTTTAATTGATAAAATATTTTTTAATAAACGAAATCGGCAAACTACAGGCTTCCTTGAATGGGATAGCCTGGCGCGCCTGTACGCTGCATGCTGTCTGCCTTCCTCTCAATGCTGAACGGGCGGAACCCGCTGCGGATTGTCCGGATGTTTCTCAAAAAACAGCAAGTCGTTTTGCCGATTCAATGTGGCGAGAAAAACCTGCTCGATGGCGACGCCGCTTTTTTTCAGCTCCTGCAAAAGCCAGCCTTCGTCCCGTTCGCGGTACTTCAGCGCCTCTTTACATATTTTCCCTTCGACGATCACAGGCAGGGAGAGGCCCGTCGAGGCAGTCCGGATTTGCAGGTCTTGTCTCGTCACTGGCTGCTGCGCAGATTTTTTCAGGACAGTCAGTCGGCCATTGGCCTCGATGATCGCCATCTCAATCTCCGACAGGTCAAAAATGTCTTTTTCCCGCAGCATTTGCAGTACGTTATCGAGCGAATAGCGTATCTTTTTCAGTTGAGGGACGAGAAACTCTCCGTTGTAAAAAACGACCGTTGGCTCAAACGTGACCATTTTGCCGAAGCGCCTGGACACAATCGACCACTGGGACACGACGCGTTGCAGCACCCCAAGCGCCACAATCGCTACCGCAATGGGAATGTGGTGGACATTCGGCTCGGCAATATCGGCCCCTGTCACGGAGCCTAGCGTGATGATAATCATGAAATCAAAGACAGGCAGCTCGCCAATCGAACGCTTTCCCATGAACAGCGTCACGATCAACAGCAGCGGCAAAATCGTAAATACACGCCCGACTACAGTCAAGCTCTCACTGAACAGTTCCACGCAAAAACGCCTCCTGCCCCAACCGTTTCCTCCTGTTACTATGTAAAGTTTTGGCAGTAATTATGCGAAAAGCTTTGCCCGTAAAGCACAAACCGTCACTGACCCCAAAAAGACTGCCCCCGATCATTCGGGCTGACAGTCTCGCCAGGAGCTTTCGACCATATTTTTCATATAGCAGAAAAATTTCCAGCATATAGACATCGCAAAGCTACATCCTCCCCAGCCGCTGCGACGTTTTGCGGGCGACGTCCTTCACGCGCTCGATCAAATAATTCAACCGCTCTTCTTTCAGATCGAAGGTGACGATGCCGATGCTCAAAGCGCCGATTACTTTTTGCGTGTAATCAAAAACAGGTGCCGCGACCGAAGCCGTATTTTCCGTCCGTTCCGCGAAGCTGACGGCATAGCCGAATTTGCGGATTTCGGCCAGCTTTTCCATGAAAGCGGGCGTCTCCTCCTCGCCGACGAGCTGCAACACGATTTGCCGCGCTTCTTCTGCCGGCATGTGCGCCAAAACAACCTTGTTTGCCGCGCCGATGTGCATCGGGATGCGCAAACCAAGCTGGTCGTAGATGCGAATGTTGTGCTGGCTGTCCACGCGATCGATCACAATCGACTCCAGGCCGCTCGGCTGGCTGAAGTAAACGCTTTCTTCCACCTCTCTGGCAAGCTCCTCGATCATCGGCTTGATGACTTTGCGATAATCAATCCGGTCGAGCACGCGCAGGCCGAACTCCATCCATTTGATCCCCAGTGTGTACTGCTTGGTAGCTGCATCCTGCTCCACCAGCCCGTGCTTCATCAGCGTGTACAACAAGCGGTAGATCGTACTCACCGGGAGCTGACATTCTTTCGCCAAATCGTTGATGGTCCACCACTTTCTATGCTCGTCCGACGCAAGTGCCGTCGCAATCGCCATCGCCCGATCAAACGATTGAATCACAGTCATTTCCCCTTTTTCCTCATGTCTCGTCTACCTCATCTTAAATGATTTGCCGTAATTTTGTGAATCGCAAAAAACTTCCTGCGATAGCCGCTGCAAGCCCGGAATAACGATTGACAGTGCAAAATCAGAATGTGTACACTGAAAATAAATTTTCGAAATATGAACAATATTCTACAATGTGGAATAAAAGGAGGCAACCATGTTCCAAGGCAGCCAATCCATGGTCAAAAAGCTGAAAACCGTCATCATCAAGCATCCCCGCGAAGCGTTTATCAGCCAGGCCCATCTCGACGCATCCTGGAAAACTTTTCACTATACAGACTGCCCTGACTGGGACAAAGCTTTGCAGGAGTACGAAAAATTCGAAGCGATCCTCCGCGAGCACGTAGCCAACGTGCTGTACCTCCCGCAATCGGACAAAACCGGGCTCGACTCCCTCTACGCCCATGATCCGGTAAAGTTCACGTCCAAAGGCGCGATCATCCTCAAATCCGGCAAAGAGCTGCGCCAAGGCGAAGCGGAAGTGTACAAGGAGTTTTTGCAAGCAAACAACATCCCGATCCTGGGACAACTGACAGGCGATGCGCAGGCAGACGGCGGCGACCTCGTCTGGCTGGATGAAAAAACGTTGGCGATCGGGCTTGGCTTCCGCACCAATCAGGCGGCGATCGCCCAGATTAAGGAGATGGTCAAGGACTTCACGGAAGAAGTCATCGTCGTACCGCTGCCATATGACCGCGGCCCGGCCGAGTGCCTGCATCTGATGTCGATTATCAGCCTCGTCGACCACGATCTCGCTGTCGTCTACTCCAAGCTGATGCCTGTGTTTTTCCGCCAACTGCTCGTCGACAGAGGCATCGAACTGATCGAAGTGCCCGATCGCGAATACGAAAACCTCGGCAGCAACGTCCTCGCGCTCGCCCCGCGCGTGTGCATGGTCGTGGCGGGCAATCCGGTCACGAAGGAGCGGCTGGAAAAAGCAGGCGCTACCGTGTACGAATACGAAGGCGAAGAAATCTCCTACAAAGGCACGGGCGGCCCGACTTGCCTGACTTCTCCGGTGGAGCGTGTGTAGCTTCCTACAGACAAAAAGCCACGTGGACAGTGGCATTTTGTCTTGAGTGGGCCGACCAGTCTTCACCACTTCGTACATGGCTTGCTCTTTTCCATCTTTGGAAGCACGTCGAAGAAAAGAGCAGCTCTTCTTGAGCTGCCCTTTTCTGCAAACTGGTTCATATGCTCGCCCTTACGGCTTATCATTAATACTATCGGCCTTTCGCCATAATATTAGCTTACCTCTAGCAAACTATCTAGTCAATTCCCTTTTTTGATGTCGATTGAGTTTACTTTGCCCTCAACTCAACCAATTCTTTCTGAAGATCCTCTATCTGCTTTTCTAACCGTTTTTTATCATCCGTCAAATCTTCGACCAGTTTTTCCAACTTTAATTGAGTAATGTATTGCTTTGGAAAACAAATCTCAAAGCACTTCGTTTTTATCTCAACAAATAAGGAGCGGGGATTTGAAATGTCATGCAATCCTCCTTTTTTATCTGAGCACTTTGCATAATTCCATTTTCGAGAAAAAGACAACAGATTTATATGGCCTGTGGTTGGTTTCAATGTCGTGATGTGATGGCTTTGGAAAAATGGGCAGACCTGCAGAATTTTCGTCTATGCT
>NZ_BAAIYG010000036.1:0-32928 GCF_057543335.1 Brevibacillus sp. YAE8
ATCGAATTCTACAATACAGAACGGTTCCAGAAAAAACTCGGCGACCTCTCCCCAGTCCAATACCGGGAATCGATCGCCGCTTAAGATAGCGTCTTTTTTTAGTGTCTACTTGACGGGGCTATGACCATGTCAGTCCGGTCTTTTTCCTGTGCAGCTTATGCGAAGTAGCCTTTATTCCGCAGTTGCTCAATGATTTCAGCAACAGTATAGCCTTGTGTCAAGAGCTCCATCGTAACTTCCACTTGTTCTGGGGACAGGCCGTTCGCTCCGAGGCTTTCCTTTACCAACACGTCGTTAGGACGGCGGAAATACGTTTGCAACGTACGCTTCACGCGGCCTTCCAGACTTGTTCGCAGCATCAATTCAGTCGTCGACATCTGTTCCACCTCTTTCCTCGAAAGTTTTGTGCGTAACCTCTATTATCGTACAAAACCGCCCAATAATCAACCCGTAAGCGACTTGGCTTCCTTCATCAGTTGCACCCGGTTCTGCTCGTGGGCATCGCGCAAATGTTCGTTGATCGGCTGGCCGTCGTAACAAATTTGCCCAAAACGCTCGGTCAAGGTCTGTTCGTCCAGTCCGGCTGCCACCCCTTCGAAGATGAGCGTTCGCGTATCGTGCAGATACTGCTGGTCGCGCCTGATCCGGTGCATGATTTCCTCGCGCCCTTTCGCCGGAACGCCGTGCCCCGGCACGACCTCCGCGATCTCGCCGTCCTCCACCAGCTTCTGGATCGCGGCCAGACTGGCTGCATAGTCGCTACTGTCCGCAATAAAAGGAAACTCGAGATTGGAGAGCATGTCGCCTGCCACGAGCAGCTTTTGCGCGCAAAAAAGCGTCGCCAACTGGTCTTGCTTATGCCCGGGCACGGGGAGAAATTTTACTTCCTCCCACGCTTCCGTCTGCTCGACCAGCTTGTCAAACAAAGGGGGGAACCAGCTCGTACGGGCGATGCACATAGTACGAGCCGTCAAATCGGTTTGTTTTCCGCAGTTGTTTGGCAAGCCGCTCAGGCGACGCAATCTGTTTGTGCCCGATCAGCCTGGCGTCCGGGAAGCGAGGGTAGCCCGCGATGTGATCCCAGTCGCCGTGCGTCAGGACGAGAACGAGCTCCCGCCCGTCTCGCACGCTTTGCACGTAGTCGGCAATCGCCTCGATCTCGTGCGGAAAATAGGCAGGGTCAAACAGGTAGAGCCGATCGTCCGTCGAAACGACGGCGCTGGTCGTCTGCCACAGGCAACTGGTAAACAGCTTGTAGTCGGCCATATTAAATACCTGGCATCAGATTGCGCTTGTGCTCCGAGATGCGGTGCAGGTAGTCGATCCGTTCTTTTGCTTCCGGTCTGGTCTCGCCTGTAATCAGCAGGCGGTCGAGGTCCTCGTACGTAAAGCCCATTTCCTGCTCATCTGTCTGGCCTTCCCACAGATCGGCAGAAGGTGCTTTGGTAATAATCGACTCCGGCACGCCAAGCTCGGCTGCGAGGATGCGCATTTCGTGCTTCGTCAGGCTTGCCACCGGGTTGAAGTCGGCCAGTCCGTCTCCGCCCTTGGTCATATAGCCGACGTGAATTTCGCTGCGGTTGCACGTATCCGCGACGAGGTAGCCTTTTTGATTGGCAATCGCGTACAGCACGGTCATGCGCAGACGGGCTTTCGTATTTCCTTTTGTCTTGTCGCCAAGCGCAAGCACGCCTTCAATGGCGGGCACGAGCGCATCGTAGGCAGGGCCTACATCGACGGTGTGCAGGTTGAGTCCGATCGCTTCCGCCAGGCGCTGCGAGTCTTCTGCATGGACGTTTTGCGAGTACGCGGGCAACCACACGCCAACGACGCGATCGCGGCCGAGAGCGCGTACACACAGCGCAGCCGTTACCGCGCTGTCGATACCGCCGGAAATGCCGACAACCACACCGCCGAGCCCGTTTCCGTCAATTTGCTCGCGAATAAACGCAATCCGTTTTTCGATATCGTCTTTTACATGAATCTGGTAGTTCGCCAGATACTCTTGAAACTTGTCCACGCTACCTACCCCCCGGTTGTTTCGTTCTTCCTCATCCTACCATGCGGTTTTGCCTGTGGCAATTAGCCCCAAACAGGTCTACACTATATACTGTAGAGAGCAAGAGAACTAACGCGAGGACAAGGAGAGAGTCGATGATTATCCTCAAGACACCCGAAGAAATCAAACTGATGCATGCCGCAGGCAAAATTTTGGCCGCCTGCCATCGCGAAATCGCGTCGATGATTCGTCCCGGGATCACGACCTGGGAAATTGATGAATTTGTAGAAGAATTTTTGGCCAGCCATGGCGCCACTCCTGAACAAAAAGGCTTTCACGGCTATCCATATGCCACCTGCGCGTCGGTGAACGACGTGATTTGCCACGGCTTCCCGAAAAAGGAGCCGCTGCGCGACGGAGATATCGTCACCATTGACATGGTCGTGCGCAAAAACGGCTGGCTGGCCGATTCCGCCTGGTCGTACGAGGTGGGCACCGTCTCCCCGGAAGCGAAAAAACTGCTTGAGGTCACGGAAAAGTCGCTGTACCTGGGGATTGAACAAGCTGTTGTCGGCAACCGGATCGGGGACATTTCCCACGCGATCCAAACGTACGCCCAGGCGCAGGGCTACTCGGTTGTCCGCGACTTCACGGGCCACGGGATCGGGCAGGAAATGCACGAGGAGCCGTTCGTTCCGCACTTCGGTCCTCCGGGCAGAGGCCAGCGCCTCAAGGAAGGCATGGTCATCACCATCGAGCCGATGCTCAACATCGGTACCTACCATGCGACCATCGACGAGGACGGTTGGACGGCGAGAACGCGCGACGGCAAGCTGTCGGCCCAGTACGAGCACACGATTGCGATTACTGCGGATGGGCCGCTTATTTTGACCAAGCAGTAGGCACCTGCAAAAATGTGCGGTTGCGCAGCTTGGCTTGCGCTTGAAAGGGGCTGTCTCAACAGTCGATTTTTCGACTTTGAGACGCCTCTTTTTGTATTTCGGAAACGTTGCTCCGTCATCGACCGATGATGAGGTGGACAAGACCGCCCGTTTTCCCAGACGATACGCGCGTGTAAAAGAAAAAAGCACCGCATGGGTGCCTTCACTCGTTATGTTCATTAGCCATTGCATTGAAAATGATTAAATACTCATTGTTGTCTATTTTCACTACTTGAGATACCTCCACTTCTGCGTATCCATCCTCTTGGAATGTTTGGATCATCTCTCTTAGCAAATCAGAAAATGGACCCGTTTTTCTGTTCATTTTCAAATCTACAAACAGTTGCGTCCGTTTCATTCCCTCACCTAATTCTTCACATATAGTGGAAATTGCGTTATTCATTACTACCCTATGGCCCCTTGCAGGAATGTCATTCTTCCTAATTTTACCACCAAACTCTTTGGCTTCGCCAGCAACGCTCCAAGTCTTCCTTATATGTTGAAAGACTTTAGACAGTTCCTTTTAGCTTTTTTTATATTCTTTTTAGATCAGCAAAAACTCAGAGTTCGTCTTATTTTACAAATAATGGAATATAGTACTAAAGAAAGGAATGGTTTAACGGCAAACTTTATAAAGGACGCAAAGTGCCGCCACAGCCGATTGAAACATTGACAGCCCCCTTCCCTCTTCGTAAGATGCAAGTACGTTTGTTACCGATCAGTAACAAAATTGACCCTCAGAGGAGGTTTCTTTTCATGACAAAAGCATTGCGCGACATCCCGCTGTCTGTTCTGGATCTCGCTCCTATCGTAGAAGGCAGTACGGCTGCCCAGTCGTTTCAAAACAGCCTGGACCTGGCGCAAAAGGTGGAAAAGTGGGGATTTCACCGCTACTGGCTCGCCGAGCACCACGCCATGCCCAGTGTCGCCAGTTCCGCCACCGCTGTGCTGATCGGCCACATCGCGGGCGGCACCTCGACGATGCGCGTCGGCTCCGGCGGGATTATGCTGCCCAATCACGCCCCGCTGATTATCGCCGAGCAGTTCGGCACGCTGGAGTCGCTCTATCCGGGACGAATTGACCTCGGATTGGGACGGGCTCCCGGCGCGGACCAGCGCACGGCCCGGGCATTGCGGCGCGACCTGCGGATCGGCGGAGACGATTTTCCCGAGCTGCTGGAAGAACTGCGCGAGTATTTGCGTCCGCGCACCAGCGACAATGCCGGCGCGCTGCGGGCTATTCCCGGCGAAGGCTTGAACATCCCGATCTGGCTGCTTGGCTCCAGCGATTTTTCGGCGCGTCTCGCAGGGCTGCTCGGACTGCCATTCGCGTTTGCCGGTCATTTTTCGCCCAATTACACCTTGCCTGCGCTGCAAACGTACCGCCACTGCTTCCGTCCATCCGATGTGCTGTCCGAGCCGTATGCCATGGTGGGCGTCAACGTCATGGCGGCCGACACGGATGAGCTTGCCGAGCGGCTGGCGACCTCGCACTACCAGGCGTTCCTCAACCTCATCCGCGGCGATCTGAAACCGATCCAGCCGCCTGTAGACAATATGGATGAACTGTGGAGCGAGTTTGAAAAAATGTCCGTGCAAGCCCAGCTTCACTCCTCGATCATCGGCAGCCCGGACACCGTCAAGCAAAAGCTGCAGGAGCTACTGGAGGCGACCCAGGCGGATGAATTGATGATTACGACCCAAATGTACCGCCACGAGGATCGCGTGCGCTCCTTCGAGATCGTCGCAGACGTGTGGAAAGCGTAAAATGGGGTCTGATTCGCCGATGACGTCCACGAAGCGAGTCCGGGTCCCCCGCGAAAAAGCGCAGGAAATGATTTTGCAGGCGGCCGAGGAGCTTTTTTACCAGGAAGGCATCCACGCCGTCAGTGTCGACGCCATCGTGGAGCGGGCCGGAATGAACAAAATGAGCGTCTACCGCCAGTTTTCCTCGAAAACAGCGCTGATCCTCGCCTACATGCAAAAAAAGCAGGCGGCCTTCTGGCAAGAGTGGGAGGAAAGCATGGCGAAGCATCCGGAGCGGCCGCGGGAACAGCTCGTCCAATTTTTTGCCGATCTGGCGGCCCGCGCGTCCTCCAAACAGTTTCGCGGCTGCTGCTTCCTCAACGTCGCCGTAGAGTTTCCCGACCCTGCCCATCCTGTGCGCGAGCTGGTCTGCGCGCATCAAAAGCGGATTTCCGACGCCTTTTTGGAGCGCGCTGTCGCCCTCGGCGCAGCGAATCCGCGCGAGCTGGCCTACACGCTGATCTTGCTGATGGAAGGCACTTATGCGGACAGCCAGACGTACGGAACCGACAGCGCCGCGATTCAGTTGCTCCCCGGGATCGTCGAGAAACTGCTCGCTGCCGCTGTCTGCACGGACGCGGGCGCAGATGCGAATTAGCGAAACGCCAAAACGCCGTGATGCCGCCGTCCCGCTTTTGCGCGGCGGCGGCGGGCAGCTTTCGGGGGCAAAAAGGCTCGATTCCGTTGCCCGAGTCTCTCTTCCTTTTGCGCAGCAGCCTGTCGACAGGCAAGCTTTTGCTTTTGCTTTCCCCATCCGGGACCAATGTAAAAAGTGGCCGTCTGCCTTTTGCGCAGTCGCCACTTTTTGCTGTTTGGGGACCTTCTGTCGTTGTCAGCGATCGGTTATCACTGGCCGCTGGTTGCGTACTTTTCTTTGTTCGTCATCGCTTCCAATGCCTGGACATCTTTCTCAAGCTCTTGGATGTCTTCTTCAATCAGTTTTTTCAGGTGCTGCTTTTCCCGCAGCATTTTGCGGGTTTGCTCCAAACGCTGATTCAAATCGAACACGCCGAGATACACTGCTTCTCCCTCCCTATGTACATTCTCCCACCTTACATGTTATGCCGAAAAGCGCAGAAGTTGCCGATTTCGTTCCGCTGATTTTTCGCCGCCGACAACGCCAGGAAGGGCTTCTTGTGTCGGCAAAAAAGAGACGTGCCTTGTCGGCATAGGAAAAAGGCCCCCCGCACGCGGCAGGAAGCCTCTCCCCTCGACTTTTTACAAGCCTTTGTACTTGCTCAGTTCTTCCCGCAGGCGATAAACTTCCTGCACCAGCGCCCGCTTTTCCAGGCGATCGATTTCCGAATCGAGGTCGTTCATGCGCGCACGTCCTGCCATCGGAGCATCGTACATGCCGAACCCGTCACCCGCGTAAGCCCAGTGCGGTTCTTTTGGCATAATCATCGCCAAAAGGATGTAGAGCAAAATCGGGATTCCCGTGCAAACGGTCAAAATGACGACCCCTACGCGCACGAGCGTCGAGTCCACGCGCAAAAACTGGGCGATCCCTCCACAAACCCCAAACAATCGTTTATCTTGCGAAGAGCGATATAGACGTCTTTCCATCGTACCATTCCTTCCTCTCTGCAGTGTCCGCTTGCCTTCTATGTCTTTAAGGATACCCGAGAGCGCCCAGCGGCAAAATGGCCCGCAGAGGGATTTGTCCTCCGCCCCTGGACGGATATGCGCTTCGCCCGTATGAAATCGGGACAGAAAAGTCACGCTACATACGAGGTGATCGACTATGCCGCTACTTGTGCTCCTGTTGCTGGTCCTGTTCACAGGCGGATGCTCCCCGGCTGGCTGGCAGGACCGCTCCTACATTCAAAGCGATCGCGAGCTGTACTACCAGCAAAGCGTGGTTCATCCGCTCGGGCTGGAGCCGAACGCCACCCCTTACGGCACGCCTGCCAATGCCGGGACCGCCTCCGACTACAACAGTTGGATCAGGCCGGACGCCATTTCCCGCTATCCCGGCCTGAACTAGCGATCGCGAGCGGACACGAGAAAAACCGTTCCAGCCGCACACCGGAACGGTTTTTCTCTGTTTGCACAACATCTGCGCTATTTGGACCCAGCGGAAGGATCGTAGACAGGACGCGGACGGTCAAACAAATCGCCCAGCGTCGCATACGAATGCCCCGCCAGCCTGCTCACAGGCGCAAAGGCGTGCGGGTCAATCCTGCCCGCGTGATACAGCTCGTCGGCAGCATGCACATGCACGACCTCGCCGATGATGAGATCGGAGGTGGTGGGGGTGCCAAGCTCGACAATCTGATGCAGCCTGCATTCAAAATGAATGCGCGACGAAAGCAGCCTTGGAACCTTGACCGCCGCAGACGGGCCAACCTCCAGCCCGAGCGCGTCTACCTCGCTTACGTCTGGCGGATAGTCTGCCGAGGTCTGGTTGACCGCATCGACATTGTGGATGTCCACCATATTGACGACAAATTCGCCTGTCTGCAAAATATTTCGCGCCGTATCTTTTCTGACGCTGCCCGGCTTGCGCATGACGGCGACAGAAACCATCATCGGCTCGATGCTCGCGACATTGAAGTAGCTGAAGGGAGCGGCATTGACGACTCCCTTGTCATCGTGCGAAGTTACCCATGCGATCGGCCGCGGAATGATGCAGCCGATCAACAACTTGTATTTGTCCTGTCGCTCCAGTTCGCGAATCGCGATTTCCATTCCTATCCCGCCTTTTTACGTCGTTCACTCGGACGGCAGCCAGCTCGACATGTACGCTTCGTCCTCTACCGCCAACGCCTCTTTCGTGACGTAAAGCGGCTGGAACGTATCGAGCATCACTGCCAGCTCCTTCGTTTCTTTTTTGCCGATGCTGGCCTCGACCTTGCCAGGGTGCGGCCCGTGGGGAATTCCCATCGGGTGCAGCGTGATCGAGCCTTCGTAGACGCCTTTTCGGCTCATGAAGTTGCCGTCGACGTAGTATAACACCTCGTCGCTCTCGACATTACTGTGGTAGTACGGCGCAGGGATCGCCTGCGGATGGTAGTCGTACAGGCGCGGGACGAACGAGCAGATGACGAAGTTTTGTCCGGCAAACGTCTGGTGGACTGGCGGCGGCTGGTGAATCCGGCCGGTAATCGGCTCAAAATCGTGAATACTCAGCGCATACGGATACAAGTAACCGTCCCAGCCCACGACATCAAACGGATGGAAGTCGAAAAAGTAGCTGTAGACGACGGACTGCCGTTTGACGCGCACTTCGAAGTCGCCGCTCTCCACGTGCGTCACCAGCTTTTCCGGCACGCGTATATCCCGTTCGCAAAACGGCGAATGTTCCAACAATTGCCCGTGCTCGTTGCGATAGCGCTTAGGGGCGACGATTTCGTTTTGCGACTCGATCACCAAAAAGCGGCTCTGCACCGCAGGCACGATCCGGTACGTCGTGCCGATCGGGATGACCAGATAATCGCCAGGTCTGTACGCAATCGTGCCGAAGATCGTCTGCAGCTCGCCCTCGCCCTCGTGGACAAACACGACTTCGTCCCCGTCCGCATTGCGGTAAAAATAGTCCATCGGCTCAGTCGGCGAGCAGACGCCCATGACCACGTCGCTGTTCCCGAGCAAATAGCGGCGGCCAAAAATCGGATCGCCCCCTGGCGGCAAGTCAAACGTCTTGAAATGCTGATGCTTCAAATCCGCCTGCTCCACAAATTCCAGGCGCACGTCCGCGTATTTGCGCGTCTCGCGCACCTGTGTCGGCGGGTTGTGGTGATAGAGAATCGACTGAATCCCGGAAAAGCCTTTCGTGCCCATGACCTGCTCACGGTACAGCTCTCCATCCGGCTTGTAAAAAGTCGTGTGTCGCTTTTGCGGCACTTCTCCCATGCGGTGATAAAAAGCCATCCTGCTTCCCCCTTTTTTCCATCGTTATTCGCTGATCGTATTGACGAGCACGCCGAGGCGCTCGACTTCCAGCTCGACCACATCGCCCGGCGCAAGCCAGCCGTGCTGTTCCGGCCCCAGCTCCAAAATGCAGCCGGTGCCAACCGTGCCGGAGCCGATGACATCGCCCGGATACAGCATGCAATCCTGCGAGGCGCGCGCGATCATTTCCGCAAACGTATAGTGGATGTCGCGCAAATTGCCGCGGGAGTACTCCACGCCGTTCACCCGCGCCACCATCGCGAGATCGTAGCGGTCGCCTTTTTCCCCCGGCACACGCACAGCTTCCAGCTCGTCTGGCGTCACCAGCCACGGCCCCATCGAGGTAGCGAAGTCTTTGCCTTTGGCTGGCCCCAGCCCGACCTTGACCTCTTCGCGCTGGATATCGCGCGCGCTCCAGTCGTTGAGAATCGAGTAGCCCGCAATATGCTCGTGCGCCCGCTCTACAGGGATATCCGTCCCCGCCTTGCCGATGACGCAAGCCACTTCCAGCTCGTAGTCCAGCCACCGGGTCGTCTTCGGCCGCCGAATGCTCGCCTCCGGTCCGCTAAAAGCCGCCGTGTTGGAAAAGTAAAAGACGGGAAACTCGTACCATTCGGGAATCATCTCCAGCCCGCGGCGTGCTCGCGCCGTTTTCACATGCGCCTCGAAGGCGTAAAAATCGCGAAAGCTGGCGGGACGCGGCAACGGCGATCCAAGACGCACCCCCTGCAACGCCACGTCTGTTTCGGAAGCAGGTGCGCTTTCGGAAATCGACGCCAGCCGCTCCCTCCACGCGTCCCATTGCTCCAGCAGCTCCTGCATCGTGCTCGGCGCGCCTGGAAGTGCGCTTGCGATGTCCCTGACTGTTTCGCCAAGCAGCAGCCCTGCCCGCCACGCCGTTTGCTCGTCTGGCCGATAGGAGACTACTTTCATGCGCTCCACTCCTTTTCTTTGGATGAGCAATCCTGGCTGCGTCAATGATTGGCACAGCCTTCGTTGCCCTTTTACTGGATAAAAATCTTATCCATGCTTATCTGTACAACAAAAAAACCCAGCTCACCCCGTTCGCTCATCCGGTGCATGACAAACAAGAGGGTTCCCCCTGGCTCTTGTCAACTATGCCGAAACATGCGTCAGGCGCAAGCTGGGTCTGTCTGCTACCGAAAAAAATCTTGCGGGATTTTTCCCCGCAGACAACCAGCGTATTTCCTGTTTCTTCTATCATATCGAAAACGCTTTCAGCTTTCCAGAGGAAATTGCCGAATTTTTTCGGCTACATCCCTTCCTTGTCATGCACAGGCAGCGCGGGAAAAAACTTTTGCAACAACGCCTGCATGTCGTCTGGCAGCGGCTCTGCAAACGCCATCGTCTCCTTGCTGCGCGGGTGGACAAAAGACAGCCGCGCCGCGTGCAGCGCCTGCCTGCCGATATGCTCCCGCCCGCCTGCGTACAAGTCGTCGCCTGCGAGCGAATGCCCGATGCTCTGCATGTGCACCCGAATCTGATGGGTGCGCCCCGTCGCAAGCTTCAGCTCCAGGAACGTCATGCCGTCACCGCGAGCCAGCACGCGATAGTGCGTGACGGCCGCTTGTCCATCCGGCCGAATCTGCCGCGTGATAAAGGAGTTTTCCGCAAGCCCGATCGGCGCATCAATCGTCCCTTCCTCCGAAGCGATGATCCCCTCGGCAATCGCCTGGTAATAGCGGTGCAGCGTCCGGTCCTGCTGCATCCGGCTGAACTGCTCGTGCGCCCACTGATTTTTCGCGACAATCATCAAGCCAGACGTATCTTTGTCCAGACGGTTGACGGCGCGAAATCTTCTCGCTTCGCCGCGCTTTTTCCAATAGGCGATCACGCCGTTGGCAAGCGTGCCTCCCGGATGGTTGCCCGTCGGATGCACGACCAGTCCGGCCGGCTTTGCGATCACCATCAAGTCCTCGTCCTCGTAGCGGATACATAGCGGCATTTCTTCGGGAGCCACCGTCTCTTCTTCCTCTATGTCTACCATGACAGCCAGTTCATCCCCGGCTTGCAGCCGTTCGTTCACAAACACGAGCGTGCCGTTGCGCGTAATCGTTCCTTTGAATTTGGCCCGGATCAGCAAGCGGCGCGACACACCGTAGCGCTTTTGCAGCACTTCCCGTACCGTCTGGCCCTCATCTGCCTCGTCCGCCGTAAAGCGTATCAATTCTTCCTGCATGTTGTCTCTCCTTTAGGTCTTCCCTGCATTCCCTGCTGTCCAGTATAGCAAAAAGACCCGCCGCAAGGACAACCTGCTTCTGCTACAGCGGGCGCTGCTGCCCGTTTTGCCTGACCTCAATCACGAAGGCATGTCCCGCATCTCCCTGGCTCCACTGGCCGCGCACGTCGAACAAATACCAGCCTGGCTGCTCGGGCACCTTCCACTGGTTGCCGTTTTCCAGCAGTTGCTCGATTCGCTTCGTCCCGATCCATTGCGCAACCGTCAACGATTCATCAGTAGGCGGGGGCGAAAACGTAACCGTCAGCACGGCTCCCGGACTCACCTGCAGCGGCTTGGGCTTTTGTTCGCCGATCACTTCCGGGGGAGCGGCCATATCTTTGCAGACCGCCTCGTTTTCGTAGCTCCAGCAGGATGAGGTCGGAACCGTCGCCGCTGTTTTTCCTTGCCACGCGATGACAGGCTCCGGCGGTTGGGCGAGCTGTTGCGAATGCGGCTGATGGACCCAGCCAATCTGGCAGCCTGCCAAGAGCAAGGCAGTTGCCACGTACAGCGCGGCTATCCTTTCTACCTTTTTCATCCAATCACCTCTCCCATTAGACGAAAAAAAGAGCGATTCGTTTCAACCGTTTTTGGAAATTCATGCTATTCTATCTAGTAAATTCACCTGGAGGCGCGGCAATGCGCCTCGCAAAAGAATGGAGAGATAAGGATGACCGAACCGTCTGTCAGTGAACGCTCCGGCCTGCTCATTCGCGAGTTTGATCCGCAGCGTGACTCGCTGGAAGCGTTGACCCGCCTGTTGAACACCGCTTATCAAACGCTTGCCGAAATGGGTTTCCACTTTGTCGCCGCGAGCCAGGACGCAGCCACTACCGCGAAAAGAATCGCCTCCGCTACCTGTCTCGTCGGCTTGCTTGACGGTCAAATCATCGCGACCATTTCTTACTATCCGCCAGCCAAGACAAAAGGCACGCCCTGGTACGACGAGCCGTTCGTCGCCAAATTCGGCCAATTCGCTGTCGATCACCGTTATCGCAAGCACGGCATCGGCAGCCTCTTCATCCAGCGCGCAGAAGAGCTGGCGATCGCGGACGGGGCCACGGAACTTGCGCTGGATACGGCCGAAGGGGCGGAACATCTCAGACGCTACTACGCGGCAAAAGGCTATCGCTTCATCGCGTACGCGCAGTGGAGCACGACCAACTACCGCAGCGTCCTGATGAGCAAAAGACTGTCGCACGACTGAGCTTTGCGCTTTTGTCCCTACTGTAGCGTGCTCGCCGGAATGGAAAAGGTGCGGGACATTTCGGCCAAATACCCGTCGAGTTGCTCGGCGGGATTGTGCACGGCATCGCCATGGCATACTTCCAGCCGCAGCGGCTGAAGCTGCCGCAAAATCCGGCTGCTTTTCACCGCCTCTGTCATGTCAGCGGTGAACATCGGCATGGGACGATGCAGCCTGCCTCGCTTCGACGTAAACAAGTCGCCCGCCAACAGCACGCGATCCTGCTCGTGATAGTAGACGACATGCCCTGGCGAATGGCCTGGCGTCCAATACGGCTGCAGTCCGGCGATGGCGGCCAATCCTCCGCCTTCTGCTTCCGGCAGCGGCTGCGCCAGGCCAGCCTGTACGTTGAACTCCCGTTTTTTGCGGCGCGGGTACAGCTCGCGGCCTTCCATGTACGGAATCTCGATCCGATGCGCATACACTGGCACTTGCTCCGCCGCGACGAGCTTTTGGACGGCCCCGACATGATCGGAGTGGCCGTGCGTCAGCAAGATGCGCTTCAGCGGGCCCGCGCCTTGTTTTTTCAAAAAAGCCGCAATGCCTTTTGCCATGAACGGCATCCCCGCATCGACCAGGGTCACGCCGTCCTCCTCCAGCACCGCCCAGACGCGCACGGGAATCAGCATCCACGCCTTGATGCACCATATATGCGCCGAGATTTGCTCTGCTTTCATCTTCAACCACTCCTTGTCATCAGTTGTTTGCTGCCCGCGAGGATGACGTCGACAGCGAGATCGAACGTCGGGGCCAATCTCTCCAGCAGACCGTCCAGCGTTTCCTCTGAATGCGTATAAGTCCCGACAATGCCGTGCAACGTATAAAAGTAAATCCGTGAAAACGCAAGCGCTTCCGCTTCCCCGACCTCTTCGGGCAAGGAGAGCTGCATCGCCCGGCGCAGCAGCGCAAACAAATGCGTGCGCAGCGCCTGGAGCTCTTTTTCCGGCTGCTCGACGTCGATGCGGGATGCTTTCACCATGAAAAACAGCGTGTACATGTTGCGGTTGCCGAGGCAAAAGCGGATGAACTGTCGGCTGATTTCGCGCAGCTTCGCCTCGGGGGGTACGGCTTCGTCTGCCAGCGTGCGCTCCATCTGCTCGGCCAGGCTTTGCAGCGGGCCTTTGGAGAGCTGATGCAGGAGCGCTTCCTTGTCTTTGAAATAAATGTAGAGCGTCGTATGGGAGCAGCCTGCGGCCTTGGCGATCTCGCGAATCGAGACGGCTTCGAATCCCCGCTCCGCGAAAAGCGCTGTCGCCGCAGCAAGGATGGCGCGCTTCGTTTCCTCTGAACGTACTTCCTGTCTGCTTGCCATGATTAAGCTTCACTCCTGATCTGATGTCCACCGAAGAAGTAACCAGTGGTTAGTAACCGTTGGTAATAATATAACCACTGGTTACCAAAATCGTCAAGCCTTTTTTTCCAAACACAGGAAACGCTCTGGCCCAACCGCAGCAAAAGCAAAAACCCCCTCTCGTCTCCAGGACGAACAGGGGGTTTCCTCAATACCAGCTTATGGCGCGAAACTTACTTCGCAGCTTTCGCAGCAGCGATCGCAGCTTCGTAGTTTGGATGCTCGCCAGCAGCAGGCACGTATTCTGCATAGACAACCTTGTCGTTTGCATCGACAACGAAAACAGCGCGGGACAAGAGACGGAACTCCTTGATCGCTACGCCGTAAGCCGTACCGAAGGACAGGTCTTTGTGGTCAGAGACAGTTTTCACTTTGTCGATGCCAGCAGCACCGCACCAGCGGTTTTGCGCGAATGGCAGGTCAACGGATACAGTCAGCACAGTTACGCCTTCCAGACCGGCAGCCTCTTCGTTGAAGCGGCGAGTTTGCGCGTCGCAAACGCCAGTGTCGATGGACGGGATTACAGAGATGATACGCACGGTTCCTTTGGAATCGTCCAGTGTAACAGGGGACAGGTCGCCGCCTACTACGGTGAAGTTAGGAGCAGTATCTCCCACTTTGATTTCCGGACCGAGCAGGGTTACAGGACCCCCTTTGAAAACAAAAGCGCCTTGACGTTCAACAGCAGTTGTCATGATTTCTTCCTCCTCACCAAATCTTTCATATGTACCTCATTTATCATACCCTATCA
Source organism: Brevibacillus sp. YAE8 (assembly GCF_057543335.1). NCBI lineage: Bacteria > Bacillati > Bacillota > Bacilli > Caryophanales > Paenibacillaceae > Brevibacillus > Brevibacillus sp. YAE8. Next base: position 14,231 of record NZ_BAAIYG010000036.1, read on the forward strand.
TTCACTTTTTTTCACTATGCCAATAGTAGAAATTACAGATTCACTTGCACTTTCCCCGACGATTTGGCATCGCCCTTCACGATCCGCTTCACTTCGTGCTCGTACTCCCAGTCGGTTTTCGCGTTCAGCTCGTGGCAACGCATCAGCGCGTGATAGAGGGCGAAGACGAAGTCGACATGCTTCATCTCGTAGCGGGTTCCGTGCGCTTTTGGCAGGGCGGTATTGATAATTTCGATCTGATAGGTAGCCTTCTCCCGCTTCTCCCTGACGGGGACGATGTAGCCCATCTGCTTCAGCACAAAGCCGTAGTCAAACTGGCCCTCGTCGTCAAAATCAATCGTGTCGTCAGACGTCGCCAAATACTCCAGCAGCGTGCCCATATCCAGCGTCTCAAAGCAGGCCGGCTTGGGCAGCGCCAAGACCGAGCCATCCTGGTTCACAAAATAAATATGGTCGCGATAATGGAAGATCAGTTCGTCTTCGGGAACTTCCTCGGAAAACATCCAGAAGCTTTGCGGAATCAGCAAGCGCCAGATTTGCGCAGGGTTCGCATTCATCAATTCCATGGCAGGGTCCCTCCTTTACCCTACCAGTTTTGGCAAAACGCGCCTCTGCTATTCAGCCGCCTCTTCCATAAACCTCCGCCAGTCGCCGTGCTCTACCTTGGTCCCGGCTTGTCTCACGTAGTCATGGTCCAGGTAGCGATAGACGTACACGGGCACCTCCTGCCCCGTTTCGGCCAAACGGGCAACAACGACAGTCCGCTCGTACTCGTTGCGCGGGTCCCCCTGTCCGTAATACGTCTCCAGCTCGTCGAGGACAGCCAATGCTTTTTCGTACACCTCAGGGGCAAAGTCAAGAATCGCGCCTGTCACTTCCGCCCCTTCCCCCAGCAGCAAGCCGGGATAGCCTTCTGGCAAATGATAGATTTCTCCTTCGATCGTCGCCTTGGCTTCCGTATGGGGAAACGGCTTGACGCAAAGCGCATGATTGTGAAAACCTTTTAGCAATGTGCCGTAAACGAAAACGGGAAGCTGCTTTTGCACATGGACTCACTCCAATCTGTTCGCTGATGGTGAAAAAGAAAAAAGGGTGTCTTGTATAGCGAAAATTTTGTATATTTATGCTATATATATTTTTTCATGTCTCGTCATGAGACGGAGGGGGAGAGAAATTTGGCAAAGAGAAAGATCAATCGGTTACTGGTAGCAAACCGCGGCGAGATCGCGATCCGCATCTTCCGCGCTGCCACTGAGCTCGGCATTCGCACTGTCGCGATTTACTCCGAGCAAGACAACGTCTCGATTCATCGTTTCAAAGCGGACGAGTCCTACCTCGTCGGTGCCGGAAAAGGCCCGATTGAAGCCTATCTGGATATCGACAGCATCATCGAGATCGCCAAGCGCAACGATATCGATGCGATCCACCCAGGGTATGGCTTCCTCGCCGAAAATGCCGATTTCGCCAAGCGCTGCCAGGAGGAAGGGATCATTTTCATCGGACCTTCTCCTGAACTGATTGAAAAATTCGGTGACAAGGTAGAAGCGCGCAAGCTTGCCATCGAAGCGCAAATTCCGGTCATTCCAGGGACGCCGGAGCCGATCGAATCGCTGCAGGAAGCTCTTCTGTTTGCCAAAGAGTACGGTTATCCGATCATCATCAAAGGGGTTTCCGGCGGCGGCGGCCGCGGCATGCGCATCGTGCGCAGCCAGGACGAGCTGCAGGAGTCGCTTGATCGCGCCCGATCCGAAGCACGTTCATCGTTTGGCAACGCCAAAGTGTATTTGGAGCGCTATCTGGAACAGCCCAAACATATCGAAGTGCAAATACTGGGCGACAACCACGGCAACATCGTGCATTTGTACGAGCGCGACTGCTCCGTCCAAAGACGCCACCAAAAAGTCGTGGAAGTGGCGCCAAGCCTTTCTCTTGACGACAACCTGCGGGAAGAAATTTGCCAGGCCGCTCTCACCCTCATGAAAAAAGCTGGCTACTCCAACGCGGGGACGGTCGAGTTTTTGCTCACGCCGGACAAGCGCTTTTACTTCATTGAAGTCAATCCGCGCATTCAGGTGGAGCATACGATTACCGAGCTGATTACCGGCATCGACATCGTGCAGTCGCAAATCCGCGTCGCGGAAGGACACGCCCTCTCCGATCCGGAAATCGGGATCGCCTCGCAGTCCCAGATTCAAATGAGCGGCTATGCGATCCAGTGTCGCGTAACGACCGAAGATGCGGAAAACAACTTCCTGCCCGATGCTGGCCGCCTGTCAGCCTGGCGCTCCGGCGGTGGCTTCGGCGTCCGTCTCGACGGCGGAAACGGCTATCCCGGCGCGATCATCACACCGTTTTACGATTCGCTTTTGGTCAAAATCTCCACGTACGGAACCAGCTTTGACCAGGCCGCGCGCAAAATGCTTCGAACGCTGCGCGAATTCCGCATCCGCGGTGTGAAAACCAACCTGCCTTTCCTGGAGAACGTCGTGACGCATCCTGATTTCCTCAGCGGGAACTACGACACCTCCTTCATTGATACAAAGCCGGAGCTGTTCGTGTTCCCCGGTCGTCAGGACAGGGGTTCGAAACTACTATCGTACATCGGCAACACGATTGTCAACGGCTATCCGGGCATGGCAAAGCCGGACAAAAAGCCGCACTTTGACACTCCGCGCATTCCGCGCACGCCGTTTGCCCAGCCGTATCCGGACGGCACGAAGCAAATTTTGGACAAGGAAGGCGCCGCTGGCCTCGTCCGCTGGATTCAGGAGCAAAAGCAGGTGCTCGTGACCGACACGACATTCCGCGATGCCCACCAGTCTTTGTTTGCCACACGCGTGCGCACCTACGACCTCGCCTCGATTGCCGAAGCGACAGGCAAGCTCGGCGCGGGACTTTTCTCCCTGGAGATGTGGGGCGGTGCCACGTTTGACACGTCCATGCGCTTCTTGCAGGAATCGCCGTGGGAGCGGCTGCAAATTTTGCGCGAGCGCATCCCGAACGTCCTGTTCCAGATGCTTTTGCGCGGGGCGAACGCAGTCGGCTACACGAACTACCCGGACAACGTCATTCAGGCGTTTGTCAAAGCTTCTGCGGAAAACGGCATCGACGTCTTCCGGATCTTCGACAGCCTGAACTGGCTGCCGGGCATGCAGACAGCGATTGATGCGGTGCGCGAAACAGGCAAAGTGGCCGAAGCGGCGATTTGCTACACGGGCGACATTTTGGACCCGACCAAAACGAAATACACCCTGTCCTACTACGTCAACCTGGCAAAAGAGCTGGAAAAAGCCGGGGCGCACATCCTCGCCATCAAAGACATGGCGGGCCTCTTAAAACCTTACGCTGCCTACGAGCTCGTCTCCGCCTTGAAGCAGGAAATCGGCATTCCGATCCACCTGCACACGCACGATACGTCTGGCAACGGCGCGGCGATGCTGCTCAAAGCAGTCGAAGCAGGAGTCGATATCGTCGACGCGTGCGTCAGCTCCATGTCCGGCCTGACCTCGCAACCGAGCCTGAACGGCTTGATCGCGAGCCTCGCCCACACCGAGCGCGATACGGGCCTGTCGCTTGAGTCGTTCAACAAGCTGTCCGATTACTGGGAGGACGTCCGCCCGTACTACCAAGGCTTCGAGAGCGGCATGAAGGCCAGCAACACAGAAGTGTACGTCCACGAAATGCCGGGCGGCCAGTACACCAACCTGGAACAGCAGGCTAAAGCGGTCGGTCTGGAAGGACGCTGGGACGAGGTGAAGCGCATGTACGCTGTCGTCAACCAGATGTGCGGCGACATCGTGAAGGTCACCCCTTCCTCCAAGGTCGTCGGCGACCTGGCCCTGTTCATGGTGCAAAACAACCTGAACGAAGAAAACATTTGGGAAAAAGGCGAACGCCTCGACTTCCCGGACTCTGTCATCCAGTTTTTCCAAGGCTACCTGGGCCAACCGCCAGGCGGCTTCCCGAAACGTTTGCAACAGCTCGTGCTGAAAGGCCGCGACGCTTTCACCGCTCGCCCTGGCGAACTGCTGGCGCCGATTGATTTTAACGAGGTCGCTGCTGAGCTGGTGGAAAAAATCGGACGCGAGCCGAGCGAGCTGGATGTGCTGTCGTACATCATGTACCCGCAAGTGTACCTGCAATATGACCAGCGCCTGAAAGAATACGGCGACCTGTCCGTCCTGAACACCCCTACGTTCTTCTACGGGCTGCGTCCAGGCGAAGAGACGGCGATTACGATCGAGCGCGGGAAAACGTTGATTATCAAGCTGGTTGCCGTCGGCGAACTGCATCCGGACGGCCGCCGCATCATTTACTTCGAGCTGAACGGACAGCCGCGGGAAATTTTCGTCCGCGACCAGTCGGCCAAAGTCTCGGAGACGATCCGGCGCAAGGCTGATCCGCAAAACTCCGCTCACCTGGGCGCCTCGATGCCGGGCAAAGTGTTGAAAGTGCTCGTGTCCGAAGGGGACAAGGTACGCAAAGGCGAACACCTCCTCGTCAGCGAAGCGATGAAGATGGAGACGACCATCCAGGCGCCGCAGGACGGAAAAGTCAAGGCCGTTTACGTCAAAGCGGGCGAAGCGATCGAAACTGGCGATCTGCTCATTGAAATGGAGTAGGCATCGTCTATAATGGAAAGTAGCAGACGATGATTTCCATCGTATTCCAATTGTTCACAAGGAGGCGATCGACTTGAAATTGGATCGGGTCAGCCATATTCCGTATAGCCAGCGAGTCGGCCGCTACCATTTCCAGATGGTTCAGGCGAAGCTCGGCGCACCTGTCGAACCGATTTTTGGCTATAGCCTGCAGCCATACTACACCCGACAGCAACAGTGGATGGCTGATCTCTCCGATTCCTTGTCCCGCCTGTACCGCTTTTTTGCTGACCTGGACAACGCTGCGCGCGAGTTTGATCCGTCTCGGCCAAACAGCGCGATCAACCAGCGAGCTGTCGCCTCCTCTGCTCCCGAAGCGGCAGCCGTCCAGGCAGATTCGCAAGCAGCGAGCGGCACGCACCGTTTGCGCATCGTCTCGCTGGCGAGCGGACAGTCCCATACAAGCAAAGCGTTGCCGGGCGACGCTCCTACCGTCGTCTTGGAAGGCCCGCAGCAATTTGTCCTGCGCATGGGCGAGCAAGAGGAGCTGTTTTCCTACGATTCGCAAGCCAGCGACTCTCACGCGGACAGCCTCCGCTCCATTGCGGAAGCGCTGCGGGGCAGTTCCCTTGGCCTCGACGCCCGGATCGTCTCCGAAGGCCAGTCCATCGCCTTGACGGTATCGTCGCGGCAGAGCGGAGCCGCCGCGGCTTTTGAACTGTGGGATGTGACGGGAAATACCGTTCGCTCGCTTGGGCTGGACCGCGTCACGCAGAAAGCATCAGACGCTGTCTACTTGTGGGATGGCGTGCAGCACACAAGCCCGTCCAATCGCGTAACGCTCTCGGACGGTGCGGTGCAGCTTTCCTTGCGCCAAGCGGGGGAAAACGAGATTGCCATCACCATCTCGCCCGACATGGAGCAACTGCTGCGGCACACCCGCACGCTGGTCAACGGCTACAACCGCCTGCATGCGTTTTTGGCGGAGCAGTCTCCTGTACTCGCGACGCAAAAGCTCGACACGTTCACGCGGATGGCGCAAGCATCCGGCGGAGCGCTCGGCAACTATGGGCTTCGCGTACAGTCGGATGGGCAGATCGCCCTGGATGAGTCGGCCTGGCGTGCGGCGGTGTCCGCGAACTTTCCCGGGTTTGCCAAGGAAATGGCGGGCCTGTCCCGCTCTTTTCGCGAGGAAGTCATTCGGGTGCAAAGCAAGCCGTTTGCCTCGTTCTCCCGCTCGTATGAAGCGGCGACGTCGGCCAATCCGTACGAGCAGACGACAGCCTCTGGCATGCAGTTCCGCTTTGCCGCGCGAACTGGCTTGTTTTTCAATCAATTGTGGTAAAGGCTTGCGAGCCACGCCAATAAAAAACAGGTATGCCCTGGCCATAGGCCGCATACCTGTTTTATTTTCTTATCCCCGGTCTATCAGCTCTTCCAAGTCGTGCTCGTCTACTCTCACCCTTACCGGCTGGGTATGAACAGGTGGTTCCTCCTGCTTTTTAAACAGCGACTGCATCTTGTCCACAAACTGCGGGACCGAATCGAGAATCCGGTCGTACAGATGCGTCGTATTTTCAAGCGGTATGGAGCGGATTCCTTGTTTTCCGACCACTAAAAAGGCAACCGGAGTAATCGAGACGCCGCCCCCGCTACCGCCGCCAAAAGGGTGGCCTGCGATTCCCTGGTGATGCTGGTCGTACTGAAACTCGCTTCCCCCTGCCGCAAAGCCAAATCCTACCTTGGAGATCGGGAGAATCACGCTGCCGTCAGGTGTCTCGACCGGATCGCCAATGATCGTGTTGACGTCGACCATTTGCTTGATGTTTTCCATCGCTGTACGCATTAAGCCCTGAATGGGGTGGTCTGCCATAATAAGCTGCTCCTCCTTCCTGTATGTCTCATCTGTTAACATTCCCCCAACGATTTCAGAGCATGTACTGCTGGCTTTCGTTATTATGCTGAACCTATGAGCCGACTTCTGCTTTTTTACGCCTGCGATGGCGTCGTTTGCCATTTGCGCTGGTTGCTTCTTCTGATCCGCAGCGCAATTTTCAATAAGGACAAAAGAAAATGACCCAAATAAAAATGAAAGACGCAGCGAAACGTCGTCTGGATGACGGCTGCGTTCCAGACTGGCTGGACGCTCATCGCCGGCATCGCCCGCAGCGAGATGGAATGCGACAGGACGCCGACAATCACGCTTTTGACGCCCCAGATGATCCCGGTCAGTGCCCCGGTCTCAGCCGCCTGCCCAGTGCCCAAAAGCGTATGCCACTCCAGCTTGGTGCAGTGAATCTGCTTGCACAAGTCTTTGATGAGCGGCAACAAATCCCGCACCCGATCGACAAGCTCCCGGTAGTTGTGATACAACTCTTTCACTTGCCTGCGGGTAAAGTCTTTGACCTTCTCCTGTATTTTGCTTCCTTGCTGGATCGTGTCCACCTGCGCTACCAACTCCGGGCCGGCAGGAGACACCTTGAACAGCAGCATCGGGATCTCGTATTTTCGGGAAAACAAGCCGTGCCATACCGTAATCTCGACTTCTAGCTGGTCGTCTTCCTCTTTTCGACTGTAGTAACAAGTGATTTTCACTGGCGTGACGGCAAGCAGCGCCAGCAAGGCAAACAATCCGGCAAATACCCAGCCCCACAAAAAAATCCCCCCTTTCCACCGTTAGTATGAGTGGAAAGAGCAGGAAATATGTTCGAAAACTTCGCGTTAATCCAGCACGTACACTTTCACGCCTTGCTTCATGCCGTAGCTGCGGGCTTGCTGCAAGGTCGGCAAATACAGGTCGACATGGCGCTGTTTGACTGCGCCGCCGATGTCGGCCGCGACCGCATAGCCGTAGCCGTCGATATACAGATGGCTTCCCAGCGGAATGACGGACGGATCGACAGCGACGACACCCTCGCGCAGCGGATACTCCAGGTACGAGAGGATCGGCTGGTTCGGATTGCTGTACGCGGTCGTCTGGACGGTCAGCGCTTGCTTGTAAGCGGTTCCGTTAAAAAGCTGCTGCGAACTTTTCGCGGCCTCGCTTTTGACCAGGTGCAGCGCCGCATACGTGGCTGCTTCCGCTCTCGTCATCGCGTTTTTCGGCTTCAAGGTACCGTCTGCATACGGGCTGACCAAGCCTTTTTCCAGCGCGTAAACGAATGCCCGCTGGTAGCTCTTGCCCACGCTTTGCCCATCGGGATACTTGGCCAGTGTCTGGATCGTCGTCGACCATTTCACCTGGTTGACGGCACCGCTTTCTCCCTTGGAGCGAATCAAAATGGACACAAGCTCTTCTCTGGTGACAGGCTCATCAGCCTGCAAAAACAATTGGCTTCCTTGCTTCGTTCCGTGGACGATCCCGAGCCGATAAGCTGTTTCCGCAAAAGGAGCCATCCAACTACTTGCAGGTATGTCGGCAAACGGCGACTGACTTGTCGTACCCGGCGCAATGCCCTTTGCTTTCACAAACATCGTCACCAGCTCGCCGCGAGTGACAGGATCGTCCGGGCGGAACGACTCGGCGTCGCCAACAGCCCCTGCTATGTAAAGTTTTTCAATTTCTTTTTTGGCCCAATGGTCGGCAATGTCTGTATAAGGTGTCGCATTCGTCTCGTTTGTCTTTGCCTCTGCGACTGGCGTGCCGATGACCAGCAAGGCTGCCAGCGAGGCCAGGATCAGTTGTTTCCTCATCATCATCCTCCAAAAAAGCGATTTGCAATCCTTTCGTTTCATTTTATCGAAACATTTCGGGAACACAATGTACAATTGTTCCCAAATGGCCGCTTGGACAGAAAAATAGCGCTTTGGGCCGGGCAGCCCCGTACACCGGACCCGTTTGCCTTCGTGAAAAAAGGCCCCTGATCGGCGCATGGTGCGCCAAAATCAAGAGCCTTTTGTTCCGCGCTGCGTTATTTGGCGAAAATATGCTTGCCGATCTTCACGACTTGCGGACGAGACCAGATCCATTTGGAGGTGGCGGTCGATGGATTGAAGTAATAGAGCGCACCATTGGTTGGGTCCCAGCCTCTTACTGCTTCCCATGCGGCCCGGTAGGCCGTCTTGTTGGGGCTCAACCAGTACTGTCCATCAATGACCGCCGTAAACGCGTACGGCTCGAAAATGACTCCCTTGAGCGTGTTCGGAAAGTCTTTGGACTTCAGACGGTTCAGGGCTACCGCCGCGACGGCCACCTGCCCGGTAAAGCTTTCTCCCCGTGCTTCTGAATAGACCAACTGGGCGAGCATTTGCATCTCGTTTCGATTGACCGATACTTTTTTTAACGCCCGCCATGTATTTGTACCAGCGACGCCATCGACTGGCAGTCCGTATGCTTTTTGAAACTTTTTGACTGCCTGGACGGTGTTCGCTCCGTAGCTGCCATCCAGCCGGTCCGTATAATACCCCAACAGTTGCAGACGATACTGCAAATCCCACACATCCCCGCTCTCGCTGCCTCGCTTCAAGAGCGGCGCAGCAAAAGATTCAGCAGGGCAAACAAACGCGACGGCAAGCATCGCCGCGAGCAGGGTCGTCAATGTTTTTTTCATCCATGACATGAACATCCCCTCCTTACGCCACCATTCTACTAGCTGGCGAAAGTAGGTTCAATTCAAGCATTTTGGCAGCACAGGTAACATATGACGCGCTTTTTCCTCTTTTAGCCTTTTGGCCGGAAGATCAGGGCCATGAAAAAGCCAAAGACGATCGCCGCCGATATGCCTGCGCTGGTCACTTCAAAAATGCCGGTCACAATGCCGATCAGCCCGTGCTGCTCTGCTTCGGCCATCGCGCCGTGGACGAGGGCATTGCCGAAGCTGGTGATGGGAACGGTAGCGCCTGCCCCGGCAAACTGGACGAGCGGCTCATACAGCCCGAAGCCGTCCAGCACCGCCCCGGCGACCACCAGAGATGACATCGTATGCGCCGGTGTCAGCTTGACGACATCCATGAGAAACTGGCCGATCACACAAATGATTCCCCCTACGAGAAACGCCCATAAAAACGTCATGCTATCACTCTCCAGGTCACTCGGACTCGATGGCCACGGCGTGTGCGACACAAGGGATGCTCTCCCCTTGCTGATACGAGATGGGCGATAGCAGCGCGCCTGTCGCCACCACCAGCATCCGCTTCCATTCGCCTGCGCTCATCCTCCGCAGCAGGTGGCCATATGTAACGGTCGCAACGCAGCCGCAGCCGCTCCCTCCGGACCAGACATTCGGGTTGTCTCCATAGATGAGCTTCCCGCAATCAATGTAGCGCTGCAGCGGCACCATCACGTTATGTTTAGGCAATAGTTCCGACAAAATCGCATGCCCCACTTTCCCCAAGTCTCCCGTTACCACCAGGTCGTAGTGGTCGTGCGGGAGCTGGAAGTCGCGAAAATGCGTTTCGATCGTCGACAGCGCAGCCGGAGCCATCGCCGCCCCCATGTTGAACGGATCGGTCATCCCCATGTCCACGACTCGGCCAATCGTGGCGCCTGCTATGCGCAAGCCTTTACCTTTGTTGCCGACGACCGCTGCTCCTGCTCCCGTAACCGTCCACTGGGCGGTCGGCGGCTTCTGGGAGCCGTACTCTGTCGGGTAGCGGTATTGCTTTTCTGCCGCCCCGTTGTGGCTGGACGTCGCCGCGAGCACGCAGTCCGCCGCCTGGCTGTCCACGAGCTGCGCAGCCAGTGCCAAGCCTTCCATGGCGGTCGAGCACGCCCCGAAAATGCCGAGAAACGGGATCGCCAGCGTGCGGGCGGAAAAGCTGGCGGAAATGATCTGGTTCATCAAATCGCCTGCGAGCAAAAAGTTGATCTGCTCCTTCGCCAGCCCCGCTTTTTCGATGGCTTTCGAGCACGCTTCCTCCAGCAGCACCTTTTCCGCCTTTTCCCAGCTCTCCTGACCGATCATCAAGTCCCCGTGCAGCGTATCGAAATCCTCTGCCAACGGCCCCTGTGCTTCAAATGGCCCGCCGATGGCAGCGTGGCCGAGAATAACCGGCTTGGAGGGAAATACCCACGACTGATGGCCCTGGCGCATGCGTCACCCTCCCATCGTAAACAACTTTTTTAAAAGACCGATGACGAATGCGGCAGCAACACCAAACACAATGACGGAGCCAGCGAGCTTGAACATATTGCCGCCGACGCCCAGCACCAGTCCTTCGCTGCGGTGCTCGATGGCGGCTGAGGTGATCGAATTGGCAAAGCCGGTCACCGGAACGCTCATGCCCGCCCCCGCCCATTGCGCAATCCGGTCGTAGACGCCCAGCCCTGTGAGCAGCGCCGAAAGCAGGATCAGGACAGCGACTGTCGGATTTCCGGCCGTTTTCTCGGTAAAGTCAAAGTATCGGATGAACAGCTCTGTAATCCCCTGGCCAATCAGGCAGATGAGGCCCCCCACGAAAAAGGCTCGGATGAAGTTGCGCACGAGCGGACGCTTAGGCTCATGGCGCATCGCCAACTGCTGATACTCTTGCTGCACGGGGGTCAGATTCTTCTTTTTTTGATCCGCCACTTTTCTCTCACTCCTTTTTTACCGTATCAAAAACGGCTTCACTTGGTCGATGACTTGCTGCAATTGCTCCGCGTCACGCTGATAAGTCTGTTTGGCCTCTTCGCTTTTCGTCGCAAGGGCAAACAGCTCCAGATCGGCCTGGCATTTTTTCAGTGTCGCAAACGTCAGCTTCATCGCTTGCGGGGCGGGCACCTGAATTTTGTCGTCATACAAATCGAGGTACAGCTCGCCGCCTTTGTCGACCTGGCCGAGAAACACATTTTCAAGCGCCACGCCCGCTTTTTGCAATTGCGTGCGCACCCAACGGCGATTGTAGCCCGCTGTCGCCAACGGCTCGTCCATGATGACGCCATCCATAATGACGACCTGGTTTTCTTCTGCCGGCGACACGGTCAATTCCAACTGCTGCGGCGTCACGGGTTGGTTCTCGGACTTCAAGAGCACGCTCAGTTCCCCGTTTGTCTCCATCAGGGCGAACTCCACGTCCGCTACCCGGAACACGTTTTTGATTCGCAGTTGCTCCAGCAAATCTTCCGCCGTGAGACGTTCCTTTTTCAGATTGTCCTCCAAAATTTTCCCTTCTTTAATAAGAACGGTCGACTTGCCCTCGAAAAAGTCGCGCAGCACCTTGCTTTTGAGCGTCAGCCATTCCATCAGGACAGGGACAATCGCAAAAACACCCATGGCAATCAGACTGTGAACAATCGGTCCGTCCATCTCCGTCGCCATGAAGGCAGCGATGGAGCCGATCGTAATGCCGACGATGTATTCAATGAGCGTAAGCTGCTTGATTTGCCGCTTTCCAATGATTTTCGTCAGAATAAACAAGTATGCCAGCGCTCCCAGCGAGCGTAGCAAAATATTGAACCAGTCAGGCATGCTCCACCTCCGTCAGCCCTTAAAAGAAAAGCCAAGAGAGAGGGAGTCCCTCTCCCTCATTCACAGCAGGCTAGAAGCCTTTGTACTGTGGCTCTTCGTTCTCCAACTCTGTCACGCGTTGCTGCAGGTTGTTCACAATCGTTTGGGTTTGCTCGGCAGCTTCTGTGTACAGTTGCTTCGCTTGCTTGTTTTGCGTGCTAAGCGCGAACGACTCCAAATCTGCCTGCGCACCCTTCAGGCTGGCAAGCGCCTGTTTTACTTGTGCTCCAACTGTCATAATCCTTTCACCTCCCAACATGTATAGAATCAGCCTCTCACGCTGAAATATGCGGTCGAGTTTGCCATTTTTTCTGTAACTTGTTTCCAAATAATTCCATATACATGAAAAAGGAAAGACACCCGCAGGTGCCTTCCCTCATCCAGCTATGCAATTAGCCACGGCCAGCCAATTGTTGTTCAGCGAAGGCAACAAGACGTTTTGTGATCTCGCCACCCACTGAACCGTTTTGACGGGAAGTGGTGTCCGGACCAAGCTGAACGCCGAATTCAGAAGCGATTTCATACTTCATTTGGTCCAGCGCTTGGTTTGCTTGAGGAACCACCAGATTGTTGCTAGAGCGGTTGTTGTTAGCCATCTGTAATCACCTCCTCGTCGTTGGTAGGTTTAATATGTGTGAAGTTTTCGTTGTTCATTCGCCTTTTTCATTTCCAAATTTAGACTCCAGTTGAAAAAGCAGCTCAGCGATATGGGTAGCCGCTGCCGGACGCCTTAGCTTGTCCATCTGCCGGGCGATCCTATCCTTTTGATCGGAGTGGCGCCAGCGCCTGATAATCTCCCGGATTTCCTGCGGCGTACTCGCCAGCACGGCTGCGTTTTGCTGCGTGAGAAAAGCGCTGTTATGCCTTTCCTGACCGGGCAGCGGCTGGTACAGGATCAGCGGCGTCCGCAAAGCGAGCGACTCCGCGCACGTAATGCCTCCGGGCTTGGTCACGTACACGTCTGCCGCGCCAATCCACTGCCACATGCAGTCTTCAAAGCCTTTGACGACAAGCTGGTGCCGCTGGCCGCTGTGCGCTTGCTCTGCCTCCAACTGCTTTTTTAGGCGGGCATTTTTTCCGGTTACCGCGACGACCTGCAGCGGCTCCTCCTCTGTGAGCAAAGCGCGAATGACTTCTTCCATCTGACCGTAGCCGCCCTCGCCTCCGCCGATCAGCACCGTAAAGCGCTCCGGAGCAATTCCCAGCCGCTTTTTCCACTCGTGCCTGGCCGTCTTCTCTGCCAGGCTGAACGCATGGCGGATCGGAATGCCGCAGACGTGAATTTTTTCCGGGCGGATCTGGTAGCGCCGTTGCAGCCGCTCTGCCATCTGCTCATGCGCTACCATATAAGCGTCGATCTGCGGATCTACCCAAAAGCGGTTAATGTGAAAATCAGTCGGCACACTGACCAACCGAAACGGCTTGTCCGCCTTTTTCTTCGCATAGGCAAGCGCCGACAGGCAGTAGGCATGCGTCGCAATTACGACGTCCGGCTGTTCCGCCTGCAGCACCCGCCGAAGCAGTCGCGTCGAGAGCCACCAGCCAAGCGGCTTGGACAGCGACTTTCCCCACATCTCATCCTGTTCGTACATGCTGTGCCAGATGGGCTTGGCGTATTTGAGCATGTTGAAATAAAAAAAACGGGACAGCACGCGCAAACCCGGGCTGGCTGTCTGTAAGCCTCCGATCACCCGGGCTGATTCCGCACCGTCCATTTTTTGCAAAACCTCCTGAAGCGCCTCTGCCGCTACCCGATGCCCACTGCCTGCCCATTCCTCGGTGACCAGTAAAAAACGTTTGGCCATCAAAGCGTATCTCCTGTCGACGCGCCTTGTCCGTAACGCGCAAGCAACAACTCCTTGGACATGTAGACCCGTTTTAGCGGCATGTCGTGCTTCCACGTCTGCACCCGTCTTTTGCCGTTGGGATGAACCAGCCTGAGCATGAGCCGCAAGTACCAACGCTTGTAGCGGAAAAACCAGTTCATCGGCACGTCCGAGATGGAAAAGCCCAGCGGGGCGACTCCTTTGTGCAGCATGGTTGTGCCTACGATTCCTTTGATTTGCTCCCGCTCCTCCATCGCTTCCAGAAAGGCGGCCAACCTGGGCAGCGACTGCAAAATATGCCTGCGCAACAGCAAGGCGACCCGCAGCTCGTCCTGCACCCCCCGGCAGAGCGTGGCAAAGTAATAGTTGTGAATATGTATTTTCAAAATCAGATCGCCGTCATGAATCGTCCGCTCGTCTGACGTGCGTAATGTCTCCCCCCGATAACGCAAGGGAACGACCCGGAAGATGTTGTTCCCTTTTTCGATGTAGGTAAGTCTGGTGCACCGTTGGTAGATTTCATCCCAGTATCCCCATAGCATCAAGAGATTTGTGTTCATGTGCAACGGTTCCTTTCCAGCGATGTTTACTTTGTTTGTAGTATTCCCCAGTATCGCTTCCTTTCATTACCTCTTCAGGCCCTTTTCATCCGTCCCCACAGCATGATCGCTGCCGAGGCAATGGCCGGGAGCCACATGTGGTTAAGCATCAGCGGATTGATCCATTTCCACACGTACGGGTCTTCGAGACACATGTCCACCGCTGTAAAGGCCAACACCCCGCCGCCGAGAATGACCAGGCCTGGAAAACGGTTCATAAGCCTGGCGACCCATGTGCTTCCCCACATTAACAGCGGAATGCTCATTCCCAGTCCAAGCAAAACCAGCCATATATCGCCATGCGCCGCTCCACCAACCGCCAAAACATTATCCAGGCTCATTACAAAATCCGCCAATATAATCGTTCTGACCGCCTGGCCGATTGTCTGATTATGCGCTACCTCTGTCGTTTCCTCCTGGTTGCTCACCATCAGCTTGATGGCAATCCATAAGAGCAGTCCTCCCCCGACCGCCTTGACAAGCGGAATATCTAGCATCCAGGTCGTCACGCCCGTCAACCCGATTCGCAGGACAACAGCCCCGATCGTTCCATACAGGACAGCACGGCTTCGCTCCCGCAGAGGCAAGCCCCGACAAGCCATACCTATGATGACAGCATTGTCGCTGCTCAACACCAGATCAATCATGAAAATATGCACCAGACCCAGCCAAAAATGCTCTCCCATCCCTGCCTCCCTGGTCCATGTAAATGTTTGTCCATTCTACTTTATGCGACTAGAATCGGACTCATGATTGAATATTTTTCCGAATAAAGGCGTATTTCAGCGGATTTTGTCAATAAAAAAATCCCACAAAAAAACATTTTATCGCGAAATCGGGATAATTATACCTTGTCTAATCTTACCCTTTTCCCTTACGATTTTAGTGGGGTGGATAATGCGATGGTGGAGACTGTGACGCTTAATCTATTGAACGTTTCACGGAAAATTTTAGATTTGGCTCCAAGAATTACTACGATATGGTTACAGGAAATTGTTCGCAGTATGGAAATTCCTGTAACCATTCCTCGTGATTTTGCGGAGAAACGAACTGTGCTCTTAGCCCGTTATCTGGTGGAAGACGTAGATCAGGACATGCAGAACTGGGCACTGGATATGGGAGAGTGGCTGCGTTCGCAGGAGTTCCCCTTTTCCTCCATTTTGCGTACGTATCAGTTGTATCGAAATGTCTTTTGGCGCGTGCTTCAGCCTGAACTGCAACAATGGTCCCTCTCTCCGCAGGAGATGCACTATCTGGAGCGACAACTGGGGAAGGCGATGGATGAGAGTGTGTTCTGGGCTGTCTATCATTTCGAGCAGATGATAAACAAGGAGCTCGTGCAAAAGGAAGAAACGATTTCCTACCTGCACAATGACAAACTGACCATGCTGGGGAAAATCGCCGCCAACATGGCGCATGAGCTGCGCAATCCGCTGTGCGCGATTGAAGGCTTTCTCAAGCTGATTAGCGAGTCTACGCAGGAGCAGGCACAACTGCAGACGTACATTCAAGTCGTGATGCATGAATTCGAAAATTTGCACCGGCAAATAACAGGTTTTCTCAGCTTCTCCAAAAAACCGATTTTAGATGAAATTTTCAAAACTGTCCAAGTTGAGCAACTGCTCGCCGAAGTAGAAACGCTCATTACTCCGCGACTGGTAGGAGAAAACATACGCTTTGAAAAACAAGTCCACTCCTGCGCCCTGGCTTGTTATGAGGAAGGCTTAAAGCAGGTCGTCGTCAATCTGTTGAACAATGCGATCGACGCTGTGCAAAATCGAACAGACAAGTACATCCACGTCATTGCCACCGCTTCGGATGGCTGGCTCTATTTGAGCGTGGAAAACAACGGAGAAATGATTCCTCCCGACATTGTCGAGATTTTGTTCCAACCGTTCTTTACGACCAAGCAAAATGGGACAGGCATCGGTCTGTCTATCTGCAAAAACATTATCGAGAAACATAATGGCACCATCCATTGTGATTCCAACGAAAATCGTACCCGTTTCGTCGTGTCGCTGCCGATTTTATCGCCAGAAGAAGCAGCCGTCCAGGCAGCGGTATCTACGTGAAAGCATTCATTTTCTCCGCTTCTCCGCGTAAAAAAGCCTCCTGAGATTCAGGAGGCAATGCAAGAGATCCGTTACCTATTCGTTCGGTAAGCGACCTTAGCCTTACTGTACACGAAAACATATGTTTCTACCACTGAAAACGTCAGACAGCTTTCGACATTTGTTTTATGCAGCAGTCTGTCCCTCTATAGATGATGAAAACGTTCGTGCTCTTAAGCCCCGTTTGCGGGCGTTTCCTATTGGGCTTGGGCGAATTAGCGAGCTTGGGGCTGGGCCTATAGGCACACGCTTGCACACTCGCTTTCGCGCCCGCATGCAAAAGGACCTGTGGCAAGGCTGAAGTGAATCGCCGCCTCGTCTCACAGGTCTTTTTCTGTGTGTGCGTCCTCCTTGCTTTTGTTCTTGCGTCGCTTTTGCCTCGGCCAAACGGTTCTGCCCAAGCTTGGCCGCAAGCGCTGTTTCGAGCTGAATCATCTTTTTTATTGCAAAAAAGCAGAGAGCCGATTGGTTCCCTGCTTTTTGTGTATGGAGCGGGTGATGGGAATCGAACCCACGCGACCAGCTTGGAAGGCTGGAGTTCTACCATTGAACTACACCCGCATCTGACTTATATGGTGCCGAGGACCGGACTTGAACCGGTACGGGAGAAACTCCCGACAGATTTTAAGTCTGTTGCGTCTGCCCATTCCGCCACCCCGGCAATTTCGTTACGAATCTTTGGGCAAATCATGGTCGGGAAGACAGGATTCGAACCTGCGACCCCTTGGTCCCAAGCCAAGTACTCTACCAAGCTGAGCTACTTCCCGACTGTAAAAAGCGTGCCCTGAGAGATTCGAACTCCCGACCTTTTGATTCGTAGTCAAACGCTCTATCCGGCTGAGCTAAGGGCACATGGTAAACGGAATGTACGACAAGTTTCGCTTCTTCCTGGCGCTGCTGCGTCGATACGCTACCTGCCAATCCAGATCAGAAGAGCCTTTGACGTGCTTCCTTGTTGTTCTGTGCGGGGTAAACCCGGAACGGGTGAGAGACCCGAGAACATTTATGGAGCGGACGACGGGTTTCGAACCCGCGACCTTCGCCTTGGCAAGGCGACGCTCTACCAATTGAGCTACGTCCGCATTTTGATAAGCTGTGAAATCCCCGTACAATGCTTGAAATACGCTACAAGGCTTCGTTTTTTGATTGAATGGTGCGGTCGAGAGGACTTGAACCTCCACGGTGTTGCCACCACTAGAACCTGAATCTAGCGCGTCTGCCAATTCCGCCACGACCGCATATCCACTTGTCAAAAATACTGGTGAGCCATGAAGGACTCGAACCTTCGACCCTCTGATTAAAAGTCAGATGCTCTACCAACTGAGCTAATGGCTCGAAATACTGGTGGGGAGAGACGGATTCGAACCGCCGAACCCTGAGGGAACAGATTTACAGTCTGCCGCGTTTAGCCACTTCGCTATCTCCCCAGTAAGTGGTGCCGGCAATAGGACTTGAACCCACAACCCCCTGATTACAAGTCAGGTGCTCTACCAATTGAGCTATACCGGCATACTATTAAATTATGGCATATCTTTCATGAAAAATCAATGTTTTTTATTTCCACTAAAACATTTTACATTTTCATGAAGGAGGCCACCTTGTAAAAGATGGCGGAGCTGACGGGACTCGAACCCGCGACCTCCGGTGTGACAGACCGGCGTGAACTCCAACTTCACCACAGCTCCATATATGTTGTACCTGCTGGACACTTCATTTCTACATGACCAGGAGGTAGGACTAGAGAAAATTTGGTTGCGGGAGCAGGATTTGAACCTGCGACCTTCGGGTTATGAGCCCGACGAGCTACCGAACTGCTCCATCCCGCGACGATTTGGACGATCCATTGTCAGCGTTGCCACAGAACGAGGTGCGTTTTGCTGACCATCCATATGTGATTAGTGGTGGAGGCTGACGGGATCGAACCGCCGACCCTCTGCTTGTAAGGCAGATGCTCTCCCAGCTGAGCTAAGCCTCCAAAGTACCCCACAAAGTGAAGAGATTGCGTTATAGCAACACCGAGTACTTTGCGGGGACCCCAACAACTAGTTGGGTGTATAAGTGACCCGTAGGGGATTCGAACCCCTGTATGACAGCGTGAAAGGCTGCTGTGTTAAACCGCTTCACCAACGGGCCA
>NZ_BAAIYG010000037.1:0-32767 GCF_057543335.1 Brevibacillus sp. YAE8
TCCTCCTGTGATTCGTGTGAGCGGTTGGCAGACCGGCTCTCATCTTATCACCGAGTTCAAAGGATGGCTACTCATAGCTATAAGCTTTCCTGAACCCCCAGTCGAACTGGGGGTTTTCGTTATACAACAAAAAAACCGCCCTGCTGGCAGCAGGACGGCTGTCTGTTCACCTGTCGATTACTTCGCTTGCAGCTTCTGCTGCTTTACCCGGGCAATAAATGCCTCGGCGATTTTCAACATCTGGCTGTCGTGCGACCACATCCGCTCCGGATGCCACTGCACGCCGATAGATAGCCCGTCGAGGCTCTCGATTGCCTCAATCACTCCGTCAGCCGCGCATGCTGTCATCTGGAAGCCTGGCGCTACGTCTTTGACAGCCTGGTGGTGCGAGGTGTTTACCAGCACCTCCTGCTGCCCGAGAGCGTCCGCCAAAAAGCCGGGCTTGAGCGTGACCTTGTGTGCGCCGTATTGGCGGGAACCTTTTTGCGCATGCTGGAAGGCGCCCGGAACCTGGCTTGGAATGTCCTGAATGAGTGTGCCGCCACACGCTACATTCAAAATCTGCATTCCCCGGCAAATGCCCAAGATCGGCTTTTTCAGCTCCAATGCCAGCTTAATCACAGCCAGTTCGGCCAAATCTCGCTCGTATTCGATGTTTCCAAGCCCTTGCAGCGGCTCTTCCCCGTACAGATGCGGGGCAGGATCGTCGCCGCCAGTCAGGATCAGCCCGTCCAGCGATTCGATCATCTCCCGGAACGGCGCTTCCTGTACAGTCAGCAGCGGCAGGATGAGCGGAATGCCGCCTGCGCGGGCCACTCCGTCCACGTAGCCAGACCCGACATAGAAAAACTGGTCGAGGTGGTTATTCGGGAAATACATTTTCGTACACGCGACACCAATAATCGGACGCACGCCAAGTCACTCCCTTATGGCTACCTTAGTCTGTTTACTTGACATTCGATGCGTATTTGAAGTCGATGAACCCGAGGGCGTCCACGACGACGTCTTTTACGCTGTCCTGCTTCACCCAGGCATACGTGAAGTAGTAGATCGGCAGCGCCGGCATTTCGTCCATGACGATGGCGTCCGCCTTTTTCAAGATTTCCTTGCGTTTTGCCGGGTCGCCTTCTTTGGCAGACTGTGCGAGCAGGTCGAGGAACTCTTTGTTTTCCCACTTCGACGTGTTCAAACCGCCCTTGAACACTTCGAGGAAGTTGATCGGATCGTTGAAGTCGCCAATCCAGCTTGCGCGGCCAATGGTGAAGTTACCTTCCTTCATTTGCTCGCGGTGCACCTTGTTTTCCTTGTTCACCAGCTTGACTTCGATGCCGAACGCTTTGCGCCATTGGTCCTGGATCACCGTCGCAATGCGCTGGTTCACCTCTGTCGTATTGTAGGAGATAGTCAGCTCAGGCAGCTCGGTCAAGCCCGCTTCCTTCATGCCTTCTGCCAGCAGCTTTTTCGCTGTCTCCACGTCGCCGTCCTTGATGTAGCCATCCGGGTTGAGCGCCATGGTCGGCGGGAGGATTCCGGTCGCTGGCGTGCTCTTGAACGGCACGACGCTTTCGGAAATTTCCTTGCGGTTGACGGCTGTGGCAAACGCTTGGCGAATTTTTTTGTTGTCAAACGGCTTTTGCGTCGTATTGAAGATGTACCAGTACGTGCCTGCCGTCGCTTGCGTCTGCATTTTTCCGGAATCTTTCAAGGCATCCAGGGCATCAAGCGGCAGGTCGCCCAGCGGAGAGCCGGCCCAGTCCAGATCGCCTTTTTCGAACATGGACAGCTCGGTGTTCGGGTCTTCAATCATGTTGATGGTCAGCGTGGACAAATGAACCGCGTCTTTATCCCAGTAGGAGTCGTTTTTGGCAAATTCGATTACCGATTTGTGCTCCCACTTTTTCAGGACGAACGGGCCGTTGCCGATGTACGTCTCCGGCTTGGCTGCCCAGTCCTTGTTCCCCTCCACCACTTTTTTATTGACCGGGAAATAAGTGACCGATGCCACCAGCTCCGGGAAGAACGGCGCCGGGTTTTCCAGCGTCACGACCAGCGTTTTGTCGTCAGTCGCCTTGACGCCGACATCCTCTGCCTTCGCCTTCTTGGCGTTGAACGCTTCCCCGTTTTTGAGATAGTACAACTGGTACGCATATCCGGAGGCTGTCTCGGGATCGAGCACCCGTTTCCACGCGTATTCAAAATCGTGGGCAGTTACCGGATCGCCGTTGGACCATTTGGTATCGCGCAGGTGAAACGTGTAAGTCAAGCCATCAGCGGATACTTCGTACTTTTCGGCGACCGCCTCTTTCAGCTCGCCCTTTTCATTCAGGCGCAAAAGGCCATCGAATGCTGCACGGGCCACAGACATGGAAGGGATATCTTCCGCCAGTCCAGGGTCAATCGAGTTCGGCTCGCCTGTGTTCAGGTTGACCTGCATCGTTTGGGGCGCTCTCGTCTGCTCCTGTTGCGCACCTTGCGGATTTTCCGTGGTGCCGGCTTGCGGCGCTCCACAGCCAGCAAACACCAGACTGGTCAGCAAAACGGCGCAAAATGATAGATTCTTCAACTTTTTCACAACAAAACCCCCATCTGTGGAATAATTCTTCTTGATTGTTAGGAGCATGACTAAATAATATTATCTTGAGAAAATTTTGTCTACACGAATAAAAAGGAGATGGGTCTTATGCTATCCGGTCTTTTTGCCCCTGTTTCAGAGCTGCTCGAAGCGGCTGGCGGCGAATGGGGAGTCTATCTGGAAGATTTACAGACAAACGAAAAGCTCGCCATCAACGAAAATCAGCGCTTCTACGCCGCGAGCGTCATCAAGGTGCCGATCATGGCCGCTGTGTTCGCCGAAGCCTACGCCGGCAAGCTCGCACTGGGAGACAAGCTCAAGCTGCGCCAGGAGGACCTCGTGGGCGGAGCAGGCGTCTTGCAGCACATGACGCCCGGGACGGAGTTCACCGTGTACGACCTCGTCACCTTGATGATTATCCAGAGCGACAACACCGCCACCAACATGATGATTGACCTCGTCGGGGCAGACAGCATCCGCAGCATCATGCGCAAAACCGGAATGGAAAACAGCTCCTTTTACAACAAGCTGATGGTCGTGCCAGCCGAGCTGGAAGGCTACAACGAGATTACGGCCGCAGACATCGCAAGCCACCTCCGCTACCTGGCGACGGGAAAAGTCATCTCCTACGACAGTTGCCTGAAAATGATCGCGATCTTAAAGCAGCAGCAGCATCGCGACCGCTTCCCGTTTCTTTTGCCCGATCCGGACGGCGAGATCATCGGGATGGTGCCGAAGTGGGAGTTTGCGAACAAGACAGGCTCGGTCACGAAAATCACGCATGATGTCGGAATTTTCTATACAGGACCGCACGCGATCAGCGTCTCCCTGCTCAACAAGGGCCTGGCCCAAAAGGATGCCGCCAGCGTCATGGCGCGCATCGGCCGCCTGCTGTACGATACGTACGGCCCGAAAGCATAAGCATCCTGTACACCGCTCGCCCGTTTTGCCGGGCGGGCTTTTTTTGGCTAGCGGTTGTGCCGTCCACGCGAAAAAACGGGTCTTCCTCTTCTTTGACGAAAAGGAATGACCCGCTCGCTTTTTACTTATCTTTTTCCAAAATCAGATTGGACACTTGCCATGCGCTGGAGAAAGACAGCTCGGAAAGCTGGCCTTGCCCTTCGCACCAGTCCCCTGCAAAGAACAGGTTGCGGTAGTCCGGGAAGAAGGTAGGCATTGGCTTTTGGTTCATCGTCCATTTGATTTCCTGGACAACGGCACGGGCAGATACGCGCGGTACAACCAGTTGCTCGCGCCAGCCCGGGAAGTGCTTGTCGTACAGATTTTCGATCTCCTGCTTGCGAATCTCCGCCGCTTCCTTGTTGCCTACGTCAGCCTGGCGCATGTAGGCTGTCGCCTGCAAAAGCTGTCCGCCCTCCGGCACGCAAGTACGGTCGTAGTAGGAGATGTCTGTGATGAAAATATTGTTTTGCTTGTCGTAGATGTAGGAGAACGGCACATCAATCCGCTCTTTCAGACCGATATCGTAAACCATGACGACTGTCGGCTCGTATTCTGCGTGCTGGGCAACCGCGTGCTCCAGGCGTGTTTCTGCGAATACTTTTACCAATTCTTTCGGCGGAATACAGCAGACGAACTCATCAGCCGTAAACTCGCCCTCCGGCGTCACCACTCCAACCACGCGATCATTTTCTACGAGAAACTTCTCTACTTTGTTCTTGAGCATGATCGTGCCCTGGTTTGCCTCGATTACGCGAACGAACTCGTTAATCAGCGCCTGCCAACCGCCGCCGATGTACGCAACAGGCTTGTTCGTCGTGAACAGGCGGCTGTAGTACGTGAAGAACACATCAGACGGAATTTTTTCCGGTTCACGCGTAAAGAAGTTGGAGGAGGCGAGCGTCAGCATCATGTCTTGCACGTCTTCGCTGACTTGCTTTTTCTCCATCCACTTCTGAATCGACAAGTGCGGATGGCCCTTCTCCATTTTGAGCATCGTTTTCAAAATTTCAAACGTAAATAATACCTTGTCCATCCCTTTTAACAGCTTGGTTTGGAAAAGTCCTTGCACGTTGGAAGGAACGGCAGTCAAATCGCTCCCGATATCGTACTTTGCTTTTGTTGGATTGAAGTCTTGCCAGTCAATGTTGAGTCCGAGTTCTTTTTCAAACGTTCTCAAAACGGAGCTGTCGCGAGCATAAATGGCGTGCGCACCGAAGTTGAAGTTGAAGCCTTTGATCTTCAGTGTAACGGCACGTCCACCCAATTGTCCGCGCTCCAAAACCAAAACCTTTTTGCCTTTCGACGACAGGTAGGCGGCACTGGAAAGACCAGCCAGTCCGGCACCTACAATAACAACGTCATAGTGATTGGTTGTCATACACAATCTCCCCTACGCACTAGCGATGTTGATTACATGAGCTAAACCCTACAATAGAATAAGGGATGGATAAGGTGGAAGTCAACTATTATTGAACTGTGTCTAT
Organism: Brevibacillus sp. YAE8; assembly: GCF_057543335.1. Lineage (NCBI taxonomy): Bacteria > Bacillati > Bacillota > Bacilli > Caryophanales > Paenibacillaceae > Brevibacillus > Brevibacillus sp. YAE8. The sequence continues at coordinate 5,020 of NZ_BAAIYG010000037.1, forward strand.
TTTTATACTGTCCGATACCATTTTTTACCTAGCATACGTGTGCTATGATGGGGAAAAAGGCAAAGGGGATGCCCGAAATGGACTGGAAGATCCCGATTCCTCCCGCGCAAAAAGAGGCAGGTTCGCTTCCTGCCATCCGCGAAAACAACGAGCCGATCGTTTCTCTCATGCAGTATGCCCCACAGCTTGAGGTATATCCAGCCTACTACCACGAAGGGCTTGCTTGCGCTATGGCGGACTGTCTCGTCCGAAGCTCGGTCGCAGACAGGCTGCTGCAAGCCGCAAAGCTGCTCCCCGCCAGTCTGCGGCTCGTCGTGCTGGACGGCTATCGCCCGCTTCAGGTGCAGCAAGCTTTGTACGACCGCTTCAAGCAGCAGCTTCTTGCCCAAGGCTGGACCGAGAGCGAGGAACTGTACGCCGAGCTGCACCGCTTTGTCGCCCGCCCTACTGCCGATCCGGCAAAACCGCCGCGCCATCTGACCGGAGGGGCTGTCGACCTGACGATTGCCGGCCCTGACGGCTGGCTTGTGATGGGGACCGCTTTTGACGACTTTTCAGAGCGCGCCTGTACCCGCTATTTCGAAACGCTCGCCGACATGTCCGATGCGGACCGGGAAGCACAGGCGAACCGCCGCCTGCTCTACCACGTCATGACTCGCGCCGGGTTTACCAACTACGCAGACGAATGGTGGCATTTTGACTACGGCAACCAGGCGTGGGCGGCCTGCACCGGAAGCGCCTGTGCCATGTACGGCGGCGTGTAGCCCGGTTCTTTTTCCGCGCAAACAAAAAGAAGCCCTATCGCGGCCACCCCTCAAAAGGAAGCCGCGATAGAGCAGGCTAGTCGTTGCGTCTTGTCATCTGCTGCCAGACCGTACCGCTGGCTGCTTCCCCGCTCTCGATCCGCTGCACGGCCATTTGCACCTGCAAGCTGACTTCGAACTCAGGGTCGTTCTGGGCCGCACGCAAGGCGTCCAGCGCCGTTTCGTCGCCCACTTCGAACAGGTAGCGGGCCGCACGCCAGCGCACCAGCTTGTTCCGGTCTTTGAGCGCCTCGCACATCGGCCCAATCGCCCGCGGATCGCCCAGATCGGACAGCGTATCGCCTGCCGTGCGTCTCACGGACACGGAATCGTCGCGAAGCGCTTCGAACAACAGCGGGAACACTTCGTCGCCTCCGACCATCCCCAGGTAAACGACAGCGAGCCTGCGAATGGACGGCTTCGGATCGCGCAGCGCTTTTGCCAGAACAGGCAAGTCTTCCTCTGTCGGTTCCATGCGGTCCAGCGCTTCATAGCGTTTTTGCCAGTCCGGATCGTCGAGCATGCCCGGGGTGACGACCTTTTTCTCGCGCTCGACCACCTGCGGCGTCTCGCCCGGCCCGAGCAGCATCGCCTGCTGGACGAGCTCCTCCACGCGGCTCTGCGGATACGTCGCGTCGATCTCCTGCGCTACCTCCTCGCCGATTTCGCGCAAGTCGCCGTAACGGACACCGTGCTCGACCCATTTGCGCTCCATAATCAGGTTCGGGGAAGCAGACCCGGCCTGCACGGCAGCCTGTCCGAAACGCTCAGGCAAGGCGGCGCGAATCTGCTCCGTCCCCATCGTCACCTTGACCTGCATCGGGACGCCGCGAAACATCTGGATGAACACCTGCGCCTCCCCGTAAGCTCCCGCTTGCTCCGCAGAGACGACCGGAATCGCCGTTCCTTTTCCCGCCTGCAAAACTTCCCGCGCCTCCGTCAAAATGCGCTGCCAGTCGGCATTCGACTTCCGCTCCAGAGCCAGGAAGTCCGCCGTATGAAAAATCGACGTCACCCCGTCAATGGCCAGCAGCTCCCGCATCAGCTCCGGCGCTTTTTGCGCTTCTGCTTTTGTATAAACATGTTGCACGCCACCTGGCAGAGTCTCGTCCACGTTCAGCTTCATCACGTTGGGACTCGGCGTCGGTTCGATGGACAACAGTTTCATGCTTTCGTCACTCCTTTTTCCGCAATGCTACCTCCCTCCTATGGTAGCACGGAAGCGGCTTCGTTTGCCAACCTGCGGGTGCGGCAAAAGCAGTTTGCGGCTGGAAGCAGACCTAGAGCTTCAGCCTGTAGTAATCGTTGGCCGACTGCACGACAAAGCCGCACGACTCGTACAGCCCGAGCGCCCGGCTGTTTTCACAGGCGACCTCAAGGGAAATCTCTGCGAAGCCTTCAGCTTCGAGCAGCGCAATCGTCTGCGCCAGTGCCTGGCGGCCGTAGCCTTTGCCCTGCTCGTCAGGATGGACGCAAAAGCCGTAGATAAACGCCTGCATGCCATTTTTGCTTACGCTGATTTTGCCGACCGCCCGTTCCTCTGCCAGCACCAGATACGTACTGGTACGAGGATCGTTCGCCATCTTCTCGTTCATCTCCCGTACCTGCGCTTCCTCCATCTGAAAACCGCGTACATCGAGCTGAATCAACGTCTCTTCATCCGCTGCGGTAACAGGCCGCAGCCGCACAGCGTGACTCAAGGCTTCCCGTCCAGATTTTCCTAAATCCATCCAGTATTCCGAATACTCGTATGGGGCGCCGATTCGCTTCTGATAAGCGGCCCCTGCCTGCGACTTTTGCTGGACGATAAACAGCAGGGCCGGAATGCCCCGCTTGCGGCACTCTGCTTTAGCCCTGTGCTGCAGTCCGGTAAAAATCCCTTTTCTCCGGTGATCCGGATGGACCATGCCGCTGACCTCCGCCTCTTTGGCGTGGAACACATACAGGCCAAGATATCCGACCAGCTTGTTGTCCGCGTAACAGAGAAAGTCCTCTGTGTGCTCGCCCGAACGCTGTTCCAGCATGTTCGGGTTTATTTTCAAAGCAATGCCGTCATGCCCGTTGCAGATCACAGCCAGTTGGTTGACTTCCTCAAGCTGTGCTGCTGTCAGCGATTTGATTGCCACGATCTCGTATCCCATGCGACTCTCCCCCTTTTTTGACGTCTTACCTCATCTCATCTTGTTAACTAGGTAATTAGATAAATCACGACTGAAATTATTAGACATGGCAAGCCAAAAAAGAAAAATATTTTAGCCGTTTCTTTTACCTTCTCATTTTCTTTTCGCATCTCATATTTATTGGCATTATTTTCACCAAGAACTTTTGAGGAATCAGGGTTAGACATGTGTTTACGATCAAGACCTAAATATGAACTGAAAATAACCCCTGATAATATTAGTCCCACTACACCAATAAAAAACTCATAAAGAACAAACGTTTTCAAAATGCTAATTTGAAAAAAAGAATATATGAAAACTAAAATCGAAATAATTAGGCTTGAAACTAGGCCGATCCTCATATTAATCCCTCCATCAAAAAGAAGGCGTCTCCCGCCTTCAATTGTTAGAATTTATCTACACTATTTTCTTTTAACGGCCACTCTTGACCAAGATTAAGGTTAAGTTTACTAGTGATTCTTTTTTCTTTCTTATAATTGTCTACAGATTTATTATGTTTAACTATTAATTTGTCTCCCTTTTCTTTTAGTTTATCTTTAAGTTCTGCTGGTATTTTTATAACTACATTTCCTTCTTTATCCTTTATATGAATTATTTCTTTTGACTCTTTAAGACCACCCGCTTTATTTATTTCTTCAACTATCTCGTACACTTCATCAGCCAATGGAACTGTAAGTCCAGTCAAACCGACGTAAACTCCCTCTCTATTTTTATCTAAGACTGTGACTGGAGCACCTACGATAATTTCTTGTTTTTGTTCAGCAAAAAGCTGTGATTCATTTTCTGCTTTGATATTGCTGCTTCCGAATGTTAGTAAAGCTGTAAACGCAATAACCCCTATTCCTGAAAGGACATATTTCCGCACAAAGTATTCCCCCTAATTAATATATTCAGCACCAAAGGTAAAATTCTCTACATTTAAACATTTTGTTTGTGGATCAACATTGAGTAGTAAGACTAAAACTGTGTTTAATCCAAGTACTTATGGATTAAGTTTTACAGTCCCTGTTGACCAGAAAATACCTCTTAATGAGCTTTCTAAATTGGCACCAGCAATAACTTTTAGATGACTGCTTGTTTCCCAATGGTTCCAGTTATAGGAACTATTAGGCTGTAGGTATTCAAAATGAATACCAGCTCCGTAATTTTTGTATCTTACTGACTGTGAAGAGTTGAAGGCCCCGAACCAGTGTTCGATGACATCAATACCATCCGAACCTGGGGAAATAACAATATTTGTTGGTTGTACATAATCAGACTGACAAGACGTCCCTGAACCATAATAACAAGTATAGCCATAGTACCTAAGGTAGTTTCTATTTTGTTTATGCAGCACCCTTGCATGCTGATCGGCCCCACCATTACCTCTATATAAAACATTGACTAATTCACGCGAACTCAAGTCGGCAGTATTTCGTACCTCGTATTGAAGTACTTTGTGATCCACACTCAAAGATGAAGTTAGAGGAGTATTGTTAGCATAGTATTTTTTCAGCGTACCTTCTGAACCTGCGACCAGATTAAGATCGGTTGCAGCGTAAACAGCAACAGCAAAAATAGATACCGATAGTAGCATCGTCAATGAAACTATAAACTTCCTCATCCTAAATAACCTCTCCTTTTTTGTAATATATATCCAATTTCACACATCTTCTATTCATTACAAAAGGGAGCATAGAACCATTATAATAGGTAAAAAAGTCACATAATTGGAAACTTTCAGGGAAAAACTATCCATTCACTCGATAAGAAATAAAATCAAACTCTTTCGTCGCGAGCTACTCGTTACGACAAACTAGCAAAGTCATTCTTGTTGTTGATATACGACCGCTATTTTCTTGACTCAATAATGCTTTTCCAGCCACGCCCTAGTCTTTTGTCAAAAATAATGCCTTCTCATCTCCTCCACCATTTCCTCCAGATTGTTCGCTACTTGCGGAATCGAATAGCCGACGTACAGCGGGGAAGTCACGAAGCGCGGCACCGCCTTGGCGATCAGCTTTTCTTTCCATTGATAAAAGAAGAAGTTGTAGCTCTGGTTGCGCGGGTTGACGTGGTGAAGAATCCAGTGCGCCAAAATTTGCAAATAATCAGCCATTTTGGGCAGCCGATCCAGGTCGGACAAAATGACGTTGTACTCAAAAAAGCCCGCGCGCGGATGCGTCGAGAGCGAACACTCCACCCCTGACTCCCGGTCGATGGTGATGCCGTGAAAGTCGCTGTCCCTGAGTTGCGCGCGATAGTCGTAACCCGTCAGCCCGACGATCTGCATGTGCGGGTGGCGAATGCTCCCGCCGGAATACAGCCCGTGGTTTTTGAAAAAGAGCACAGAGCGAAAAGAGCCGCTTCGCTCCATCTCCAGCCACTTTTCCACGCCAAAGGAAAGCAGGGCGTGCACGTGCTCCCGGGAGTAGGAGGACCAGTCGCCGTTGCACTCATCCGATTCAATCAAGACGGTCTGATACGTATCCTGCAGGACGGGAAATTTGTTCATCAGCCAGATCATGGAACCGCGCTGCTCCAGCACATCTGTCAAGCTGCCGCGATCGCAAAACGGACACGCTGTTTCCCTGTTGATTACGCTCTCCGGCTTTTTTCTGCCAATGTGCATGTTAAAGTGCAAGTGTGTCTGCGCCATCCAAAGTGTCCCTCCAATTTCTGGATACCTCCACTTTACACCGATTCGCGCGGAAAATCATGACGTATTTTCGCTCCCGCCATCAACTAGCCACAAATTGGCCTATTTTTCCATTTTTTGCGCGCTCGTTTCTTTTTTTACCCCAAATGGGTTGCATATAATGGGAGCAGCGATAACCGGAAAGGTGTTGGATGCGATGGAAAAATCATTCTATTACCCGGTGAGCTGGAGTGAAGCCCACCGCTACAAGGCGCTGCTCGATCAAGAGGGAGTGCCTTACGAAATCCAGTCTCCGCTCGATCTGCCCATTTTGGAAGAAGGCAAGCTGGCGATTGTCTTCCCTTCCATCCCGCTTCGGCTGTACGCGTGGGTACGTACCTTGTTTTATCGCGACGGCCTGCGCTATCCCGATACGTTTTCTTCCTTCAGGTAAAAGAGCGTGTCCCAAGTACCCCTCCCTCCCTTTCACATAAGATAGGAATAGCAATGTCGCGAGCGGCTGCAAAAGGGAGGTGAGGGAATGCCTGCATACAACATTCGCATTTCGATCGCGAAGCTCAGGCTCGATCTGTACGACGGAAACAAGCTCGTTCGCTCCTACCCGGTTGCGCTGGGCAAAATCGCCACGGCGACACCGCGCGGAGACTTCACCATCATCAACAAGGTGCCCTATCCGAACTCATACCCCGGAGGCCCGCTCAGCGTCTTCGGGACGTACTGGCTGGGACTCAGCAAGCCACATTACGGCATACACGGAACGAACAACCCGTCCTCCATCGGAAAATACGTCTCGCACGGCTGCATTCGCATGTACAACCAGGACGTCAACGCCTTGGCGAAGCTCGTCCCCATCGGCACCCCCGTGCGCATCCGGCAGCAGTGACGACACGCAAAGACCCGCCTCTTTTTGCAAAAGGCGGGTCTTTTTCACATGCAATGCTTATTCTTTTTGGCGACCGTCTGCTGGTCTTCCGTCTCCAAATATACGAGAAATCTTCGGGCTTGCTTGTACATGATCGACAGCGTCAATTCCCTGATCTTGTTCATGATCGCTTCTTTGTCCTTCGGATGGACTTCGCAAGCGAGCCTTTCTTCTTGCAACGCTAGGTAAGACATCACCCATTCCGGGTCCAACTTATAAGCAGGCAACGACAGCGACTCCTCTACTCTAGTGATCTTCTCTAGTCTACAGGAGATCGGCGTCGCTTTCCCAGCCTCAATAACTGGCTAAGCACACAGAGATTGGCACGCTGCCAATTACTTCCCCTGCTCCAGTTCCTCGACCAGCGCAGACAGCTCCGCCCAACGCTCCACGGCCGCTTCCAACTCGGCTGTCACCTGCTGCTCCTCGGCAAACAGCTTTTCTACCTTGCCGTAGTCGCTGCCCGCCCCGGCAATTTCTTTTTTCAGCAGCGCGAGGCGTTCTTCCAGCGAAGCGATTTTGCCTTCGATCGTATCCCAATCCTTCTGATCTTTGTAGGAGAGCTTTTTCGTGCGGTTGTTGCCGCGAGTCGCCTGACTGCCCGGCTGCTTCTCGGCTGGCTGCTGCTGCGCCCCGGCAGCGGCTGCCGCGTTCTCTCTCCGCTTTTCTTCCAGATATTCGGAATAGTTGCCTGTAAAGTGGCGAATCTGCCCATTGCCCTCAAAGGCGAACAGATGGTCAACCGTGCGATCGAGAAAATAGCGGTCGTGGGAAACGGTAATGACCGCTCCGGGAAACTGCTCCAAGTAGTCTTCCAAAATGCTCAACGTCTGGATGTCGAGATCGTTGGTCGGCTCATCCAAAAACAGCACGTTCGGCTCGCCCATCAACGTCCGCAGCAAGTACAGCCTGCGCCGCTCGCCGCCGGACAGCTTGGATATCGGCGTCCACTGCATCGACGGGGAAAACAGAAAGCGCTCCAGCATTTGCGAAGCCGTAATCGCCTCTCCGTTGCTCGTCGTAATCACCTCTGCCGCTTCCTTGACGTACTCGATCACTCGCAGCTTTTCGTCCATCTCCACGCTGTCCTGCGTGTAGTAGGCGATTTTCACCGTCGTGCCGACGTCAATCGTTCCGCTGTCAGGCTGGATGCGGCCCGCAAGCATGTTTAAGAGCGTCGATTTGCCGCTGCCGTTTGGACCGATAATCCCGATGCGATCTCCTGGCAACACGATATAGCTGAAGTCGTCGACCAGCTTTTTATCCCCGTACGCTTTTTCGATGTGCTCGATCTCGATGACCTTTTTGCCCAGGCGGCTTGCGCCCAGCGCCATTTCCAGCTTCGCCGCCGGACCGTCCACCGTCCGATCGCGCAACTCCTCTACCCGCTGGACGCGCGCTTTTTGCTTGGTCGTCCGCGCTTTGGCCCCCCGGCGCAGCCAGGCCAGCTCGCGGCGCAGCAAATTTTGCCGCTTGTCCTCTGCCGCCGCCTCGTTTTCTTCGCGCTCGGCTTTTTTCTCCAAAAACGTCGCGTAGTTGCCTTCGTAGCTGTACAGCTTGCCGCGATCCAGCTCAAACGTGCGGTTCGTCACGCGATCGAGGAAATAGCGATCGTGCGTGACGAGCAGCAAGGCGCCTTTGTAGCGGGACAAGTATTCCTCCAGCCACTCAACCGTCTCGTTGTCGATATGGTTCGTCGGCTCGTCGAGAATCAGCAAATCGGCTGGCTGGATCAGCGCTCTTGCCATCGCTACCCGCTTGCGCTGGCCGCCAGACAGCTCTTTTACTTTTTGCGAAAAGTTGTACAGACCGAGCTTGGTCAAAATCATTTTCGCCTGGGTATTGCTCTCCCACGCATCGGCCGCATCCATCCGGCTTTGGGCGGCAAACAGCCGCGCCTGCTTTTTCTCGTCTTCCGGGTCTTGCTGCACCGCTTCCAGCGCTACCTCGTATTCCCGCAGCAACTGGATGAGCGGGGACTCTCCGTAAAAAACTTGCGCAAGCACCGTAGATTCTTCATCGAAGCTCGGATTTTGCGGCAAATATTCCACGTGAAAATGGTTCGCATGAATGATTTTTCCGCTATCGGGCGTATCTTGTCCCGCCATGATCCGCAGCAGAGATGATTTTCCTGTGCCGTTGACTCCGATCAGGCCGATCCGCTGCTGCTCTGCGATATGAAAGGAGATGTTATCGAACAAAACTTTCTCTCCGTAGCTTTTGGAGAGGTTTTCTACTGAAATAATCTGCATGGTCGTCGTCACCTGTACTTTTCGATTTGCCGTCCTCACAGAATCGTACCATTTTTTTCGCGGAAGCTCTAGGGACTGACTGCCCGCAAATTGCCTGCCGCCAGATCAAAAGCAGGCGTACTCCCTGCAATCGAGAGTACGCCTGCCGTTCATTCAACGGTGAAGCCACTGTTCTGTGCGCGACAGCAGCTCGCCGATTTTCACATCGTGCACGACCAAGTCCGCCCATCCGTCCAGCGGAGTCGGCTCCTGGTTGACGATCACCAGCCTGGCTCCGTTTTCTTTGGCGCGCTGCGGAAACCAGTTGGCGGGACTGACCGTAAGCGACGAGCCGAGCACGATCAATAGCGGCGCGCGCTCTGTCCATTCCACTGCCAGGTCAATCTGCGACTGGGGCAACGACTCTCCGAACAGGACGACATCCGGACGAACGAAGCCTCCGCACTCACACTGGCTTCCTTCCTCCTGCAAATACCGCTCGCTCGGGTAGCTTTTCCGGCAGCGAATGCAACTGACCGTCGTCAACGTCCCGTGAAGCTGTGCGACCGCCCGACTCCCGGCCCGCTGGTGAAAGCCGTCTACATTTTGCGTGATGATGCCGGCAAGCAGGCCGCGCTGCTCCCATTTTGCCAATATTTCATGCCCGGCGTGCGGTTTGCAGGAGCAAAGCCCCTCGATTCGCATCCGGTAAAACTCCACGAACGACTCGCGGTTGCTTCGCATCGCTTGCGTGCTCGCGAGCTTTTGCGGATCATTTCCGCGCCACAGTCCGGTCTGCGAGCGAAAATCCGGCAAGCCGCTTTCCGTCGACATGCCAGCACCCGTAAAGACGACCGCGCCCGGCGATTCCTGCAGCCATTTGGCAAGCGCTTCCATCTGCATCTCCCTCTTTCTTTTTGCCCCCATTGTATCGGAGGAAAAAGAGGGTGTACAGCTAGTAAGCCGCAGAGTAGCCGTACTGCTGTGGATAAGCGGTTTGCGGCTGGCTAGGCGAATAGTAGGTGTAGCCCGCCAGCTCCGGGTAATGGGTGTACTGTCCGTACTCCGGCGGCTGCGTGTAAGCCGCAGCATCGTAGTAGGAGTTCACCGGCCATTGGCTGGAATACTGACTGGAATAGTCGTAGTGCGGATATTGGCTGGAAGTGTGCTGCCATTGGCTTTGGCCCTGGTTGGGAGCGGGGTTTGCCCCCTGCTGGCAGCCGAGCGGCGGGCCGATGACGACGGTCCGGGTAATCGGCGCAAAGGTGTCTTTTACCTTCGCTTCGTCAAGGCAATACGTGTGTGCCCAGATGCTCGCCGGGGTCAGTCGCAGGATGTCGGAGCCGAAAATCACTTCCGGTACAGGCGCGTCGAATATCGCGATCAGATGGGTATCGTCCGTCAAGGCTACTTCATAGTGCCACCAGCCCTGCGGCACGTTCGCCACTTGCCGCGGCTTGATATTGAAGTTGAGCAACTGGTTCGTAAACGGGTTGATGATCGAAACGATCGCCTCTCCCGTCACACAGTAGACGAGCTCGGAAGCGTTTTGGTGAATATGCGGCTCAATCACATTTCCCGTCGTCAGGAAAATGTCGAGCAACGATGTGTTGCCAAGCGTGTTCAGTTGCTGGATGCCGAGCGCGTCAATGAAGTTCCCGGCGTCTTTGCGAAAAAACGTGTTGTTGCGCAGATCGTATGTGAATTGCGTATTGGGTGAAGTGTAATCCCGATAGGATGTAGCCATCTGTCCAATTTTCCCTCCAACATGTGGGTATATGTCTCATACGTATCCATATTCCGCTGCCCTCAGTTGGTGCGCCCATGTTTAGGCGCCGCTTTGCTCGCTACGGCCTGCGCGCATGCCTTGGCACTCTTCCTCCTTTTATACATATGGTGATAACAGTCGCGCCAAGTTCTCTTTTGGAGGGGATGGGAAGTGGCCACCTATTTCGTTTCGGATATTCATGGACAGAATCAGGCTTTTCAGCGGGCATTGCGTGATGCCTCTTTTTCCCCGCAGACAGGGGATCGCCTCTATGTGATTGGCGACATGATCGACCGCGGGCCCGAGTCCAAGGAAGTGCTGTTCGAGCTGTTCCGCCTCCGCCAGCAGTACCCGAACCAAGTCTTTCTGCTCAAAGGCAATCACGAGCAGATGCTGGAAGATTGGCTGCTTGGGCAAGGAAATCCGAAGCTTTACTTGCGCTACAACGGAGGGGATGCCACGATCCGTTCGCTGCTCGGCCCTCATCCGCTGCGCCGGGCGTTTCTGCATTCCATGCCGTCTGCCGCAGAACAGGAAGAAGCCCGGCGGTTGATTTTGGCCGAGTACCCGGGGCTGTTGCCGTCCTTGTCCAGCCTGCCTTTGTACATGGAGCTTCCGGCTGACCCGCAATCAGGAGCGCCCGCGGTTCTCCTGGTCCATGCCGGGATTCGCCCGGGAATCCCTCTGCACGAGCAAAATCCAGAAGATCTCCTGTGGATTCGGGAGCCCTTCTACCTTTATTATGGAGGAGACAGGCCGATCGTCTTCGGTCACACCCCTGTTCCCCGGTTGCCTGACTATGAGGGCCATGGGCCGTGGCGGCGGGGCAATCTCGTCGGGATTGACGGTGGAGCTGCTTACCGGCGCGGAATCTTGTTGGTAGAGTGGCCCTCTTTGCAATCGATCTTCGTCCCGATTCGCGACGCCCAGCCCACCATGTCCGTGCGGATCATCTGAGTTCGACGACACCTCCTTTGTGTGGCAAAGCTTTGGCTCCTACCTGTGGCTACTGCTTCAGGTAGCGTTTCCCGCTTTTTTTCGGACAAGCCGCTTTGCTTTTACAAATTGTTACTTTTTATAATCTACTTCCGATTCGTAATATGATAAGATAGAGGGACGAGGTGTTGTTATGAAACGTCAACAAGTGATGGAACAATCCATGTTTGCGGCATGGGGCGTGTCCCTGATTGCCACAGCGGGAAGCCTGTTTTTTTCGGAAGTATTGAAGTACATACCGTGCGATCTGTGCTGGTACCAGCGAATCTTGATGTATCCGCTCATCATTTTGCTGGGGGTGGCCTCCGCCAAAAAAGATTACAAGATGTCATCATACGCCCTGATTCTTTCGCTGATCGGCGGCTGCATCTCCCTCTACCATTACCTGATTCAAAAGGTGCCTGCCCTGCATGAGCTGGGCAACGCTTGCGGTATCGTGCCTTGCAATACGGACTACATCAACTGGTTCGGCTTTATCACGATTCCGTTTTTGGCGCTGGTCGCCTTTACGCTGATTAGCATTCTGCTGTTCATCGTCATGAAAAACGCAAAGGAGATTTGATGCATGAAAAAAATTATCTTTTTTTCCATCCTGGTAGCTGCGCTGCTCATTGGCGCCATTGTGTACTCGGATATTTCCAACCGCGAGGCGGCTGCAGGCAACCCGTACGGAAAAGCCAATCTGAATCCGGCTACCATCGAGCAACTGAAAGATCCGCTGTACGACAACCTGATTATGCCAGAAGAGTTGAAGCAGAAGATCGAGAGCAAGGAAGACTTGTTCGTCTACTACTACAGCCCGCTGTGCGAGCATTGCCGCGCAACCACCCCGGTCCTCGTGCCAATCGTCAAGGACATGCAGATCGACATGAAAAAGCACAACCTGCTTGAATTTAATGCAAGCTGGGATGAGTTCCAGATCGAATTTACCCCGACCCTGGTTCACTACAAGGACGGCAAGGAAGTCGCTCGTCTGGTAGGCGGCCACGAAGCCGACGAGTGGAAGAAATGGCTGGAAGAGCAGAAAAAATCATAGTGGCAAAAAGCCCTCGGACTTTACCGTTCGGGGGCTTTTTGCTGCCTCGGTGACAAATATGTGAACGCATACAACGAGAAATAGCCCAAACGAGTCATTAGGCTTTTGGAAGCGAATGCCTATAATGGGTAATGGGGAATATTCCAGGAAAACGGAGGTAATGGCGTTGACCCTCATCGACTTGACCGAAACGTTTGGCTTTCGGGCGACGTGGAACCCGGAGCTGATTTTGTTGACCGCTCTCATCGGACTTGCCTACTTTTCGCTGACAGGACCTTTGCGCCGGACGTTTCCGGACGCAAAGCCAGCCACGCTCATACAGAAGCTGTCGTTTTCCGCTGGCTTGCTGCTGTTTTATTTCGGCATGGGCAGCCCGCTAAACGTCGCTGGCCACTTTTTGTTCAGTGCCCATATGCTTCAGCAGTCCATTCTCTACCTGGTGATGCCGCTGTTGCTTTTGTCTGGCACACCAGCCTGGCTCATGCGCTCGCTGTTTGACCGCAGGGGGCTGAAACAGGTTTTGCGCGTGGCGAGCCATCCGATCCCGGCCGTCCTTTTGTTCAATGCCCTATTTTCGTTTTACCACATGCCTGTTATTCTAGACATGGCGATGAACAACCTGGCCGTACATAATCTGATTCACCTGCTGCTTTTGGTTGCGGCCATTTTGATGTGGCTGCCTGTCATCGCCCCTATTCCGGAGATTCATCGGCTGTCCGAGTTGCAAAAGCTGGCCTACATTTTTGCCAACGGCGTGCTGATTACGCCAGCCTGTGCGCTCATTATTTTTTCGGAATCGGCGCTGTACGGCACGTATGTCAACGGTCCTTCCATGTTGTGTGCGCCGTTCTTCTCCGCGCCGATCGACAAATCGATGTTCGCCGTTCCGCTCCTGCCTCTGGACGATCAGCGGCTTGGCGGAATCATCATGAAGCTGGTGCAGGAGTTGACGTACGGCTCCGTTTTGGCCTATGTGTTTGCCGCCTGGTACCGGAAAGAAAAAGATCAGCCGGACGATCAACTGATCCCGCAATAACGGCCCAAAAAGCGGCTCTCTCATTTTACTTGCGAAAAAAGGAGGCATCCCGCGTGCCACTCACCCCGACTGCCGCTATCCGGCTGAGACGGCTGCTGCTGTTTTTGCCGCTGCTCGTCCTCGCCGCGCTCGTCGCCTCGTGGTTTTGGCTGAGCCCGTCGTCGGTTTCGGCCAAGCTGCCGGACGTACAGCTACAGACGCTGGACGGAGAGGCTTACTCCCTCGCGCCGAAGCCCGGGAGCATCCGCCTGGTCGAGCTGATCTATACGCGCTGTCCCGACATTTGCCCGACGACCACCGTGAAAATGGTGCAACTGCAAAAACGGCTGCAAGCGGCTGGACTCATGGGGCACGGCATTGAGTTTTTGACGATTACGATCGACCCGCAAAACGATACGCCGGACGTGCTGCGCTACTACGTCAAACAGCTCGGGATTGCAGACGAAGGCTGGATTGTTTTGCGCGGCGACGAAGAGACGATTCGCACCGTGACCAGCTCTCTCGGCTTCTTTGCGAAAAAGACCGAGGACGGCTTTATCTCGCATACGTCGAGCACTTACCTCGTCGATCAAAACAACGCGGTCATCCGCAAGTTCGGGATGGGCGAGGACTTTGATCCGGAGCAAATTTATCAAGAGTTGTTGAACTTGAAGAAGGAAGGGTAACGCAAATGAAACGCTTTTTCACGCTATGCCTGTCCGCACTGGTCGTTTTGGCTGCGGCTTGTTCCAGCCAGAACGACCAAGCGCTGGAAGCTTCCGGCGCCCCAGTTGACGCCGCTTTTTCGATAGAGCCTGCCGAGCCAGTAGCGGGGCAACCCATTACGTTTTCGGTCAAGGTGACGCAGGAAGGCAAGCCTGTGGACGATGCCCGGGAAGTGTCCTTCGAATGGTGGAAGGATGGACAGGAAAAGCACGAGACGATTCCGGCGAAACTCGTAGCCGATGGCGTCTATACGGCGCAGCAGACGATCAGCGAGCCTGGCTCCTACTTTGTCTACTACCACGTCACCGCCCGCGATTTCCACAACATGCAAAAGACGCCTTTTACCGTGAAAGCCGCAGCCAGCGCCGACCACGCCGCTACGGGTCATGCAGACGGCGGACACGAGCACGGCAAAGCAGCCGCAGACAAAGCGCATGCAGCCAGTGGAGTCGACTTTCACTTGATGCCTCCAGACGAGCTCAAGGCGCAAACCGAAGCGGCCATGGTCGTTCATCTGCTAAAAGACAACCAGCCATTTGCAGAAGGTACGGTCAAGTTCGAGTTTTGGACGGGAGATGAGGTGAAGCACAGCTTCGTCGATGCGAAAGAAACGAGTCCCGGGCAGTACGAAGGCCGCCTCTCCTTCCCCGCTTCCGGGGAATACACGCTGAAGGTCCATCTGGAAAAAGGCGACGTGCACGACCACAAAGATTTCACCGTGACGGTCAAGTAACAGGCACATAAGCCTGGCACCTGATCGGGACGGCAAGCCAAGACGGCCTTTCCCATCCGGGAAGGCCGTTTTGCTAGAAAGCGCTGCGTCTTTTCGTATTAGCAAGTAAAGTAGGCAATCCGGTTCAGTTCCAAGCCATAGTATTCCCAGCGGTTTCCTCTCCAGCGGTAGCCTGTTACGGACGAACGACCGATGAATACGGGATAAAACCAGAAAGACCGCCCATTTTGCAGCCAAATGTACGTATAGCGATACAGGCACGGATAAAATCCGCCTGGTTCAATCCGACGCGTTCCCCCGTATCCTCGCGATCCCGGCGAGCTGGGCGTCCTGCCTGGGGGTGGGCCTGGCGGCGGGGGAGGAAAACCTCCAGAAGAACCTCCGGGTGGCGGTGGCGGCGGGTAACCTCCTGGGGGATACTGATATGACATGACGTTTCACCTCCTACAAGTCTCCCTATAAGAGATGCAGCAAACGCACAGATGGACTGTGCGTTTGCCCGTGGTCATTCACCTATTTTTCCGCTATTGTCCTCTAAAAACTGCTGTTGGCAGCAGACTGGCTATCCGTTCGCAGCCGGTTCGTCCCCGTTCAAATGAGCGGTGCTGTTCGCAAACCGGATGATCTTCCATTTCGGCGTCTGTTCCAACAGATGAATCCCTGTGTTGTCAGAGTGGAACCAAACGTTATTCTCATGCGGCAACGGAAGGAAGCTTTCTATCAGTTTGGTTATCATTCCGCCGTGGGAAACAATCGCAATCCGCTTGTACGCTTTGCTGTTTTCCTCGATAGAAGAAAGGATGCGTTCCGCGCGTGCCCTGAACTCCCGTATGCTCTCCGTCTCCTGCCTTTCTCTCAGGTCATCCAGCTACGCTACCGGACAGCCGACCGCGTCGGCTAAAATCCCGGCTGCTTGACTGGCTCGCTTCAACGTACTGCTCCAAATAAACTCGGGCGGAAACTCTTTTTGCACGCGAGCAGACATTTTCGCCACTTGGATAAGCCCTTTGCTCGTCAAAGGCAAATCGGTAGAACCCGTGTAATCCTCTGGCAAAAAGTCAATACGGGCGTCCGCCCATGATGAAGCGGTATTCCCAATGCGTATTTTTGAAATCGGTAATTTTCACGCCGCCAGACTCCTTGGAGAAGGTGTGCAGCAGCTTGTCGTCACCCATGTAGATGCCGACGTGGGTAATGCTTTGCTTAGGCACGTTGATGCCTTTGTAGTCGGACTCCTTGTAGCCTTTATAGGCCATGAAAAAGACCAGGTCGCCTTTTTTCAGCTTGTTAATATCTGTTGTATAAGTGCCGTTGCTTTTCACAAAATTGGCTTGGGAGCGCGCGCCGCCGTTGCCCATGTCGATATTGGCGCCTTCGCGGTACGCCCACATCGTAAACTCGGAGCAATCCATCGTCTTTTTGTTCGCACGGGACGAGCCGTACTCATACGGTGTGCCGATGTATTTTTTCCCGGCCGCAATCACCTTGTCCGCGATTGCAGAAGAGTTGGACTCCTCCTCCTGACCCGGGTCCGGAGTTGTGCCCGTGCCGGTGTCCTCCGCCAAAATTCGGCGTGCGCCAAGCAGCTTCTTCGTATAATCGCTGACTTTTTTCAAAACTACCGCATCTTCGCCTTGCGAAGAGTATATGTACTGGTCATTTCCGATGTAAATTCCCATGAAGGCAGGTGCGCCTTTTCCATTCGAGGAAAAGAACAGCAAATCTCCAGGCTGGATATTGTCTGCCGAGACGGACTTTCCGGCTTTGTACAGCTTGGCAATCGTGTCGTCAATCGTCACGCCGGCTTGTTTGTAGATGTACGTAGCAAGTCCCGCAGAGCCGAACGAGTTCGGACCAACCGCCCCGTATTTGTAGTCTTTGCCGATCAGGGATGTAGCGACCTGCACGATTTTTCCTGCTTTGACAGAAGATTGCGAATCCACAGTCTTAGCTGCTGCCTGTCCACCTTCTGCGAACAGAAGCAGGGATGTGCTTAGCATGACGGCGACAGTCGACTTTTGCAACCAATCTCGTTTCGTCATTCGTTCTCCTCCTGGCTGTGTTTTTTCCCAACGGATCGGGTACAATCCCACTTTACTGGAAAAACTCGACCCGTATAAGTCTGTAAATCTTTCCAACAGAGGATTTGATTACATAGTCGGATGACCATAGCCCTGTATCCCAGGCCTGTCTGACCGATTCGCCCCATACCTTTTCCCCATGCCAAAAAGGCCCTTGTCCGCTCCCGGGACAAGCGCCTGCTCGCTTGACAGGTCCTGGCATCGCTACCGAGGTTTTCGCTTACCTCTCGCAAGCGCATTGCACAAAAACTGTACGGTTTCTCCCATTTTCAGCCGATGCGAGCCTTTTACCAAAAAAGTAGTGTCGGGCTTCATTCTTTTGGCGAGACTGCGGTGCAGGACCTCTTTGTTCGGGCAATGCATGACCCGGTTCGCGGGAAAGCCTGCCCGGATGGCCGCGCGCGCAATATGGCGGGCACTTCTCCCCAACGTGTACAAATAATCCACATTTTTTTGACTCAAATACTCCCCGACTTCCTCGTGCCCTCGCACTTCGTAGCAGCCCATCTCCAGCATGCTCGCCAGCACGGCTATTTTGGTGCTGTGTCCAGACTGGCTGAGCACATCAATCGCCGCCTTGGCCGCATCCGGATTGGAGCTGTACGTATCGTCCAGCACCTGGACATTGTGGGCCAACCGATAGCTGACGAGCCGCTTCCGCTGCGGCTGGAACCGGCGCAGCCCCTCCCGAATTTCCTGGAACGGGATGCCGAGTGTATGCGCAACCGCAATCGCCGCCAGCGCATTGTACACGTTGTGTTCTCCCAAAATCGGAATGAACATCGCCTCCCTTTGCTGCTGAAACGAGCAGACGAAGGAAATTCCGCCTTCCTCCTGCGCAATGCTGTCCGCCCGATAATGCGCTTCCTGCTCGACCCCGAACGTAACGAATCTACCAGCAAACGTCCCTGCAAAAGGCTGCTGGGTAAACTGGCGCGAGTATGGACAATCCCAATTGAGAAAGACGATACCGGTAGACTTCATGTTGCGGATCAGCTCGGATTTTGCCATGGCGAGCCGTCCGATGTCTCCGCCGAAATTGCCGATGTGCGCAGTGCCTATGTTCGTTATAACCCCCAGATTCGGCTGAATGATCTGGCAATGCTGGCGAATATGTCCACTCCTCAATATCCCGAATTCAAGCACGGCCGCTTTGTGCTCGTCCCGCAAACGGCTGACATGCGCTCTCGTATTGCCCAAAAAGTTCTTGTTGTACATCGAACGATACGTGGGCATGCGTCTTTGTAAAATCGCATAGATCATTTCTTTCGTCGTCGTTTTTCCGGCGCTTCCCGTCACCGCGATCACCGGCTTGTTCAGAATCACCGTCTTTGACGGCCCTGTTTTTGTCTTTTTCCCTTTCTTTTTCACTGACATTCCCCCCTCTCCCAATCCGCTTTCGTATTGTATGTCCGAGGGAAACAGCCTGTATAGACCGCTATCTATGAAAACGTTCCGCTTCTATCCAAAACGGACGGACGACTTTTGGAATAGAGTAGAGTGGAGAGGTGAAGCCAATGAAAAAGAAGGTCACCATCGCCGCTGTAGGCGATATCCTCATGTGGAAGGAGCAGGTGGCTTGCGCCAAGCTGGCTTCTGTGGATCAGTATTCCTTTTCGGATATGTTCGCTCCGGTCGCCCCCATCCTGTCAGGCGCTGACTTGACGATCGGCAATCTGGAGACAACGTTTTCCGGCAAAGGCCAGCCCTACCAGATCGGCTCAGCACGAACTGGCTATCCTCGGTTCAACTGTCCCGACGAGCTGGCGCGCGACCTGAAGCAAGTCGGCTTTGACGTCGTGACGACCGTGAACAACCACTGTCTGGACGGAGGGCCAAACGGACTTTGCCGCACACTGGACGTCCTGGATCGCTACAAGCTTGCGCACACAGGCACGTACCGCTCCCCGCAGGAGGCGAGCATTCCCTTTGTCCGGGAAGTGAACGGCATCCGCATCGCGCTGCTCGCTTACACGTACGGAACGAACAAACAGGTCATTCCCGCCCACATGCCATGGCTCGCCAATCTCATCCGCCGCGACGCCATTTTGCAGGACATCGCCGCCATCCGCCCGCTCGTCGACCTCGTGATCGTTGCGCTGCATTTTGGCGTGGAATTCCGCTACACCCCGACAGCGAACCAGCGCCTGCTCGTGCAAAGTCTCCTCGACCACGGCGCCGACGTCATTCTCGGCGCGCATCCGCACGTCCTGCAACCCGTTGTCACCCCGGCGATCTCACTTGCGGGTGGCAGAAAAAAGCGCACACTCGTCGCCTACTCGCTCGGCAATTTCACTTCCGAGAAAATGCTGCACTTCGATCAGTCACAGATTGGGGCCATTCTGCGCTTTTCTGTGGAAAAGGATGCCCACGGGCAGGTCGCCATCGGACAAATCTCCGTCATCCCGACCTACTGCCAGCGCTTCCTGCAAGGAGGCCGCGTCCGTTTTCGGGTCATTCCCATCCGCTCGTACTTGAAGCATCCCGATCCGCACCTTCCCCTGCTGCAACGAAAAAAGCTGCGGCTCCTGTGGAACCGCGCGATTCAAATCATCGGCCGTAAGCCAAGTATTTTGATCGAGTAACAGGGGGCCAAAAGCCTGGCTCCCTTCCTTCTTTTTCTTCGTTCTTTGCCAAGGCTTGCGCCGCCGTTGTGGACAAGCTTGTGGCTGCCCAGCCGTTGCCGCATGCAATTTGACAGTTATCGAAACATTTTGGTAAAATCATCAAGTAACCACCAATATTAATTTGGGTAGTTACAGAAAGTTGTTTTATCCGGCATTCCTATGAAAATTTTTCACCTGGGCTGTTCGCTGTTGAATCCGATACAAAAGGGAGAGATTGCTTTGCTGCATGTTCGCGCGATTACCGCCGATGAGGTGACAGCGTTTGCTGCGTTCGGCCGCCAGTCCGGGCAGGTTGTTCACGATGTCGCTACCTATTTGGAAGCGATGCTGGCAAAAGGAGCCATGCGCCGCGAATGGTGCTTTGTCCTGGAGAAAGACGGGGCGTGGCTGGGAAGACTCGCCTTCTGGACGCTGCCTGGAAGCGAAGTGGCGACAGACGTCGTGTTATGGGATGTGCCGTGGGAAGCGGCTGACTGCGCCCGGCTTGGGCTTGCTCTGTTTCGCGAGGCGTGCTTGCTGATGGGCACGCAGTTGGACGGCACGATCGGGCATGTAGTGGACACTCCCCCGATGACGCCGCAGTGGCAAACCCATCCCGCCAAGCGACAGGCCGTGCTGGAAGCTGCCGGCTTTCAGCTCAGCCGGATGACGGACCGTTTTGATTGGCATGCGCCGCCCGACCGCGCGCAGACTGCTCTCGGTCACAGCAAAAACAGCGAACACGAAATCGTGTACCGCACCATGCCAGAGGTAGGGGAAGCGGCGTTCGTCGATGCGATCGAGCGCGTCTCCCGCTCCACCTTCGACCAGTACATCGTTCAAGAGCGCCAGGCAAAAGGAGCCGCGGCTCAGGCCGAGGAAATGTTTCGCGATTTGCAGCGGATGGCCCATCAGCCCAAATGGTGGCAGCTCGCTTATACCCGAGACGCCAAGCTCATCGGGTTACTCATGCCTACGGTCAGCCCGACGTATGCCACCATCGGGTACATCGGCGTCCTGCCTGAACAACGCGGAAACGGCTATATTCATCCGCTGCTGCGCCGGGCAACCGAGCTTTTGCTTGCGGCAGGACAGACGTATATCCGCGCTGACACCGACCAGCAAAACAAGCCGATGGCCCATGCCTTTTTACGTGCCGGCTATCGCCCGTTTGCCAGCCGCCTGGAGTACAGCCTGGTCCGTTCGCCCTAGTCCGTGAGCAGCCAGGCCAGTTTGCAAAAGCAGATAAGCTGGCCTTGCCGCGCTTTTTAGCAAAAGGCTCGTTGCCAACGGGTAACGAAAAAAAGGGGGCGACTGCCGAAGCAATCACACCCTTTGCTGCCTTTTTCCGTTTACCCCGCATGCACTTTTGATACCGCTGCCCCTGGCTGGGCCAGCGGTTCTTCAGACAGCGCATGACGCAGCAATTGCGTAGCCCGCTCGATGTCCACATTTTTTACGAGAGCAATTTCACTGACCATCATCTGCTGGG
This sequence comes from Brevibacillus sp. YAE8, assembly GCF_057543335.1. NCBI lineage: Bacteria > Bacillati > Bacillota > Bacilli > Caryophanales > Paenibacillaceae > Brevibacillus > Brevibacillus sp. YAE8. Next base: position 26,247 of record NZ_BAAIYG010000037.1, read on the forward strand.
CATTGTCTAGCATCAACTTGTCACTCGTGCCCAATATTCTGCCCTGGCTGATCCGCCACAAATCACGGATCACTTCCGCCTGCTCATAAATATCGCCGCTCTTCATTTTTTCTGTATTCTGCTTGTATCTCTGTGCCGCATTCAACGTGGAGTCAGGGCTCTCTGCCTGCATGATCGCCAACACTTCATCCAAAATGCCAGCCTCTACGACCATGCGAATGCCCAGTGCGGACATTTTTTCAACAGGGACCATGATATTCAACTCTTTTTGCAGCATGTTGAGCACATAATAGAGCTGCTTTTCACCCAGGAATTCTTTTTCTTCCACTGCCTCGACTACGCCTGCCCCGTGCATCGGGTAAAAAATCTTGTCACCTACATGAAACATACGTCCACCTCCTACAATGCGATCTAATTCATTATAACACAGTTATCGAATTTAAAAATTTTTATTTTATCATGCACTTTTATTTTAAGTCAATATTTAATTTTGGATAAAAATGCATGAAAGATTCGTGAAGAAAACAGCCGTCCCGATGCGCTTTTGCCTGTCAGGGATTAGGACGGGTTTTCCTTGGCAGGCGATGTCCCTTTCTCTTCCAAAAGCTGTTTATTTACTGGAAGGAGTAAGCAAAAAACTATCCTCGCGAGCTTGCCGAACGGGAAGAGGACTGGCTTGCTTTTGCCCAGCGAAAAGCAGGCATCTGTGCGCGATGCCTGCTTCTTTTCACTCGCTCTATTGGCAACAAAGGCAACCCGTTGGCCTTGCTCGGAGGCTTTTTTCATGTGAATGAACCACAAGGGAAATATTGTTAAAAAACAAGGAAAAACGGGAGCGAATACAGAATAGGATGAAAGGGCAGCTTCATGCCGTTTTGGCCAGTCCTTCGACCTAAAAAGCTTGTTTATCATCCTAACGCCTTGAGTGCGCCACGGGCATGACTTGAACCAGAAGCATCAGACAAAGCCACCCGTCATCGCGTATGTCCGGTCCCGCCTTCCTCGTGCAGATCGCGAATCAATTTTCTCAGCAAACTCGCAATCCCGATTCCGCCGAGTGCTGTAAGCAAATTGATGCCCAAAAATACAACGGACCAGGTCAGCTCTAGCTTTTGCAAAAACAAAAATCCCGCGATCGCATTGGCGCCCAAAATCATGAGCAGATGAAGCTTTGGCCATACAAAGCGCAACACCCCGCTGAGCACAATGGACAGGAAGTGAAATGTCAGCACTTTTGAACCAATCACATTCAGAAATTCCATACATACACCACTGCCCTTCCATTTCAAATGTTGTTCGGAGGAACCCGACATGAATACCGATTTCCAAACGCTCATTGATTCGCTCGCCGGAGAACTTGTTTACGACGAAGCGAAGCGAGTGGTAAAAATCTTCGGCAGCGTTGGACCAGTTCGTTGCCCGCTACAAATTTTGGCTCCCTGATGATTACCGCTCTTTTATCAGTCAATACAGCAAATCCGTCCTGTTCCAGCACAGCGACTACGGCGGCGGCTATGACATTTTGAGCCTGTCGGAAGTGATTGACTATTGGAAAGGATACAGCATTGACGATCCGTATTACCCGATCATCTGGAGCAGTCACTCCATTGGCGCCCTTTGTGTAAACCAGGAGCAAGCCGGAGCGGAAAATGGCTACTTGACGTGGATCGGTGCGATGGACCCGGAAAACCCGCTGGACTTGCACATGAGTTTTACCGAATGGTTTATGAAACTGCTCGAACGGGAGGGGAAAGAATTTTGGTTGGAATAGGCCGTTCGCGAAACGGTTCGGATAAAGACCAGGAGGAAACGCGCATGAAAAAATTCAAGCTCTTTGCCCTTTATGTAGGATATGTGATCTTTGCCGCATTCGTCTTGGATCTTGTTTTGTATTACGAACAAGTTTTCATGGCGGAAGCAAAAGCGACGTTTGAGCATTTTCCCGCGATCTTGTACAGCACTCTCTATCCCGTCTCCATCGGCTTGTTGTTTGGGCTGCCTGCTTTTGTTCAAACATGTGCGGCAAAAGAAAGCTGGTCATTTGACTGGATCAAATTCATTGCGTTCGGCATTCCCGCGCTTATGGGCAGTATCCTTTTTCTCCTTTACTATTCTCCCGCAGCGGAATACCTTCCTGCCATGTCGTTTTTTTATTATGGAAGCAAGCTTTCCAGCATTTGCGGCATCGCATTCGGCTATCTCGTCCTGTCCTGCTGGAAAAAGCAAGCCAGCATCCCGGTTTCGACCGATGGCACGGTCCGCTGACCGCTCCTCCTGCACAAGCTAAGCAAAAAGACTGCCAACAGGGAGTCTTTTTTGCTGTTTTGGTAACTTTCCCGCTTTTTGCACGTCTAATCAGTCAGAGAAAGGATGAAGCCTGATGAAAAAAACGAAACAACTAGCCTTGGCAGCAGTGCTCCTTGCCGCATCCGTATGCTCTCCGTTAGCCTCGCCCGGAACAAGCGCAGCGAGCACCACTTCGACCACAACGAACGCTGCCGCCCAACCTTCGAAAATATACCGGATCAGCCTGGATGGAAAAAAGCAAACGCTCATCGCGCAGCTTCCCGCCGTGCACCGCGCGAGCATGTCGCCGAGCGGACGGTTTGTGTATGCAGAGAAGCAAGGGTTCAAAGCAGGGGAACCGACCATCCCCTATTTGTATGACAGCAAAACGAAGCAACTGCGCCAACTGAGCGGTTTCGCCAAGTGGGCACAGAGCAAGGACGAGCTTCTCCTTATGGACCAAGCCAGCTTGTACCGCTACAACCCGCTCACGAACCAAAAAACGTTGCTCGTAAAAGGGACCGCCGACACACCGATTCTCGATTATGCGCTTGCGCCGGACGGCCACTACCTCACCTTTATCCAGTCGGATCGGAAAGAACCAAATTTGCAAAAGCGCCACAAGCTTTACCTGCAAGACATGAACACGCTGAAAATGAAGGTCAACGACCAATTTTCGCTCCCGGCTGAAGAAGAAAGCAGCACACAGGCGGTAAAGCTGCTCTACTGGATACCCACATCCAAAAAAGTACTGTACAAGGCAAACGGCACAATTAAAGAGCTTGATTTGCCGACAGGGCTCAAGTACACGCATTCGTTCAAAAGCTTTCCTTCGTATTCGAACGATATGAAGCTGCGCTTTGACGTCAAAGAATGGCACGGCTTTATGACCGACCTGCAAACAGGCAAAAGCGTGCCGACCGCCGATAACCCTCATCCCGTGTCTATGGACCGCGACTTGACCAAAGTTTTCTGGTCCCCGACCGGTCATAACTACGTCGCAGAAAAATTTCTCTTCACCTCCAATGCCCAGGATGCCATCGAGCAGCTTGTCGTAAAGACGGCGAATCAAACGTTTACATACCCGCTCGACGGCAGCTCTTATTTGGACACCATCGACAACATCCAATTTTTGGGATGGGCGGCTGATGGCAAGTCATTTTTTGTCGGGGATTTGGACTCGGTGCACATGAGCCGTTTTGAAGGGTGGCAATCGCGTGTGAGGTAGGGAGAGGAGCAAGAACTTCATAGTGAGATGGGCAACAGTAGTTGCGGAGCCAGCAAAAGAGAAGGAGCCACAGCTTGCCTATAAAGCTTCTATAAAACTGACGGATGAAACCCGGACAATGAGCGCCTACTTGCTGTATCGGCATGGCGTGAAACGCCATACTTCCACGATAGCGAGCGTGCTGCCCTTGCTCTCAGCGAAGCGGTTACCCGAATCAACGACCGGGTAGATCCAGTGCCGGATGAAATCTTCCATGACGCTGCACGCCATTTCGGAGGGCAGGCACTGGCGACCTTGATCGCCGGGATCGCCACGGCCAACCTGTGGAATCGGCTGAACGTTTCTACCAGACAGATCGTAACCGCTTCTGCGAGCAAAACATTGTAACGAATATGGCGGTCAGTAATGGAGGGAGGCATAGTTTGCCCCCTCCATTATTCTTGCTTCCAAAACAGGTTATGGGTATTACCATTATGGATACCGTATTGTAGATCAGGGCCAATCCACTCGGTCGTGAACAATCATCCAGCATACAAGCTGGCAAAGAGTTTATCCAGACTTATCAACCGCCATCCGAATGACGAAGTGATCCGGCTTGATCTGTATAAAATGGCGATCCTAGCGGCTGGGACAACTGAGGGCTGGTGTTACATTTGAACAGTTGACTGAGTATGATTGAGTTGGATTTGAAAAAGCTTGCAGAAAAAAATGAAAAAATAGTGCCCATCGTAACTTCTAATTTATAGAAAACGTATTATATTATGGTATCTGAAGTTCATCATGCACCATTTCATTTTCATAGAACTAGAAAAATGTGATGATTATTATGAAAAAGACTAGAAATTGGATCATTGGGATTGTTCTGGCTATGATCGTGTTAACTGTTTTTTTTTCAATTCAAAGACCTGCCTGGTAATATGGGGGCACTGCTTACCGTTAAAGAATTCATCAGTGAACACAACAAAGCATCAAACGAGTTGGAAATGGCAGGCGCTAAAAATCATACCAATATCCAATTTGCTGAAGGGAAATATCATGTGGATGTTAATAAAAAAGTCACGACAAGTGAAGGGAACTTGCGCGTAAACCACTATGAATATGTTTTAGTGTACGAAAATTTGGAATGGAAAGTAATCAGGGAGAGACTCACATACACAGATATATAACCTGTTTTTCGATGTAAAATTACGATTACTGGAACAACTATTGCATATTCGCAAAAGCTCTTGGCATTACACCTTCATTATTGATGCACAGACTGACGAAATGTGCAATCACGAAAGAAGATAAATAAATAAGAACCGTTCTATACCTCGCATCAAACAAAAGGAGTACCCGAAGGCACTCCTAACGCTTTTTTCATATAGTGGCGAGCGTTTGCCTCACTTCGGCACAACGTTGCCGGATACAGGACATTTCGCTGCGTTTCGGACATATGGGGATAAAACCACTAGCCGAAAACCGCCAGCGGTTTCTATCTGTTTATCTCCCCTGTGTCTGTTTCGTCCGGTAAAACTCATTGAACAGCTTCATCAGTGCCCGCTTCTCGATGCGGGAGACGTACGAACGGGAAATGCCAAGCTCGCGGGCAATTTCGCGCTGCGTTTTTTCTTTGTCCTGATCGAGTCCAAACCTGCCAATGATAACCTCTTTTTCCCGATCGTCGAGGATGTGGATGTGCTGATAAATCTTGTTCGATTCCAGCTTGAGCTGGACAGCGTCCACCACTGCGTCCGTCTCCGTACCGAGCACATCGATGAGCGTGATCTCATTGCCTTCCTTGTCCGTGCCGATGGGATCGTGCAGGGAAACGTCCTTTTTGGTCTTCTTCAAACTGCGAAGGTGCATCAGGATTTCGTTTTCAATACAACGCGCCGCATACGTAGCAAGCTTGGTTCCCTTCTCCACCTGGTAGCTCTCGATCGCCTTGATGAGTCCGATCGTGCCGATGGAGATCAGATCTTCACTGTCTTCGCCGGTGTTTTCGAATTTCTTCACAATATGCGCCACCAGCCGCAAATTGTGCTCGATCAGCTTGTTGCGGGCGTACGGATCGCCTTTTGCCATGAGTCGGAGGTACTTTTCTTCTTCCGTATCCTGAAGAGGCTGGGGGAACGCGTTGTTCTTGACATAAGCGACAAACATGAGAAGTTCCTTGAACACAAGGGAAAGCGCCGCGATGATGCTGGACATGGCTGCCACCTCCACGTCTGGATAGCTTACTTCTATCCTTATGTGGGCGAATACCCAGATGTGCAAGTACCACATGAAAACCCCTTACAAATGTGAAGTGTCCAAAGACCAATCTCGTCCAGTTTCTGTAATAATTCTCGTTAAGACAGGAACCCAAGTTTGTTTTTTAACATTCAATAAGACTTAAAAAGGGGCATCTCAAAAGTCGATATTTCGACTTTGAGATGCCCCTTTGTATGTCAGAAACGTTGATATAGCAATGTTTCTGATTTTTAAACGTTAGCGGATTTGCCCTTTTTGGACAGCCCCTAGACAATCTTTTTGATGGCATCGAGTACCCGGTCTGCTTGAAAAGGTTTCACCACAAAATCTTTCGCGCCAGCCTGAATAGCATTTAGAACCATTTGTTGTTGTCCCATAGCAGAACACATGATAACTGATGCATTGGGATCGATTTTCTTAATGCCCTTTACGGCATCTATTCCCTCCATCACAGGCATTGTAATATCCATTGTGACTAAATCAGGCTTTAATTGTGCATATTTTTCTATTGCCTCCAGACCATTCTCAGCCTCACCAATTACCTCATGCCCGCCTTTTGTCAAAATGTCCGTTAACTGTAGTCTCATGAACGCAGCATCATCAACGACTAATATTCTAGCCATAAATTACATCTCCTCAACCTGTTGTTTTTCGCAAGTCAAAAATACAGAGAATCGCTGCGGATTTGTGCATAGGCACGGCCAACGCTGAAGATTATGACGATCTCACTCCGGATAGCGCATTTCGTAGCCGGTAGCTCTCGCCGGTGAAA
>NZ_BAAIYG010000038.1:0-29823 GCF_057543335.1 Brevibacillus sp. YAE8
GGTGACTTCCTCCTTTTGGGCGTTTTTGGTTTGGTCACCGAAAAACTTCTCCAAATTGGGGTGAAGTCCCTTTTTTATCCCTAGAAATCCTTGTGTCTCAAGGGCTCAGATTTCTGCAAAATGCTCATCTAATAACCGACCTTTACTAATCGTCCTCATATTAGACAAAATAACTGCTCCTGTTTTACTAAAACCGTCTGTAGAGTACACCCTCCACAGAAGCTTGTTCCCATTCGGGTTATCAACAGGATGATACGCTGCTGTGACCATATCACTTGACGTTGTAACCGGCACGATTAAAACGAGAGCTCCCACTTCTTCCAATACAACAACCGGATGAGCATATGCCAGTTCCGGATTGTAGTTCATCCCCAAGTCGGCATAAAAGATGTCGCCAATATTTACCTTGCCGGAACCAGTGTAGAAAGTCTTTTTCCATTTGTCGAGTGAATTTTATCATTCTTTTCAGACAAATCGTAGAATGCAAAAGAAGAGCCGCACAAATAACGGCTCTTCTCATCTAAGAAAACAACAGCTTCCAGCTATGCACACTGGCTTTTACAGAAAATGCTGCATCCACACATTCGGTTCCACGTACACGACCTCGTCCTTTTCCACTTCGATGCGCACCGGAACGAGCGCATCCGGAATAATGTACGTGCCGGACTCGGGGAATTTCATCCCTGTCCACTCTTCCCAATTCGCCAGGCTGCCCCTGATGAACATGGATTCCCCAGCCACTTTCATGATTTTCGCGCCCATCTTCCAGTGCGTGCGCACCCACGGGTCGAAAGGAGCGCCGTCCGCTGTTTTCCATTCGAGGTAGTTTTCCATCGGGATCAGCGGATATTTGTGCTTGAGCGACGGACGCACAGGCGCCACCATGTAGTCCAGCCCGTTTTGCTTCGCGATGTCCTTCATCGCCGTCACCATCTGGCGGCTGAGGCCAAGGCCGCGATATTTAGGGTCGATCGAAATCGAGAGAGCCGACAGTGTGTTTGGCTTTTGCCCTTTGGCGTAGCCTTCGATTCCGCGCAGGAATACATCGTCCCAGCCTTTTGGCATGCCGTCCAGGGTACCATCCCAATAAAAAGGAATCGAATTGCCCACCGCCATGACTTTGTCGTTTTCATCTGTCAGCAAGTATTGAAAGGAAGCGAACCACTCTTCCAGCCGATCGTAATGCTGGTCGGCCACTTCGTCATGCAGCATGAAGGTAGACCAACTGGCTGCGATCACGTCGGCCATCTGATCGTTCAAATCAGGACGTTCTGCTTGTGTGTACACTTTGTATGCCATTCTATCCATCCTCCCAAAAAAGTCGCTATCTCTCTATCGGAAAAGGCCCCTGCCTGCTAACAGATAGGAAAACCTTTCCACAACTCTTTCATTCTATCAAAACTTGATTGAGACACAAACTATTTCCGCGCCAGAGCCTTTTCGCCCAAAAAACCGACTACCTCGCGTCACAAAAAATCACTCCGCCTCGTTCTATGGTCAACTCGCCACAAGGAGCTGATTTTCATGCAAGAACTAACAGTGGTGGTCGTCGGGGGCGGCTACGCGGGAATCCATGCGGTAAAAGCGATCCAGGACACACTGAAAGGACGTCCCGTGCACCTGATCCTGATCGACAAAGAACCTTGCCATCTGCGCAAGGTGCTGCTGTTCAAACCGGCCGCCGCCAAAACCGATATCGCCATTCCGCTGAAAAGCCTCTTCCCCGAAGGCGTGGACTGCTTGCAAGGCACAGTCTTGTCCGTAGATGGAGGCGCGAAAACGCTCACCTATGCAGATACAACCGGAAAAGAGCAGGCGCTGGCCTATGACGTGCTCGTGCTGGCTGTGGGCAGTGTCGTCCGGCAGGTGGAGCCGGAGCAGGGCGGCATCGCCTTGACTGGCGTCGCGGCTGCCGAGACGATCCGCACCACCTGGCAGCACAACATGCGGCTGGCCGCACGGGAAAACAGCCCGGCGGAAAGACAGCGCCTGTTGACGCTCGCCGTGGCAGGAGCGGGCATCAGCGGCATCGAAACGGCTGCCGAGCTGGCTTTTGCCATGCGCCGGGAAGCGCAAACCCACGGGATTGCTCCCACCGAGGTCAAGGTGTATTTACTAAACGCGCAAAGCCGGCTTTTTACAGAAGGCTCGGCAAAAATGGCGCACAAGCTGGAGCAGGCTTTAACAGAAGCAGGCGTCACGGTTTTGCACGGGACAAAAGCGATTCGCGAGCACGGCGGCCAGTTGCACCTGTCCACGGGCCGCTCCCTCTCCGTCGGCCTGTGCATCTGGTCGCTCGGCCTGTTGCCAAACCCTGCGCTGCGCCAGATGGGCCTGCCGCTCACTGTACACGGACAGTTGGTCGTCGATCAGTCCTACCGGGTGGCTGGTGCTCCCGGCGTCTACAGTATTGGCGATTGCGCCCGCATCGTTGACCCCGCGAGCGGCCAGGCCGACCGGATGACCTGCAAGGAAGCGGCAGGGCAAGCCGTCCGCCTCGGCAAAGTCGTGCTGGCTGATTTGCAAGGCACGGCGGCTCCCGCGCATCAGGGCTACATGGATTTTTTCTGCGTCGGATTGGGGCCGGGGCGAGCCATGGTCTGGACGCGCAAATGGGGGCTGGACATCATTTTGACCGGAAAGCTCGGCTGGAAGCTGCGCCAGTTCACGTGGAATATCGCCAGCATGATAAAATAAGGAAAAAAGGCAGGCAGCTCTGGCTGAAAAAGGAAAGGAGCGCGCGATGGAGGCGTTGTACCAGCAATACAAAGGACTGCTGTTTCATCTTGCTTACCAACTGACAGGCTCGTCTACAGACGCAGAAGACATCGTTCAGGACGTCTTTTTGAAAGCCCATGGCGTCGCGCTGGAGCAAATCGCGGAGCCGAAAGCGTACTTGTGCAAAATGACGACAAACCGCTGTCTCGATCTGTTGAAATCAGCCCGCCACAAGCGGGAGCTGTACACAGGGCCATGGCTCCCGGAGCCGATCCCGACACCGGAAGCCGACAGCTATGATGCCGTCGTCACCAAAGATCTGCTGTCTTACGCCATGCTCGTACTTCTGGAGCGGCTGTCCCCGGCGGAGCGGGCGGTTTTTGTCCTGCGCGAAGCGTTTGGCTTCGACTACGCCGAGATTGCCGGGCTGGTCGACAAAAGCGAAACCAATTGCCGCAAGCTCATCAGCCGGGCCAAAGGCAAGCTGGGAATCGCCCCCGACGCCCCGATCCGCGCCAAGGAAACCGAACTCGGCGAACAATGGATGAGCCGCTTTCTCGCCGCGCTGGAGCAAGGCAATGTAACGGCTTTGCTGGCTCTCTTATCCGCTGACGCCGAGCTGCTCACCGACGGCGGCGGCAAAGTGTCCGCAGCGATTCGTCCGATTGTGTCCGGCGAGCGCGTCGCCCGTTTTTTGCTCGGCCTGAGCGCCCGCTTCGCCCAAAACGCTTCGTTTGCGATAGAGCTTGCGCCGCTAAACGGGCAAGTGGCGCTCGTCATCCGCCAGGACGGCGAGGTGGACACGGTCGTTTTCCCCCATCTGCAAAACGGACGGCTTTATCGCCTGTACTTCGTCCGCAACCCGGATAAGTTGCAAGCGGTTCGCTCATAGCAACGCCCCCTTCGCGGCTGACTCGAAGGGGGCGTTTTCACGTGTGACGCTCGAATCGACCACTTTGATCGTTCGGTCGATGACGAAAAAATCCATCCCGTACTGCTCGCGCAAAGCCGCATAGTCCCAACTATGCACGTCGGGGCTGCGCTCGTAGTTTTTCGCCAGCTTTTCCAGCGTGCGCTGCATGCGCCCCTCCATGTCCTGTTCAAAAACGCTGTACACGAGACGAGGTCCACATTTTACCGCGTGGATGACCCGATCTTCCACGAGCTGGTATTGGACCGCTTTTTCAGTCAGAATCGTTTTCTTGAGCTGCGCATAGTCGATGAGTGACAGCACAATCGCCACCAGCATCGTAAACAGCGAAATCATCACGCTGAGCTTCATCTGAAAAGATACAAAATTTCGCCTCATAACTGCGCTCCATTGGTCAGCATATTTTTAACAAACCTCAACACAATTCACCATATCTTAACTTGTCAACATTTCTCGCTAATGACTTTATTTCGGAAAAACGATGTTTTCTTGCCGGGGCCGCAAGCCGTATGGATACCGGGACATATGACTATAGAACTACGGTTAACATCGTGGCAATAGTGTCAAAGAACAACCTATGAACTTATGCCCAAAACCACACCAGGCAGCCAGTCCTTGTGTTAAAATCACCTGGAATCAATATCCATCACAAGGTATCCATTCTATTTTTTTAAAGGAGGGCACGTACACATGCGTCCACCAAACAACAACGAAATCATCATCCCTGAAAATCCCGTATCCCAGTTTTTGTTCACCAGCACCCGTTCAGCCTGGATTTGGCTCCTCATCCGTCTGTATGTCGGATACGCCTGGATCACAGCCGGCTGGAAAAAAATCCATACCGACACCTGGACCGGGGACAAAGCCGGAGCGGCCATCGAAGGCTTCATCAAAGGCTCGCTCGCGAAAGCGGCAGAAGGAAAAGACGTCACTTCCTGGTACGCCTGGTTCCTGGAAAATGCGGTACTGCCTAACGCCAAGCTGTTCGGCTTCATGGTCGCCTACGGAGAGGTGCTCGTCGGCCTGGGCCTGATCCTCGGGCTACTCACGGGCATCGCCGCCTTCTTCGGCGGGCTGATGAACGTCAGCTTCCTGTTCGCAGGAACAATCAGCACCAACCCACTGCTGTTCATTTTTGCCACCTGGCTCGTTCTGGCCTGGAAAGTAGCAGGCTGGTACGGTCTGGACCGCTGGGCGCTTTCGTATCTCGGCACTCCGTGGACGCGTTCCAAGTCGCGGAATGTGGGGATAAACTAGGCGTTCGCACCAAGTCGCGACATGCGGGAATGCTCGAGGCGTTCGCACCAAGTCGCGACATGCGGGAATGCTCGAGACGTTCTCCCCAAGTCGCGGAATATGGGGATGCACGAGGCGTTTGCTCCAAGTCGCAACATGCGGGAATGCTCGAGGCATTCGCTCTAAGTCGCGACATGCGGGAATGCACGAGGCGTTCTCCCGAGCCGCGCAAATATGCGTATGCACAAGACGTTCTTCCAATTACGAACTGCATACAACAAACAAAAGCGCTGGTCACCCCGCATATCGCGGGTGTAGATCAGCGCTTTGCTTTTGACCAGCCCCGCCACTATTTCAAGCCCTCTCCTTCCCTCTGCCGTTTTGCTGAAAGGACAAATTGTATGAATTTTCCTCTCCTGTAAAGGAACAATCTCTGTGCATATTTATACATCGTGTTGAATGACAGCTCTCGCCAACTGGATTATCCTTCTAGGTAACTGTTTTTTAAATTTTCTGAATAAATAAAGGGTCACTGATGAAAACATGGTTACGCGTCGTTTGTAGCACGTCATTGCTGGCAAGTTTGCTCATCGGCTGTACGACCACGCCCGCTGAAAATGCCCAACCTGCTGCAAACCAGCAAGCTGCTGACGGAACAGAAAAGTCTGCCGCGCAGGAACCGATGGTCTTGCACTGGAGCATCACGGGCGAGCCGCCGACGATGGACCCGGGCATCGCCACCGACGCCTCTAGCATGGACATGATTAATCTCGCTTTTGAAGGGCTGACGATTGTGGATCGGCAAGGCGAGATGATTAACGGAACGGCAGAGAGCTTTACCAACTCCCCTGACTTCACCCACTTCACCTTCACGCTGCGAAAAGACGCCAAATGGAGCAACGGCGATCCTGTCACCGCGCACGATTTTGAATACGCGATCAAGCGCAATCTCGATCCGAAAACCGCCTCCGGCTACGCCTACCAGCTTTTTTACCTCAAAGGCGGCGAAGAGTTTTTCAACGGCACAGGCAAAGCCGAAGACGTCGGCGTCAAAGCAAAAGACGACTACACACTCGACTTCACCTTACGCTCACCGACACCGTTTTTCCGCGAACTGACTTCATTCACTACTTACTACCCCCTGCACAAAAAAACATTGGAGAGCAATCCGAAGTGGGCAAACGCCGCCTCGACCATCGTCGGCAACGGCCCGTTTGTCATTGACACATGGGAGCATAAAGCCAAGCTCGCCTTCAGCAAAAGCCCCACCTATTGGGAGGAAGGCAAGCTGGTGGTCGCGGATAATCCCGGCACAAAAGCCGTTATTTTCAACACGCAACAGCCGCCGTTTACCAACAAAAAAATTCGCCAGGCTTTCGCCTACTCGATCAATCGGCAAATGTTGATCGACAACATTTTGCAAACTGGCGTGCCGCCTGCTTACGGTTGGGTGCCTACGTCCATGGGGCTGAATCCGGACGGGTACTTCAAGGAAGACGCGGAAAAAGCGAAGCAGCTTCTGGCCGAAGGAATGAAGGAGCTGGGACTGAGCGAGTTCCCGAAAGTCACGTACTACTACGACACGGGCGAAACCGACAAAAAGATCGCGCAAGCGCTGCAAGACGAATGGAAAAAAACGCTCGGCATCAACATCGACATTCGCACAGCCGAGTGGAAAGTTTTCAACGAGGACGTGCAGAACGGAAAATACGACTTCGGCATCTGGCTATGGGGCGCCGATTTCAACGACCCGATCAACTTCCTGGAAATGTACAAGGACAAAGAAGGCGGCAACAACGTCGTGCGCTTCGACAACAAGGAATACCGCGACCTGCTGAACAAAAGCTACTACGAAACCGACGCCCAAAAGCGTAAGCAACTGATGTTTGACGCCGAAAAAATTCTCATGGAGGAAATGCCGCTCGCGCCGCTGCACTTCCGCGGCAACGCCTACGTGAAAAACGACAAGGTGAAAGACTTCGTGATCTTCCCGCTCGGCGGCCCGTACTTCAAGTACGCGTATATCGAAAAGTAGCGCAACCGCCCGCCGCTTCCACGCCTGCCCCCTTCGCCAATCGCCAAAAGGAGCTTTGCCCGGATATCCGGCATCGCTCCTTTTTTCGTGCAAATCGCCTTGGCGTTGTTGATTAATGGAGAGAAATCAGCTTATGGTCGGTCAAACGGCAAGCCGTGCCTTTTTTCATGCGCGATCCGCCGCCATTGCGTTTGTCGGCGGAGACTGCTGGCTGTCTCTTCGCATTCGCAGCAGGCTCGCTGTTTCGGCGGGATGGCTGAGCGGAAAATGGTGCGCCCGGTCGATGCGCTGGACCGCAAACCCGGCACGCTGCAAAGCTTCCTCCTGCTCGCGCGACATGTGATAGGCCATATCGCGGTTGCCCCAAACGACCTGCACGGGAAAGCGGACAGCTCGCTCCCACTCCATCCCGCGAAAATCTTGCATGAAATACCGAAGCAGCTCTGCATGCGTCCTGCTGATGCGCGGAGATTGCAGGAGGCCTGCCGTCTTTTCCAGATAGCCGGGGGGAATCTCCGCCGCCGAGCGAAATGCACCTTGTTCCAGCATCGCGCTCTCCAGCCGTTTTTGCGTCAGTTGCTTTTGCAAAAAGCGTTGAAGCAGCGCCTCGCTTTTTCCGATCCGGGTGAGCAACGGTTGCTGTTGCCTGGGAGCGCCCCTTCCGCCGGAACCGGACCCGCCCCTTCCGCCGGAACCGCACTCCTATACTTTTCTTTCGCCTGCTCGACTTCCGCTTGCGTAAGCGCCGCCCCCACCGTGAAGCCCTCGATCACTTTGCCCAGTGTAGCGGAATCAAAATCCTCACGCGCGTACATCTCGATCGTGTACCCGTTCTGCTCCCAGATCACAATTCCGTTCGCGAAGTACACCTTCGTGCCTGCGAGCACTTCTGTTTTGACTTCTTCGGTCGTCCCGATGCCGTTTTCCCCGCCCTGGGAGATCAGGAAGTTCACGCTCTTCTCCCCAGCCGCGTATTGGGCTTCCGCCATGCTGTCGCCGTGAATGACGGTGTTGACGTATTCGTAATCCCCCATCCATGAAGGAGCCGGGAAATTCAGCCCCAGCACGGCGCGCGCTTCCTGCAAGCTCAGATGCGGGCGGGGCTGCGCTTGCTCCGCGCGGGCAGTCTCTCTCCCTGCCTGCCCGGCAGCCTGCTCGCTGGCCGGGGCAGCAGGCTCCTGATCGTATTGCACAATTTGCAAATTCCCCACCTGAAACCGCGCCAAAATGGACGACAGCATTTCTTGCGCAAAAGAAGCAGTCGAGAACGCGCCTGTCAAGCAAACGATGGCAACGACACTGACAGCAACCGATTTCCAACTGCGTTTGCTCACTCTGATCTCATCCTTTTTTCCCCTGATCTGCCCGGATTTTCCCGGTTTCCAGCTTGTATGTGAGCCGATTGTAGATTCTGTCCTTCGCCGCCTCGTCGTGCAGCTCGACCCGGGTCAAGTAGCGGGCCAGTTCATGAAATTCGTCGGTATTGTGCTTATTCCTCATACCGAACCCCTCCCTTTTCCAGTTCCTTTTGCAGCTTTTTCAAGCACCTGTACAGAACGACGCCGATATTCGAGCCGCTGACGCCCAGCAGTTCGGCGATTTCTGCGTTTTTCAAGCCGGCCGCGTACTTCATGCCGATGATGTTGCGTTCTTTGTCGCTCAGCTTCGCCAACGCCTGGAACAAAGCGGCGTGACGGTCGTCGCGGATCACGATTTCTTCCGGGGATGACTTGGGCATGGCGATATGCAGGAGGGCGCTCAGCGAAAAAGTAGCTCGTTTTTTCTGCGAGCGGAAGTAATCCGTCACCGCATTTCTGGCAATGGCAAACAGCCAGACCTCAAAGCTTGCTTTCTCCGCTGAAAAGCTGCTGTACTTCGCTATCACCGCTTCAAATACATGGCTGCATATTTCCTCTGCCGCATAGTGGTTGTTGATCCGGTAGCAAATATATTTGTAGACGCGTTTATAGTAGGCATCGTATATTTCCGCAAACGTGGCTACCGCCATGCTTTCCCCACGGCTCTCGCCCTTCTCGCTTTGGCGGACGCCCGTGGTCAGTTGGACGATCTCCAACGGCTTCCCCTCCCTTCTCTCGACTTTAGACATGCCAATCGAACAATTTGCGCAATTTGTTGTGGTTCCTGTGAGTCTCACGCTTGTTAATACGGGAAAAAGCGGATTGTATTAACAAGCCGTTTCCAAAAACGCATTTTGGGGAACGCCAAACAGGCTGACACCGCCCACAACGGTATCAGCCTGTTTCTGTGATGACACTATTCAAATATTCCGCTCCATTATTTACGTATCCAACTGCACGTGATCCCACTCGTCCTCCATGTAACGAATGAGCCAGTTCAGCGCGCGGTGCCTCTCCAGCACCACTCCTGCATCCAGGCCGCCTGCTACCGTCCGGTTGTTGATGCGCGCATCCACGCACGCCCAATCGTAGCGGTAGATCAAATCTGCCTGATCCAAAATCTCTGCCTTGCTGCGCACGACCGCGTTGTCGTAGAAAGTTTGATAATCGCCGGCGCTGCGCAGCACGTCGATAGCGAAGCTGACATCGCAAATCTCGCCCGGAAACTCCAGCTCCTTTTTGTAGCCGAGCGCCCACAACAGCACCCAGTAGCATTCGTACATCCACGCCATCTGGATCATGTCGGTCTGGCTCGGGTTCGGGTCATCGAGCAGTTGCCGTTCTTTTTCTGTAAAGAACGAAGCGGCCCCATACTGGTCGATGATGCCTTCGATGAACTCGCGCTCTTCCGCGATCTGCCCATTCTCCGCGATTCCGGCCGCGTAGACGGCAATCAGGCACAGCGCAATCGCCCGCTGCACGATTTCCTCCTTGCTTCGGATGACGGCATTCTCGTCCCCCACGATCGCAGGCAGGTGCGCAATGTACGGGATTCCTCGCTCCTGCAAAAGCCGGATGCTCCGCGCTTTTCGCTCTTCGCCAGACTGGGACGGCTGCACGTGCCGATCGAGGAAATCCGAGCTGACCGTCACGAGAAAATCGTCCACCTCGGAGTCGCCCTCTGTATTCAAAATCAGCCTGCCCTGCTTGTCCAGCATGTCGCCTGTCGGGAGAAAAACAAGGCCTGACACTTCTTCAGCCACGGCCAGGATCAAGGTGAGCGTTTCCTCGTCCATTTCCTTGCTGGCGACGATGCCTACCGCCACGTTCAGCGCGGTAATCTGGATGAGCAGCTTTTCCTTGACCTTTTCATGCGGGGTGTCGATTCTGGCAAAGAAGCCGTACATCCCTTGCTTCATCTGGAGAAAACGCTCCGGATCTGCGTCCTCGCGCATGAAGTTGAACGTCAGTGTGCTTTTGCTAAACCATTTTTTGTCGGTAACCGTCACACTTTGCCCATCCCCGGAAAATTGCACCTCTCTATCGCGAAACGCCGCTACAATAGCTTCCACGATTTTTTGAGGATCGGCTATGGAAACGTACAGCGTACACTGGTTCATCATTGCTCCCCGCTTTCGTGCGTATATTTTTTCTTGCCGCAATTTTTTTGCCACCAATAGTCAATTATGGTATTCTACCCCTGTTCCTGCAAGTTTACATCTACCTATTTTTGCGATCAACCATTTTTCCGCTGGAAGGTGACCTGATGAAAAACATCCTATTGGAACAATTTTCTCCCCTTTGCGAGATTCAAGCCTTTGTCGAAGAAGACGAATCCGGCGTCTACTTTTATTTGTGGGATTTTCCCGGACAGGAATACGCCAACATCCGCTCCTGCTGGGTGCGAAACTACGGGCCAGCCCCCGAGTCGCTAGATTTTTCCGCGATGGAAGACGGCCATGCGCCCATGCTGCCGCGCGACTGCTGTGCGCATCCGTCTGGGGCGGAAAAGCTCGACCCGGACAAACTGTCGATCATCTGGTTCGCGGAGGGGGATGCCGCCGCACTGCTCTACGAGGACGAGGTGCTTGCCGTCATTCCCGGCTGGGCGGGGCAAGGCCCTGACGGCGCAAGCTACCCGGCGTATGCGCGCGACTGCATTGCGGAATCTCCCCTCTGTTTTCCGCTGGGAACGCCAGACACGAACGCTTTGTTTGCGCGCATCGAGTCTGCCCGGCAATTTTGGGCAAGCTGGGATGAGCATCCTTGGCCGGAACTGCAACACCAATACCTGGATGCGATCACATCCGCCCTCGGCCCGGTCAAAAATTATTACGGCATCGACGGCGGGCACTGGCCCCCGAAAGCGTTGGTGACGATCGAAAAGGGCGAGGTCACGTACGCGGTCACATTGGGCGTATCCATTGTGCCGCAGCCAAAAGTCGAGCAGTACACCGAATCACCGGAGCGGCTGCGCCGCTTTGAGCTGGCTTTTGCCTGCGAAACGAAATGGCTGGCTGAAAATGAACAGCAGCTTCTCTCCTACATCAGCGGGCAAACGTCGCTTCCCTGGTCGTACCTGACCTTCCTCGCCCAAGGGCACACGATTCCGTGCCAGGAGATCAGCCAGATCGACAGCCGCTTCACCGCGATGCTGCTCGCCCAGCCGGAACACGCTCCGGCCATTCCTTTTGCCGACGTGTACGGCGATCCTGTCAACTTGCTCTGGATGATTCCGCTCACCCAGCAGGAGCGGCAATTTGCTGAGGCGAATGGAACAGAGGCGTTGATCCGCCTGGCAGCGGGAACGACAGACGAGTGGATTTTCAACCGAAATGAAAAATGGATTAATTCAAGCGAAAACTAAAAAGCAACCCTGTCTGCCAAAGAAACAGACAGGGTTGTTTCCTGTTAGCGCGTCAGGCTGATCGTTCTCTCCGGCCTCCAGTACAGCAAGGCTGCCTTGAAATGATGCACATACGCCGGCTTGCCGTCTACCCATGACAAATGATTGCGCAATATCGCCTCGGCTTTCGCGCGGTCATAGTCCGTCTCCATAATCGCGCTGAGGTTTTGGCTGACGAATTGCTCCATCGTCTCATACACATACGTTTTTTGCAGCGGGACAATTTTGCAGTTCACATCAATGCCCAGTTCGTAGAGCAGGTTGGTCAGATGGATGTAGTCTCTGCGCGAAAATCTGATTTTGTACCCCAGCTTCTCGTAAATCTCCCAGTAGTGCGGTTTTTCCGGGCCGCTGGTCATCCCGATGACGGCCCAGCGCTTCGCCGCATTGTTCATGTTCGCCATCGCCTGATCGATCGCCTGCATCCGATAGTAGCAGTTGACGCCAAACACGACATCATGCCTGGCTGGCGGCTCGTACTCTTCCCACTTGGCATGGACGAAGCTCATGTTGGACAAGCCTTTCGCCCGCGCTTCCCGCTCCAGATAGCCCAGCACGCTGGCCGAGCTGTCTACGCAGGTGAGCGCTCCCGCTTTGCCCGCGGCCGCAAACGTGTAGTTTCCCCAGCCCGGCCCGATCTCCAGCACCTCGTCGCCTTCCTCGATGAACGACAGCAGCTCCCGGCCAAGCTCCTGCACGTAGCCGTCGGTTGCCACCTCCGCTCTTTTTCGCTGCAAAAACTGATCCCAAAAGCTTTCCTCAAGCTGGTCGTCGATCATGCGCTCCGGCAAGCGGCCTTCCCAGTTTTTCATCCCTTCCAACCACGCGCTTTTCGCATTCATCATCAGCTTTACTCCGTAGTACATCGTCTCCCCCCTCCGCTTACCGTTTCTCCGGCAGCATGGTCGTCAGCTTCAGCCCGCAGCTCCCTTGCCCAATCTCGACTTTTACCCCGTACACCTGCTCCATATGCGCAGGCGTAAACACTTCCTCCGGCCTGCCGGAAGCAAAAATTTCTCCTTGTTGCAGCAAAAACACCCGATCTGAGTACCGCGCGGCCAGTTCGAGATCGTGCAAAATCAGCACGACGAGCACCTGCTGCTGACGGGCAAGCTGGCGAACCAGCTC
This sequence comes from Brevibacillus sp. YAE8, assembly GCF_057543335.1. Taxonomy (NCBI): domain Bacteria; kingdom Bacillati; phylum Bacillota; class Bacilli; order Caryophanales; family Paenibacillaceae; genus Brevibacillus; species Brevibacillus sp. YAE8. Next base: position 12,813 of record NZ_BAAIYG010000038.1, read on the forward strand.
CAGCACCTCCAACTGGTGACGAATGTCGAGGGCGGATGTCGGCTCGTCCAGCAGCAACACTTCCGGCCGCTGGGCCAGCGCGCGAGCAATCAGCACCTTTTGCCGTTCGCCCCCGCTCAGCTCGTCTGTATATCGCTGCGCCATTCCCGCGATTTGCAGTTGCTCCATGATCTCGCCTGCAATGTGCAGGTCGGACGCCGTCACGTTCCACTGGATGTACGGCTTTCTGCCCAACAGCACGGTTTCCAGCACCGTAAGCGGATAGCCAAAAGCAGCCTGCTGCGGCACATAGCCGAGCTTTTTCGCCAACTCGTTGGCCGAGTACGAGCGGACATCTTTGCCATCTATCCATATCCGCCCTCGTTCTGCCGGGATGATCGAGGCCAGGCTTTTGAGCAAGGTCGTTTTCCCGGCACCGTTTGGCCCGATGATGCTTGCGACCTCGCCTTTTGCCAGGCTCATCTGGATTTGTTTCAAAATCGTCTTTGCTCCGTACCGGACCGCCAAGTCCTTCACCTGCATGAACACGCGATCGCCCCCCTACGCCCAGTAGTACTTGCGCTTTTTCAGCAGCAAATAAACAAAAAACGGAGCGCCGAACAGCGCTGTGACAATTCCCACCGGAATCTCGATCGGAGACAGGAGCAGGCGCGCCGCCGTATCTGACAAGAGCAGCAGCAGTGCGCCCAACAGGCAGGAGCACGGCAGCAAAAAGCGGTAGTCCGTCCCGATGATAATTCTGCTGATATGCGGCGCCACCAGCCCGATGAACCCGATAATCCCCGTAAAAGCAATCGTGACGGAAGCCATCAGGGTGACGACCAGCAGGCACACCCAGCGCACCTGTTTGACGTTGACGCCCAAGGTACGGGCAACATCTTCTCCCGCGCCAAGCGTATTCAAATCCCAGGCGTATTTGAGCAAAATGACGAGCGCGATCATAACCAGCGGCAGCAAAATATGCAGCACCTGCCACTTCGCTCCCCAAAATCCGCCCATCAGCCAGACGACCAAGTCTTTCAGCGCTTCGTTGTTGGAAAAATACTTCAGACCGGATACCCCCGCCGAAAACAAATGCCCTATCGCCACCCCTGCCAAAAGCAGCACCGTCGTCGAGCTGTTTTTCAGCTTGGCGATGCCGTAGACCGCGCACACAGCGAGACAGCCGAACACAAACGCGTTCAGTGCGATCATCCACTGCCCGGTCGAGACGAGATTGATGCCAAACACACTCGTCCCGGCCACGATGGCCAATGCGGCTCCAAAAGCGGCTCCGCTCGATACGCCGAGCGTAAACGGGTCTGCCAGCGGATTGCGCAAAATCGCCTGCATGATCGCTCCGGCACACGCCAGCGAAATCCCCGTGATGATCGCCATGACCATGCGCGGCAGCCGGATTTCGAACACGATGTAGGCCGTCATTTCATCGGCAGGCTGCCCGGCCAAAATCGCCAGCAGCTCAGGCAGCGGCACTTTTACCGCTCCCTGACTGATCGCATACAGGGTGGATAGCGCCAGCAGGAGCAAGAGGGTTGCGAGCATCCCCAGCTTGCTTTTGACGCTGCCTTGATAGATCGCATGGATCGGCCGTTCTACAAGCTGGTCCACTGGCTGCATACGGCTACTGAACATCCTTGAACGAATAGTGCCAAATGCCTTGGTACGGCACGCCTAACCATTTTTCAAAATACTCCTTCGCATACTGCTCCGGCTCGATATCCTGGAATTTATCCGGATACAAATATTTGGCCAACTGGAGATTGCCGATATACCGCTTGTCCGAGCCGACAAAGTTGGTGTAGAAAAAGTAAATGTCTTTCGTCTGCCCCGCCTTGAGGCGCGAAACAGAAGTCGTGCTCATGATATGACGCAGCGCGTCTTCAAACGGCTTCCTATCCTGCACGTTGTAACCGCCCAGCCACGTGCCGTGCAGCGTAATGACCTCCGGATTGCGCTTGAGCACGTATTCTTCGTCGACCATGATCGTCGTCGAAGCTTCCGCCGGGTCCCACTGCAGATCGGCGGCGTCTTTTCCGCCAGCCAAAATGGTCGCGTAGCCTTCCCCTACGCCGGGCTTCCCTTCGATGGACTGGCTGGGGAAAACCCGGTAGCCTCCGTTTGTATGGAGAAATCCGGCTGACAGGGCGAGCACCTGCTTTTTGTCTTCCTCCTTGATGCCTGCCACACGGTCGGCCAACAGCTTTTCAATCGAATGCTTCCAGGCGAGAAATTCGTCAGCCTTGTCCGATTTGTCAAAAATTTTACCGAGCAGCTTCAGTTCCTCGTCCATCTGCTCTGGCAAGTAGTTGTTGATCCGCACGACTTTGATTCCGGCTGGCTCCAGCTTTTCTTCCAGCGTTTTGTCCGGACGGTTCGTGTACGCAAAGACGACCTGCGGCTTCAGGCTGATAACCTGCTCCAGATTGATCTGTTTGGTTTCCCCCACATCCGGCTTGCCGTCAAAGCCGAGGTACGGGTTGTTTTTGACCGTCGTGTCGCCTGTAGCCAGCACGTACTGTTCCGCTCCCAAGAGCTTGATCGCTTCTGCCGTATTGCGGTTGAGGACGATCACGCGCTCTACTGGCAGCTTCAACGTGATCGTGGTCCCGGCAGAGTCTTGGAAGGTAAGCTCGTCTGCAGGCGCTTGCGCAGATTGCCCTGCTTGCCCCGTTTGCTCCGCCTGTTGGGCAGTTGGCGCAGCCGAGCATCCTGTCGCCACCAGCAACACAGCCAGCAGACCTGCCAGCCATACTTTGGCCCCTCTTCCTGTCTTTTGCAGCATCATTTCCACTCCTTTTTTCTTTTGATCGAATAGAAAAGCCCCGTCCCAACGGACGAGGCAGACGTGTAGAAGCTGTCAGTCGACATAGTTAGCCTAGACTCAGGCTGTCGCATCTTCTTCCTACACCTCTCCTTTTCCGCGAAGGTTACGGGTGTGGCAAACTAGGTAGGTCTCCTGGCTTTCGGCTCATCGCGCTCTTTCGTCTTCCCCGGCAGACATGCTTTACTCCGAGTGACATGTAGGAAAGAGAACTCCCCGTTTACAGTGGCGGGACCGCTCGGGATTTTCACCCGATTCCCTGTTACCCCTTGCTCTCGCAAAGGCACCTAGCTGCATGCTATTCATGTATTCACGGCTGATTATACCATTATTTTCATAAGGCAGGGACAACTGTTCAAACAAATCGGCTACTCTGCACTGCTCCTACTGGGAGCGAGGCGAGGCAAGGCCGCACAAACTGGACGGCTTACTCCTGTTCCTGGCTATAGGGCCACGCGGCATTCGCTGTCCGGTTCGGCCCCAAACGTTCCTTGCTCTCAGCAGCTACGGGCAGGCGGATCGTCTTCATCCGCCACAGGCACAGGTGTGCCAAACTGTTCTCCCCATGCAATCAAGTATTCAATAGCAGGGCGCAGGGCTTCTCCCCGCTCTGTCAGTTCGTACTCCACCTTTGGCGGAACGACCGGGTACACATGGCGCCGTACAATCCCCGCCTCCTCCAGCTCCCGCAACTGTTCCGCGAGCATTTTGTGATTCACGCCGATGATGCCTTTCTTCAGCTCGCCGTACCGTTTTTTCCCTTTCAAAAGCTGGCAAATGATCGTCGTTTTCCACCTTCCGGCAAGAATGGACACCGACAACTCAATCGGACACTGAAACTGCTTGCCGTTTATTTGATACATCACCTGCTGGTTCCCCATCGTTTCACTTCCCTTTTGGTAAGTATTCAACGAAAAAGTGCGTACTTACTTTTTTATAGTGCATTCGGTAAGATCACTTTTGTAAAACACGATTTCGAGGAGGAGCCCATGGAAAAATACGTTCAAGTCGGTCCCGCAAACGTCGCCTATGCCGTGGAAGGAAACGGGCCTGCCGTGCTATTGATTCACGGCACAGGAGGCAGTTACGAAGGCACGTGGGGCAATCTTAGAAACACTCTGGCACCTGACTTTACCGTCATCACCCCCAATTACAGCGGCTCGGGCAAAACGCAAGATTCCCGCGACCGGCTGGAGCTGGACGATTTGATCGAGCAAAATGTGCAAGCTGTTACGCAGGAAGGCTTTACACGCTTTCATGTCGTAGGCTATTCGCTCGGTGCCGTCATCGCGACTGCCATCGCCGCCAAATACCCCGAGCGGGTCCAATCCGTGACGCCAATCGCGGGCTGGGTAGAAAGCGATCCGGCCATCGCCTACCAGTTCGATCTGTGGCAAAAGCTGTTCCGTCAAGATCGGGAGCTGTTCGCCCAATTCGCCATCCATACCGGCTTTAGCTCGACCTTTTACAGCTCCTTTCAAACCGTGGAACAGTTGCACGAGTTTACAACCAATTTGGCTGCGACACTTGCCGAAGGGACTGGCAAACAGGCTGAACTTGACACTCGCATCAACCTGCGGCCCTTGCTTGGCAAAGTTACCGCCCCGGCGCAAGTCATCGGCTTGACTTACGACCGCATGGTGCCTGTCGAACAAACCAGAGAACTGGCCGCTCTCCTGCCTGACGCGCGCTACCACGAAATCGCTTCGGGGCATCTGGTGCTGTGGGAGCAGGAGGCAGAACTGATCGACACCATCGTGTCTTTTGTCCGCGCAATCCGCGCGCTTCCCCCAAAATAACCGGGCTCGCAGATTGATGATGAACACATCATTCAAAAAGCCACCTTTTCCGGGTGGCTTCCATAGCTTTTTTGCTGGATCGCTTCGAGCAGCTAAGGTTGGCGTTTTTCGTCTTCACGATCATGGCGAAAAAGGCACCGCAGCCGCTTACGCACTTCCTACTTTTTCAACACCCCGCCGTGATAGAGCAATTCATAGACAATCTCATCCTGGCGGTAAATAAATTCTTTCCCCTGAAAAAAGGTCGCATCGCCCTCATTCGTATCGACATAGCGCAAATCGTCCTGCACATGCTCGAATGCTCCCAAAAAACGGCCCTCCGCGTACATGTTCGACAAGCTGGCCTTAATCATCAGTCCCGCGGCATGCGCGTCGATTCGCTCCGGCTTGGTGATGTAGCCAAAATAATTCATCGCCCACACCGGGCTTTTTCGGAAATACACAACCTCTTGCCCGATAAAATCGCTCTCTCCCAAATAACTGTCGTGATAGGCCCACTCCCCGCTTACGTATTGAATGTCCTTGGACCCGAGCCGATACGGCAAAAGCCGCTTGGCTCCCCCTACATAAGTGTGCTGCTTGGCTTGCACGATGAACGTTTCCAGGTCGGCAACGGAAAAAAGGTCACGCATTCCCAACACCTCTTTTTCGGTTCGTTTCCTACATACAGTTCAAGAAAAGCGGGCGATTTCCTGTAAAAATTTTCTTGCAATTTCCCCAAAAAGCAAGCCACCTCATCGGGTGGCTCGCTGTCCTTCCTGCTTCTCGCAGTTTTTCATCGTTGGATTGCCCGTCCCGGCGCGAAAAAGCCAGCCCTTCGTCCTTCTGCTAGCGCAGCAATCCCACTTTAATCCCTTTGTTCAGGATGTTTTGATAATCAATAAACGCGTACAGATCGCCTTCGATGTGCGGGCTGATCTGCTGCAATTCTTCCAGCGTCAGCTCTTCGATCGCCTTCCGGTTGTCCTCGCAGTAAATCCCGATCGCTCCCACGATGGCGACAATCGCAGTCCAGCTTTTCACAGTAGCGCAACAGCGTTTCTTTGACCTTCATCTCAAACAACTGCAAATGGTAGAAGCTTTTCGCTTTCTCGCTAATTTTTTCAAACTGCTCCAATTCCACAGTTGCACGCCAATCTGCGTGTCCTTGTAGTAAAAGGTACGGATTTTTTCCGCGAGAATGCGCAGCGCCTGGCGAATTTCCATGTCCGTGCTCGCGATCCGGTAGGTCGGCACCCCTGCTTCGGTCAGCGCCAGATAGACCGCCTCAAAGCAGGTCAGGGCCCCTTTCGTTTTCTCGCTTTTATACAGCTCCAGGTGAAAATCAATCAGCTCCTGCGTGCTGGAATGCACGTCAAAGTTTTCACATACATCTCCTGCGGCTGGATATCTATCTGTTGCAGAGCCTGTTCCAGATGGGAGGTCGTAATCTCGTCGATGCTCACCTTATTTAAAAACTCATGCTGGTAATACCCCATGAATGTCATCGTCAGTTCATATTCTTTTCCGAACTGAATGATTCGTTCGACGGATGAATGAGGACCGATAACCCCAACTTTATACATGTTTTCCTCCTAGTCAAGAAGACTCCATACTTCCCATTCTATCTGTTCCAGGAGGGAAAGGACAGACGCTACAGCTTAAATACGCGCACGGATGATTGCAGCTCCTCGGCCATGTTGGAGAGCGCTGCCGCCGAAGAAGTAATATCCTCCATCGACGCCAACTGTTCTTCGGCCGCAGTCGTAATATTTTGCGTGCCTGCGGCCACCGTCTGCGCTACGCCGGAAATCAACTGGATCGCATGAACGACGCGCTCGGCACCTGTAGCGAGGTGGCCGGAAGCGGCCGAGACTTCCTGAATCTGCGCTGCCACCTCCAGTACAGACTGCTGAATTTGCTCGAACGTTTGCCCTGCGCGCTGCACGACATGCATGCCTTCCTGCACTTCCTTCATGCCTGCTTCCATCGTCGAGACAGCCTTCGCCGTCTCCTGCTGAATCGCCTGGATCAACAGGGCGATCTGCTCGGCAGAGGCTTGCGACTGCTCCGCCAGTTTCCGCACTTCTGCGGCGACCACCGCGAAGCCACGCCCGCTTTCTCCGGCTCTGGACGCCTCAATCGCCGCGTTCAACGCCAGCAGGTTCGTCCGATCCGCAATATCCGTAATCACTTCGATAATTTGCCCGATCTCTGTGGAGCGCTCTCCCAATCCTTTTACGACGTGGGCCAGCTCGTTCATCGTCGAATGAATCGCGTTCATCTGGCTCGAGGTCGTTTGCACAGACTGGTTTCCGGCCTGCGCCAGCTCGGAGGCTTGCAGCGAGATGTCCGCCACGGAGTTGGCCTTGGCGGCAATCTGCTCGGAGTCGCCAGACATTTCTTCCACGGTGCGGAAGCTCTCTTCTACGCCCTGCACCTGTTTCTCCGAGCCGCTCGCCACCTCCTGAATCGCCACGGCAATATGCTCGGCCGCCTTGGCCGACTGTTCGGCATTGGCTGTCAGTTGCTCCGAAGAGGCGGCGACTTGCTGGGCGGTCATGTTCACCTGGAAAACAATCTCGCGCAGCTTCGCCAGCATGTTGTTGAAATCGCGGGTCAGCTCTGCAATCTCGTCCGTTTCTTTTGCCGGGAGGGCTTCCAGCCGCAAATTGCCTTCCGCTACCGCATTCACCTGATGGGCGAGCTTTTGCAGCCGCTTGCGAATCCCGTTTGTGATTACCGCCGCGAACACAAAGGTCAGCAAAAGGGAAACGCTCATCATCACGAGCGTGACGGTTCTCCCCTCGGCGTAAATCGCGGCAGCTTCCTCGCTCTCCCGATTGGCTCCGTCATGATTGATTTTGACCAGAGCATTGAGATCGTTGTCCATCTCTGTGAACAAGACCGTCGTTTCCTTGATCGCCGCCTGGATGCTTGCCGTGTCGTTCAGGCGGGAAGCCGCAAGCAGCGGCTCATAAATTTGCTCGTATTTTTCCCAGTTGCTCTTGAAGGCATTGAAAATCTTCCTGTCCTCCACATCGTCCTCTTCCAGCGTGCTTTCGTAGGACGCGATCTCGGCTTTCACCTCTTGCATGGCTTGCTCCAGTTCCTTTTCCAGCGGTTCCTTGTCCTCTCTGCTTTGATAAAAAATATGCTTGAGCAGGACAGCGCGGGCATGCTCCGTCAAGTAGTTCAAATGATTGATATCTTCGACGGCCGGTAGCCAGCTCGTATTGATCTCCACTGCCTTTTCGTTCAGATTTTTCATTTGATAAATGCCCAGCCCGCCGACTGACGCCATCAGCAACAACGTCACCAAAAACGCTGCGTACAGCTTTTTTCCGACTGTGAGTTTCATCTGATTTTTCTCCTACTTTCAACATTTTCTGTTTGTACTATGTACCCTTTGGAAAATGCGTTGAAACGAGCAGATTGTATCAAATCATGATTTTGAATCATTGGCACAGAAAAAGGAGCCCGCTTGGCTGTTTGCCGACGGGCTCCTGTACTGCTCGGTTATTTCGAACGTTTGACTGTGACCGTGTACGTGGTGCTGGCGTTGCCATTTTCGACCGTCACCGTAATCGCGGCCTGGTCAGGCGCATCCGGGCTGATTTCCAGCAAGCCGTTCGCGCTGATTGTCGCATATTCGTCTTGATCGAGCGAATATGTCGTACCCGTACTGGACTTGGTGAGATCAATCGCGCTCCGGTCTGAATAGCTTCCTTTGACCTTCAGTTGCAATTTTTCCCCTGGATAGACGACATCACGCTTCGGGGACACCGCGATGCTGTCGAGCGTATAGACGGTTACCGTCATCTTCGCTGTGCTGCTCCCGTTTTGAATCGTGATGGTCGCTTTGCTGCCCGGCTTTGCCTCTGGCAAGACGCGGACCAAGCCATCCTCGCTTACCTCGATCCATTCCGGCTTGCTCGATGTATAGGTGGTTCCATCTTCTGCCGCAGTCAAATCCAGCTTGCGGCTGCTAGTCAAATAGCCTGTCACCTGGATTTGATACGTTGCCTCCGGTTCGAGCTTCAGCGCGCGTTTTTCTATCGCCAGAATTGTTGCTCGGCCATTGCCTCGACCAGCTCTGCGGAAAGGCGGACGGTCGGCTCTGCGGAAATAGCTGCTGCACGCAGCGAACGGAGCTGATTGCCGTCGCTCTCTCCATCCGTCTCTGCTTCCGCGACTTGGATCAGCATATGCCGTTCGAGATCGAACAAGTCCGACTTGCTTCCAAGTTCCTGGCTCCACTCATCCAGGAGGGCGGCGACCTGTCCCAGTTGTTCGCTGTTGCCCGCTACTTCTCCATGCCGGTCTACCCGAACGACGCTTTTTTGCTTGAGCAGCCGATCCATAGCCTGGCCGAACGGTTTGCCAGCGAGCAACTGAGTCGTTCCGGCTGATTTTCTTTGCGGGTCATTTCCAATCACTCTTTTTCCAGATCAGGATAGGTTTACTATCCCTCAGCGCAGATGGCTCTATGCCGAGATTAGAAAACTTGGCTGCGCCAATGGCTTTGCACAGCCTTAGTTGCACTTATACTCGACAAGAAAGGCCAGCCCGAAAACATCGGCTGACCATCCGCTGCAAAAAGCAAGCCGCCTGCTTCCAGGTGGCTTCTCTTCTCTTGTATTTCGTTTTTACGGCCCTCGCTACAGCTCGCTCTCTCTAAGCTTGACCACTGCCTGCGCGCGATTGCGCACTTGCAGCTTGGCGTATATTTGGTGGATATACACCTTGACCGTCCCGATCGTCAGGTGCAGCCTGCTCGCAATCTCTGCGTTGGACAGCCCTTCGCCGATCAGCGCCAGCACTTCGGCCTCCCGCTCTGTCAGCTTGTCCAGCTCGGGCGATACCCGAATTTGAATGTCGAGGGCGGGAAATTCTTTTTCCATCATCTTGAGCAGCCGCGCTATATAGGCCAGCTCTTGCTTGGAGCACGCCTTGCTTTTGTAGAGCGCATAGAGCATCCGGGCGACTTCCGGCCCTTCGTCCAGGAAAATGCGCACGTAGCCTTCCGGCGCAGCCAGCACGACGGCCATGCGGATGCACTCGGCTGCCTCGTGGTGCTTTTTCTGGTTGCGATAAGCCTGGCTGAGCAAAATCAACGTCTCGATCCGACTCCCCAGCCGATCCTTCAGCTCTGTCTCATGTTTCAGACGGGTGAGCAGCTCACAAGCCTCGCTCTCCTTTTTCAAATACAGGTACACACGCGCCAGCGTCAGCCGTTCAAACTCATGCCGGGAATGCGCAAGGTCCTTCCGCATTTTTTCAAATTCCGCGAGCCATCGCTCCACTTCGTCCCGCCGATTTTCCTCCATCCATAGCCGGACACGAAACGCATCCAAAAAAGCGATCCAGTGCGGCGGCGCTTTCCGCTGGCGGCACAGCTCGGTAATTTCCTCGATCGGCAGCCACAGCTCTGACTCGCGGCGCTCCGCCTTTCTCCAACGCGTCAACACCAGATAGGCCGGGACCAGCACGCCGAAATTCATCGTGTTCATCCCGAGTTGAAGCGCGCGTTGCACAAAGTAGGTCAACTGTTCGAACTCGTTCTGCTCGTAGTACAGCTCTGCCATCACGATCGAGCCATACGCCAGAATCCCCAGCCCGCTGTGCTTCCAGATCATCCTGAGCTTGGGGTAAAACTCGTTCACCTTGGACAAATAGCCGCTCAACGCCACCCGGCTGCGCAGCACGAAAGCCTCATCCCAGTTCAGCTCGACCCCGACGATAAAGTAGCGGCTGAACTTCGGTTTCATTTTGACCGACTCTTCCAGGTAAGTAAGCGACAGCTCGATATTGCGCAAAATCAACTGCATGTAGCCGCGCAGCACGCATATTTCCACCCGGCAATCGTCGAGGCTCTCGGGATTGGCGTGCATGTTGTCTTCCGCCAGGTGCACTAGCCCCTCCGCCTGCTCCAGTTCGTCCGACAGCGCATGCATCCAGGCAAAAGCGATGCATAGCTCGGGATGCTCTTTGAGCCAGGCCGTGTCAAAATGCTTCATCCATCTGCGCAAGGTAACGTTTTCATGCTGCTTCAGCATCCACGGAGCATGCTCGACGATCATCCGAGTCGCACAGGCCCTGTCGTTTCCCATAAGCGCGTGCTCGATGGCTTCCATCGGCCAGCCGTGGCTTTCAAACCATTGGCTGGCCGCAACATGCAAGGCAGGCAGTTGCTCGCTGTATTTTTTCCGCAAATGGGCATTCAGCAAATCCGCAAACAAATGATGATAGCGATACCACTCATTGACCCCATCGAGCGGCACGACAAAAGAGTTGGTGCGCGCAAGCATCTGCAAAATAACGTGCGCCTCCGGTTCCTTGGCTACCGCTGCGCACAATTCCCCTGACAGCCGCGGCAATATCGACGTTTTCAGCAAAAAATGCTGGACTGGTTCCGGCAGCCGCTTCAATACTTCTTCCGTCAAATAATCTACCACGTATTTGTCGTTTCCGGAAAAGCTGTGCAGCTCGACAGCAGAAGCGGCCTTCCCCTGCATGGACAAAGCGGCCAACTGCAAGCCGGCAATCCAGCCCTCCGTCCGCTTGCTTAGCAGTTGAATCACTTCGTACGACAAGTTCAGCCCCATCAGCTCATTAAACAGGCGGTGGCATTCCTTTTCATTGAAGCGAAGCTGCTCAGACCCCAGTTGCCCAAGCTGCTTGCGGACACGCAAACGATGCAAGGACAGCGGCGGCTCTTCACGCGTGATGAGGATGACGTGCAAAAAAGGTGACGCATGCTGGAGCAAAGTTTGCATGCCTTCGTGAATCGAAGGCTCCTTAATCAAATGGTAATCATCCAAAACAAGATAATAATCGGTATGAATCGCGGCGATTTCTTCCAGCAGGACAGATAGCAAATGATCGGCTGACGCCGTGTACGACAGATCAAGCGACGCAGAAGGCTCCCGGCCCGCTTCCTTCTGCCCTGCGCTTATTGCTTTTGCCAGGTAACGCCAAAAACGGGCGGGATCGCTGTCCGATTCATCCAAGGAAAGCCACCCGGCGGGCTTGCCAGCACTCGAAATCCACTGGCTCACGGCTGTTGTTTTGCCAAACCCTGCCGGAGCGCATATGAGAATCACCCGGGCCATCCCGACCTCATCAATTTCTTCCACCAACTGGTGCCGATGCAGCAAGTCCGAACCGTATGTAGGTATATGAAGCTTCGTTGCAATAAGTGGACTGTACGTCGCTTGATCCATGTGCATCTCCCTGCCTAAAAGAAAATGACCTCGCAAAAGAGCAGACATTTGTCCCGCTCGAAAAATAGGGACATTGTAATTATGTGGAATCCTTCCGAACAATGCAAGTAACCTGACCTTTTTGAAAATGACGCCACGCAGACACAAAAAAGCCCTCCAACCAGAGGGCTCTTGAACGACCAGCTATTTCCTTGATTAAATCGTTGCTCCCGAAAACCAAAAATACCCTCCTGTCGCTACTGCCACGATCAATAAGATAGCGAAAAACCATTTTGTCATCCGCAAGTTTACGTATGACCCTTCCCACCACAATGTGATATAGGCGACGGTCCCCAGAACTAACACAGCGATAAAAGCAGTCATGCCACTATTCATAATCAATCACCCGGTATATTGGTTTTTCTTCAATCCAGCACTTGCTCACTTACTAAAGCGGACTCCCCAATCGTGCGTCCCCTAACTTTTGGTAGGTTTTTGCCACCAGAGGAGAGGTTGCAAACAAGAAAAATTTGACAGGAAGATTTATACAGTGATTAAATGTTATTTGTTTACATTTTTGTTGGAGGTGTACAATTTTGGAGCATCAATCATTGCCGCAGGCTGATTCCTCACTGGTTTCCCCTCCCCCGCAACCGGACAGCTCTTTTCCGGCAGGGCCAAAACCGATGGGGGACATCACGCAAACTTACGGGGCCTCGATTTTTTTCCGGCGCTGGGGGGCGCACGTCATCGACTACATCCTTTTAATTAGCTTTCTGTTCGGAACGTTTGCCTTATTGGGTCGATCCAGCAAAGATTCCTCCGCTCTCGTCTTCCTTCTCGTCCTCACTCTCGGCATCTTAGGCTACTACGTTCTGCTGGAAGGTCTGACCGGATATACGATCGGAAAATTCGCCCTTCGCATTAAAGCAGTCAACGAGCGCGGGCGGCCGCCAGGAGTCGGGAAGTCAATACTCCGCTCTTTGATCCGGATCGTAGAGACCAACCCGCTGCTGCTGGGCGGATTGCCTGCAGGGATCAGTGTGTTGGCCACAAAGAAGAAGCAGCGGCTGGGCGATTTGGCGGCCAATACATTCGTCGTAAAAGTAAAAGATTTGGATGGCGAGAGCAAAAAGTCCGTCACCTTGTATGCAGTCGTTTTCGCAACGCTGGCACTATTTTCTCTTCTAATCGGCATTTTCGGAATAGCCTCCATCGCCAAAAGCTCGCCTGAAAAGAAAACCTTTTTCAGCCCGGACCAGACGCTGCAAATCTATGCGTACTCAGACTGGAAAGCCAACAGCAGCCTGCACCCGGAGGCAGTCATCGCCCTTTCCAACAAGAGCGCGGACAAGCATCTGATCGTGATCGCCGATCCAAAAAACGAGCTGGAGAGTCCGTTCACTTTGCAGCAATACACAGAATGGGTAGAGACAAACCTTCTCGGCGACTTGTCCGAGCCGTCCGTCGGCAAGCCCGTTCGTCTCACCGTCGACGGTCACCTCTCCGCGCAATTTACAGCGCAAGGAACCTTCGAGGGACAAAAAGTTGCCTATCTTGTTACCGTTGTGGAAACATCCACGCATTTTTACCAGATCATGTGCGTGACGCAGGCAAGAAAGTTCGCCGATCTTGAAGCTGAGTTGAAAGAGATTAGCTCCAGTTTTCATGTTGCGGGGAAGACTGGGTCGTAATGGAAAGTTTCTGGTAATAGTGGTCTTGCCGTGATTTGGTGAAGGCAGAGGAGCATCTGAGCCAATCGGGTAGGAGGGAATGACTAACTCCCGTCCTTTCACACCACCGTATGTACCGGCTGGTCGCGGTTGGCACTCAGAGTCCCAACAAGAAGGGGAAGCGTCCAAAAAGGCCAATACCGCTAACGTGTTATAATCAAAAAATTGCTATATCAACGTTTCTGACAGACAAAAGGGGCGTCTCGAAATCGAAAAATCGACTTTTGAGACAGCCCCATTGATTGGTAACTAATCGAAATACTCCTTTTAATTTCTTGTGTCCTTGGTTGCGTCACTTAATTCCATTTTTTCTTTCTCGAATTCTTCAAGTAATTCTTGTGCGGACTTACCTGATGCAAACTTCCCATTCCCCGAAAGCTCATTTTCCATCCGTTCAATGAGCTGTTTTCTTTTCTCAATCACTTCCAAGACCTCGACCACTTTTGGATCATCGAGATTCACGTCTTCAACATTTTCGCCTTTATAAGAGTTTTCATGAATGAGTGTCATTTGTTTGAAGGCGCTAAGTTTCCTCTTTAATACCTCTTCCGGATCTTCAGGATGCAACTCTTTTTTCAGTTTACCGACTTCCCACGATAAATCTTTTACTTTTTGTTCCTGTTCGTCGGCATACTTCTTATTCAAGGCTTCTTCTTGTTTGTTGAATTCCCTCTCCATCTGGGCTAGACGTTCTTCTTTGGAAGGTTTATCGGCATACGCGTCAACTCCAATGATGCCTAACCCCAGAATGGCTGCAGCAGACAAAAATAACACATGCTTCTTGTTCAACTTGCGCATATAATCATCTCCATTCGACAACAATCTGTCGCTATTTTCTGATCTCTATCGTAATAACATACGCACCACCATAATCGAGCCAATCGCTTAACCGCAAATCTGTTCCCCAATAATAATCTTCGTCATTAATAGAATGTTGGGCCATATAGACGTCACCATCTTTAAACTTGTGTACGACTTGTGAGTGTACTGTCCTTCCGTTTTTATCAACATATTGAACAATATCCCCAGTATTTAAATCTTCATAAATATCATCAAAATTTTTTTGTGCGTCCTGAACTGAATATTTTTTGGCTTGATAAGCAAATTTCCCTCCGGAACCATTCACTACAGCCCAGTGCTCCCGAAATTGATGGGCTCCAGTCCAAGATGATGTACGCGATTTTTTATCATTCGTATTTTTCGGAACATGTGGACCGTAATAATACCAATCCTTTTGGTTCCTATTATACCCAACAGTACCATGAAAATCCAACCTTCCTCCTTCATGCAATACCTGAGAAACAAAGTTTGTGCAATCGCCGCCATCGCCGTTGCTCCCGTAATTTGCGTATTTTTTGTTTCCAGGTCGCTCAGCATACTTTTCAGCATATTTTTTTGCTCCGCTACGATCATAATCTTTATTGGTTGAGGAACTATTGGTAAACAAAGTTTCCGCAGCCATCGCTTGTCCAGTTACTAAGGTGGATGCTAAGCACACAAGTGTTAGTGACTTTTTAAGAACATTTCTCAAACGGGCTCATCTCCTTGGAATAAACTTTTCGAATCCTCAACATGAACACAAACGGTCGGAAAAATTCTTTATAATCCCTCTTGTTGAAAAAAATGGAATTACTCGTTGTATAGAGACGATTATTCCTTACAAAAAGTTACATATTTTTTGTAATAAGCTTATTCCAGTTTTTAGTTCCACTCCGTGTGGCTTCGCGTTACGACAGACTAGAATAGTCATTCTTGTTGTTTATATACATTACGATATGCTGTGTTTAGTTGCTTCTTCGGCGTGATCGTGGAGGATCTAGGATGCGTACCCCTCCAAAATGATGGGATGTTTCCAACAGGCGTTCTTGCAAGATCATTGCATCGTCACATTTTCTTCCGCCAATTCTTCATATGCTGTAAGTGAGCGTTCCAACAAGTCGGGTGTTGAACTCCATATAACGAGGTGTAGGTTAGGGAACCGGTTTCCTCGTAGATGTGCGAATTTCGTCGAAGTGGTTTTTATGCTACGTTCTGATTACGCCCCACTGTTTAGTGGTGTTCATTGATTAGATGGTCATTGCAAGAAAATCGCAAGACTCTATACTTTTTGATTGAAGATCTTGCTGCCCGACAAAAGTGCCACTGCGAGGCCAAAAGTGCTTTCCGAGATGATAACCCGTTCCATTCTCCACTTTTCCCTTCGTTCGATTCCGATAGGGCTTGCAGTCACAGTGGCTGGCAAAGCCAGCGAAACCCTTGTTACAAATCGCCCTACCATTGTCATCTCGACCAGAAAAAACTTTGCGACACACCCCCAAAGTACTGCCAAGCCCGAAGATGACATCCGATGAGAGGTTCCAGCTTTTCGTCCTCCGTAGATTCTCCATACATCATGCGTAAATAACCCGGCACCATGACGAAAGCGTAAAAGTACGGATGAAATCCATAAAAGAATCCAACTTGCTGGGACGTGGCTTGAGAATAGGATAGCTCTCGGCGTTTCTTACAGGAGCCATTTTCGAATCGTTTTTCGATCCCGTCTCCTCTCTTCAACAATGTGGGTAATACTCATACCTTTCAGACGCATTTCTTTGCTCACAAAAAACTCCCCATTCTTCACCATCTTTACTCTCATTCCGGAGAGTCTGTCGGCTTTTTCTGGGGAATTTTAAACCGCTGATATGATATTATCCCCTTTGAGTAGACAGTGAAAAAAGCCCAAGCATATTGGCTTGGATGGTACACTGATACGTGGAGGGGATTTTCTTTGGCTAAAAAGGGACAGACATTTATGAGGCATTCTGAGGAGACGAAACAAAGAGCAATCGACCTTTACGAAAAAGGTGGGCTTAGTTATCAAGCTGTAGCCGATGCTCTTGGGATTCGCAGTTCTACTCAAATAAAGAACTGGGTTGGGAAATTCCATAACAACGAAACGTTACTGGATCAGCGTGGGAAGCATGCGGCTTCTCATCCTTTTATTGGTCGGCCTCGTACGAAGTTTTCCAGTGTAGAGGAAGAACGAGATTATTTGAAAGCGCAGGTAGCGTTCCTAAAAAAGCGCAATCCAAATCTATTCGGGAGGGATCATTCCGAAAGTAAACCGCTTTGAAATCATATCCTCACTGGAGAACATGTGCCCGATTACCTGGTTGGTGAAAATCGCACAGGTATCTCGTGCAGGATATTACAAGTGACGAAACACCGAGGAAAAACGCAGAGAGCGACATCTACAAGAGATGAATCTGAAGGAGCACATCGTAGCCATCCATCTGAAATGTCCCTTTTACGGTTACCCACGGATGCAAATTGCTTTGAAAAAAGAGGGATTCATTGTCAATCACAAACGAGCATACCGTCTTATGAAAGAACTCAACATTCAATCAACCATCCGGAAGAAACGTCGTTATTACAGCAGAAAGGCATCCGTAGTCCAGCCGAATCGAGTGGAACGTCATTTCAAGGTGGAGCAAC
>NZ_BAAIYG010000039.1:0-27245 GCF_057543335.1 Brevibacillus sp. YAE8
AACTGCCTAGACAACGCATGCATAGAGTCCTTCTTTTCCCATCTGAAAACGGAAACGTCGTACTTCTCTCAGTGTAAAACAGAGGAAGAGCTTCTTCAAGCCATTGATGAATACATATGGTTCTATAACCATGAACGTTTCCAGAAAAGATTAAACCAGTGTGCCCCGGTTGAATACCGAGTCAAACTGGCTGCTTAGGCTTTTTAGTGTGTGTCTACTTGACAGGGGTAAGTGCACACATCTATCCTGTGCCGGTCTTTCTTTTGACGCTATGCTATCACCTGAACTTGCCGCCCTGTAACCTGCACCCGGCCTTCCGCCAGCATGCCGATGACTTCCACCAGCAGCCCGTGCTCCACCTCGTGGATGCGCGCTGCCAGCGTCTCGGCCGTGTCGTTGTCATGCACTGCTACGGGAACCTGAGCGATGATCGGACCCGTATCGAGACCGGCATCGACCAGATGGACCGTTACCCCCGTTATCTTTACCCCGTAAGCGAGTGCCTGGCCGATCGCGTCCTTGCCTGGAAAAGCAGGCAAGAGCGACGGATGCAGGTTGATGATTTTTCCTTCGTAAGCGGACAGCAGCGTCTCTCCTACCAACCGCATGTAGCCTGCCAGCACGACCAGCGAAATCTCGCGCTTTTGCAGCTCTGCGACAATCTCCGCTTCAAACGCTGCCTTGCTGGCATACTCCTTCGGTTGGAACACAAAAGCTTCGATTCCCAAACGTTCGGCGCGCTCCAGCACCTTCGCCTGCGGCTTGTCGCAGACGAGCAGGGCGACTTCCACGCCCGGCAGCCGTCCTGCCTGAACAGCCTGCGCGATCGCTTCGAAGTTGGAGCCGCTGCCTGAGGCGAAAATGGCCAGCTTTCTCACCATTCCACCCCGTTGTACACGACTTTGCGCTCACCCGCCTGAATGTTTCCGATCAGGTACGGCTGCTCGCCGAGCTCTTGCAGCTTTTCCATGACGCTCACCGCATCCGCTTCCTTCACGACCAAGATCATGCCGATGCCCATGTTGAACGTTTTGTACATGTCCGGGAAGGAAATGTTTCCGGCTTCCTGTACGAGCGAAAAGATCGGCAGAACAGGCCAGGAGCCGACGTTGATGACCGCTTGCGTGTTTTCCGGGAGCACGCGCGGGATGTTTTCCGTAAAGCCGCCGCCTGTGATGTGAGCCAAAGCCTTGACTTCATGCGATTCCAGCACAGCCAGTACTTGCTTCACGTAGATGCGGGTCGGCGTCAGCAGTTCCTCGCCGAGCTTTTTGCCGAGGACGTCTACATGGTCGTGCAAAGACATGCCCTTGTCGGCCAAAAGCACCTTGCGCACGAGCGAGAAGCCGTTGCTGTGCACGCCGCTCGACGCCAGCCCGATCAGCACGTCGCCTGCTGCTACGTTCGCACCCGTAATCATTTTGCTCTCGTCGACAACCCCTACGGTAAATCCGGCGATGTCGTATTCGCCCTCAGCGTACATGCCTGGCATTTCCGCCGTCTCCCCGCCGATCAGCGAGCAACCGGACTGGGCGCAGCCTTCTGCGATCCCGCTTACGATCGCTTCGATTTTTTCCGGGATCACCTTGTCTACTGCCAGGTAGTCGAGGAAAAAGAGCGGCTCCGCGCCCTGCACCACGACGTCGTTGACGCACATCGCGACGGCGTCGATCCCGATCGTGTCGTGTTTGTCCATGGCAAAAGCCAGCTTCAGCTTGGTGCCTACCCCATCGGTACCCGATACGAGAATCGGCTTTTCGTATTTTTTCGTGTCCAGACGGAACAACGCTCCGAAGCCGCCCAAATCGGTCAGCACTTCGGGGCGGAATGTCCGCTTCACGTGTTTTTTCATGCGTTCGACGGCTTCGTTCCCCGCGTCGATGTCGACACCCGCTTGTTTATATGCTTCACTCATCGTTTCTCCCCCTTACAAGAGGTTGCTTGTATTAGCACTTGGACGCTGGTAGCGCCTCTTCAAATTCAATCTCGGTCGGATACTCTCCGGTAAAGCAGGCGAGGCAATGCCCTTTGTTCGGAGCGGAATCCTGGCGGCCAATCGCTTCGATCATGCCTTCTACAGACAGGAAGGCCAAGGAATCGGCTTCAATGATCTGGCGAATTTCCTCTACCGATTTGGTCGCGGCAATCAGTTCGTCACGCGTGGAGGTGTCGATGCCGTAAAAGCACGAGTTCATGACAGGCGGAGAGCTGATGCGCACGTGTACTTCCTTGGCGCCAGCCTCGCGCAGCATGCGGACAATGCGGTTGCTCGTCGTGCCGCGCACGATGGAATCGTCAATCATGACGACGCGCTTGCCTTCGACTACTTTGCGAACCGCCGACAGCTTGAGGTACACCGCGCGCTCGCGCAGCTCCTGGCTCGGCTGGATGAACGTCCGGCCTACATAACGGTTTTTGATTAAGCCGATCTCGTACGGAATGCCTGTCGCTTCCGCAAAGCCGATCGCGGCGGAAATGCTGGAGTCCGGCACGCCTGTGACTACATCGGCGTCAATTGCCGATTCCAGAGCGAGCTGCTTGCCCAGCCGTTTGCGGGCCATGTGGACGTTGATGCCGTCGATGTCGCTGTCCGGGCGGGCGAAGTAAATGTATTCGAACGTACAGATCGAGCGTTGTGTCGTCTCGGTGTGCTTCGTCTCGGTGATGCCATCCTGGTCGATGACGATCATTTCCCCTGGCTGCACGTCGCGCCAATACTCGGCACCGATGATGTCAAACGCACAGGTTTCGGAGGCGACTGTCACCGCGTCGCCCAGTCGGCCGAGCGACAGCGGACGCAGGCCGTTCGGATCGAGTGCGATCACGAGCTGCTTCTCGTTCATGACGAGCAGCGCATACGCGCCCTTGATGTGCTGCAACGCGTCTTTTACCGCACCTGGCAGGTCGCGGCGCTCGGAGCGTGCGATCAGATGCGCGATCACCTCGGTGTCGCTGGTCGTCTGGAAAATCGACCCTTTTGCTTCCAGCTCTTTGCGCAGGACGGCCGCATTGACGAGGTTACCGTTATGGGCAACAGCCATGCTGCCTTGCGCGTAGCGGAAAAACAGCGGCTGGGCATTTTCAATCTTGCTGGAGCCGGCAGTCGTATAGCGGGTGTGGCCGATGGCGATGTGACCGCGGAATTTTTCCAGGTCGCCTTTGCCAAACGCTTCCGATACAAGCCCCATTCCGCGGTGCTTATACCACTTCTCGCCGTCGGAGGCGCAGATACCTGCGCTCTCCTGACCGCGATGCTGAAGGGCGTGCAGACCGAGATAAGTCAGTTGGGATGCTTCCTTATGGTTGTAGATGCCAAAGACGCCGCATTCTTCGTTAAGTTTGTCCCAGATTACCCGATCAAACATGGAATCGCATCCTTCCAGGCTGCTTTCACCTCTTGAATCGAAGCGTTGATCGCTTCTGCACCGTTCACGTTCACTACCAGACGATCGCCGCCGATCGTACCGATTTTTTCAGCCGGTACGCCATGCTCACCTGCCAATGCGAGGATCGCTTCCGCCTGCTCAGGGCTTGCGCTGAGCAAAATGCGGGATTGGGATTCGCTGAACAACAGTACATCGCTTCGCAGTTCGGAGCTAAGCTCGACTTGAGCGCCGATGCCTTTGCCGAAGCAAGACTCTGCCAGAGCCACGCCGAGACCGCCTTCGGACAGGTCGTGAGCGGAGTTGACCAAGCCTTTGCGGATCGCTGTGAGCACGAGCTTTTGTACAGCGGCTTCCTTGTTCAGATCAATTTGCGGAGGACGGCCGGAGATGGAGCCTGTTGCGAGCTTTTGATACTCGCTGCCGCCCAGCTCTGCGAACGTTTCGCCGAGCAGGATGATCGCGTCGCCTTCGTTTTTGAAGTCTTGGGTCGTAATATGGTCAACATCGGTAATCAGACCGACCATGCCGACGGTTGGAGTCGGATAGATCGCGTCACCGCTGCGTTCGTTGTAAAAAGATACGTTGCCGCCGATCACAGGCGCGTCGAGTGCCACGCACGCCTCGCTCATGCCTTCGCACGCTTTCTCGAACTGCCAGAACACTTCCGGCTTTTCCGGGCTGCCGAAGTTGAGGCAGTCGGTGATCGCCAGCGGCTCGGCACCGGAGCAGACCACGTTGCGAGCGGATTCCGCTACAGCGATGGCGCCGCCCACTTTTGGATCGAGGTAGACGTAGCGTCCGTTGCAATCTGTCGTCATGGCAAGCGCCTTGCGCGTACCGCGCACCATGACAACCGCCGCGTCAGAGCCAGGCTTGACCGCTGTGTTTGCCCGCACGATGTGGTCGTATTGCTCGTACACCCACGCCTTGTTGGCAACAGTCGGCTGTGCCAGAATGCTTTTCAGCGTCTCGTTCAAATCTTTCGGCTCCTGGATGGCAGCGAGCACGTCTACATTCGCGTTCGCCTCGTAGTAAGCAGGTACTGCGGATGGACGGTGGTAGACAGGCGCGTCATCAGCCAGGCTGTTTACTGGCACTTCTGCCACGACTTCGCCTTTGTGCAGCAGGCGCAGCTTGCTGTCTTCCGTTACTTTGCCCACGACAGCGGACGCCAAGCCCCACTTGTCAAAAATAGCGATGGCTTCTGCTTCCTTGCCTTTTTCCACGACGACGAGCATGCGCTCCTGCGATTCGGACAGCATCATCTCGTAAGCGGACATTCCCGCTTCACGCTGTGGCACGAGGTCGAGGTTCATCTCGATTCCGTTTCCTGCCTTGGACGCCATCTCGGAGCTGGAGCTGGTCAAGCCAGCCGCGCCCATGTCCTGGATTCCGACGACGATTCCTGTGTCGATCAGCTCCAGGCACGCTTCAAGCAAAAGTTTTTCCATGAACGGGTCGCCCACTTGTACCGCCGGACGCTTTTTCTCCGATTCCTCTGTCAGCTCCTCGGACGCAAACGTTGCGCCGTGAATCCCGTCGCGGCCTGTGCTTGCGCCGACGTAGATGACAGGGTTGCCGATACCGGAGGCTACCCCTTTTTGAATTTTTTCGTGGTCGATGAGGCCCACGCACATCGCATTGACGAGCGGGTTGCCTTCATACGTAGGGTCGAAGTTCACTTCTCCGCCCACGGTAGGAATCCCGATGCAGTTTCCGTAACCGGCGATACCGGCCACCACGTGTTCAAACAAATATTTGACGCGCGGCGTTTTCAGCTCCCCGAAGCGAAGCGAGTTGAGCAGGGCGATTGGACGCGCGCCCATGGAAAACACGTCGCGGATAATGCCGCCCACGCCAGTCGCTGCGCCCTGGTACGGCTCGATAGCAGACGGGTGGTTGTGGCTTTCGATTTTGAAAACAACTGCCTGATTGTCGCCGATGTCCACGATCCCTGCGCCTTCGCCTGGACCTTGCAGCACGCGAGGACCTTTTGTCGGGAACTTGCGCAGGACAGGCTTGGAGTTTTTGTAGGAGCAGTGCTCAGACCACATCACGCTGTACAGACCTGTCTCTGTCCAGTTCGGCTGGCGTCCCAAAATATTGACAACACGTTGGTATTCTTCGTCAGTCAGCCCGATTTCGCGATAGAGCTTCTGATCGGCAATTTGTTCTGCGGTCGGTTCTTTATGCGTGAGTTGTGACACTGTTTTGTTCCCTCCACGTCTTCAGGATCGAGGTAAACATGCGGCGTCCGTCATCGGAGGTCATCCATTTGTGGACAGCGCGCTCAGGGTGAGGCATCATGCCGAGCACATTGCCGCGCTCGTTGCAAATGCCTGCGATATCGTCAATCGAACCATTCGGGTTCTCGCCGCTGTAGCGGAATACGATCTGCTTGCCTGCTCTCAGCTTCGCAAGCGTCTCTTCATCACAGTAGTAGTTTCCTTCGCCGTGCGCGATCGGAATCTGAATTTCTTCCCCGGCCGCGTAGTCGCGGGTAAACGGGGTATCGTTGTTGTCTACGCGCAGGCCGGACAGCTTGCAGGCGAATTTGAGGGAACGGTTGCGCAAAAGCGCTCCTGGCAACAGCCCTACCTCCGTGAGAATTTGGAAGCCGTTACAGATTCCCATCACCAGCTTGCCTTCCTCCGCTGCCTTGACCACCTGCTCCATGACAGGCGAAAAGCGAGCGACCGCGCCACAGCGCAAATAGTCTCCATAGGAGAAACCGCCCGGCAAAAGAATCACGTCATACCCGGACAAATCTGTCTCGGAATGCCATACGTAATCGACCGGCACTCCCATTACGTCTTCAACTGCGTTATACAAATCTACGTCGGCATTGGAGCCTGGAAAGACGATAACCGCTACTCGCATGTCCTTAGCCCTCCACGATTTCAAAGCGATAGTCTTCAACCACCGTATTGGCCAACAGCTTTTCGCACATCTCACGTACACGCTCTTCTGCCTGCGCACGGTCCGCTGAGTTCAGCGTAAGCTCCATGTACTTCCCGATCCGCGCATTGTTTACTTCGTCAAAACCAAGGGTGTGCAGAGCCCCTTTTACAGCGTGGCCTTGCGGGTCCAAAACGCTCTCGCGCAGCGTTACATAAACAACAGCTTTAAACATGTACGTCTCCTCCCAGTCTCTTCAGCATTTCTTGGTACGCTTCTTCTACATTGCCCAAATCACGACGGAAGCGGTCTTTGTCCAGCTTCTCTTTTGTTACCGAGTCCCAGAAACGGCATGTATCCGGGGATATTTCATCGGCGAGGAGGAGCTCCCCGTCCGGCGTTCTTCCAAATTCCAGTTTAAAATCGACCAGGGTGATGTTGCGCTCGGCGAGGTAAGGCACGAGAACCTCGTTTACAGCCAGCCCCATGCGCTCAAGCGTCGCCAGGTCACTTTCGCTCGCAATTCCCAACACTTTGATATGGGACGGGTTCACCAACGGGTCGCCCAATGCGTCGTCCTTGTAGTAAAACTCGACAACCGGCTGCGGGAGAACGGTGCCCTCTTCCATGCCAAGGCGTTTGGCGAGCGAGCCTGCCGCGATATTGCGGACAACGACCTCCAAAGGAATGATCTCCACTTTGCGGACAACCTGCTCGGTTGCGGACAGCAGGCGGACAAAATGGTTGTCGATGCCTTTCTCCTTTAGCATGGTGAAAAAGATAGCGGTAATGCGGTTGTTCAGCTCACCTTTTCCGGTGATTTGCGCCCGCTTCTCTCCGTTGAATGCTGTTGCGTCGTCTTTATACTCTACCCAGTATTGCTCAGGCTCAGATGTCCGATAAATACGTTTCGCCTTACCTTCGTAGAGTTGTTCCTGTTTTTCCACTGTAGGAGTCACCTTCCCAGATAAAAAGGTTGAGTTGCGATTAATTCACGAACGATTCAACTACATTAAAACACAAACATACGCATTTATCAACGAAAAAAGCGTGAACAGACTTCGACAAACGTTCGGAAATTGTTGCATAATCGGATGTTAAACTTTCGTTAACATTCGTTTACGCGTTATTCATATCAGTTTTACATCCGTTCTATGCGGCCGTTCCCCGTCGCTGGAAGAGCCGCTCATGCTTTTTTCCGCAGCCTGTCCCCCGTTTTCCCGCTGCCGGAAGACCCTTTTGCCGTCTTTGTGTTACACTGTTTTTGGTACAACCTACACGTGAAAGAAGGAATATCAGATGTTTCCCTTTGAAGTATCTTTTCCTACCCATATCTACTTCGGCATGGGCGAACTTGCGCGTTTGGGCCAGGCAGCGAAAACTCTCGGCAACAAGGCGATTCTCGTCACGGGTGGCAGCGCAGCCAAGCGCACGGGGCTTCTCGACCGCGCGATTACGCTTTTGCAAGAAGCGCAAGTAGCCTTTGCTCTCTTTGACAAAATCGAACCGAATCCGCGCACGGCTACCGTCGATGCCGGGGCAGCGCTCGCCCGGAAAGAACAGTGCGACTTCGTGCTGGCGCTCGGCGGCGGCTCGGTCATGGATGCTGCCAAAGCGATTGCAGCCGCAGCGCTTTCCGGCCGTCCGATCTACGACTACATGCGCGGCAATCCGAGCGGCACAGGCAAATGGCTGGTACCTGTGCAGGAGGCGCTCCCTCTCCTGACGGTTCCGACAGTAGCCGCTACCGGATCGGAAGCGAACAACATCAGCGTCCTGACCCATTGGGAGACGCACGAAAAATCTTCCATCAACGGCCCGGCTCTCTTCCCGAAAATCGCCATTCTCGACCCGTCCATCACCTTTACGGTTCCTGCGCGCGTCACAGCGGAAGCTTGCGCAGATATTTTTTCCCATCTGTTTGAAACCTATCTCATCAGCGCGGACAAAACAAACGTGCAGGACGGGATTACCGAAACGCTCATCCGGCTTGTCGCCGAGCATTCCCTCACAGCCATTCATGAGCCGGATCACGAGGAAGCCCGCTCCACTCTGCTATGGGCGAGCACGCTGGGCATCAGTCCGTTCGCAAACGCCGGACGCGGCGCAGGCATGCCTCTGCACGGCATCGAGCACCCGCTGAGCGGAATATACGACATGGCCCACGGTCGCGGCCTGGCGATTTTGTCCATCCCTTACTTCGAGCAGGTTATTTTGCCGCTTCGCCCGGAACGGCTGGCGCGCATGGGCCGTCACTGCTTCGGCGTCACCGCGGAAGACGAAGGCGCTGCAGCGCGCGCGACTATCGCCGCTGTTTCACGCTGGTACGAAAGCATGGGCATCACCGAACGACTCTCCGACTTCGGCGTGACCGAGGACGCCTTGCCGAAAATGGCCGAAGAAGCCGTCACCATCGGCGGACGCGGCGCAGGCTACCTGGCCAGCGCCAAAAAGCTGAACGCAGATGACGTCATCGCCATCTATCGAGCGTGCTTGTAAACGTCGAACATACTGGCAAGCCCGCTCTTTCCTGTGCGATAATACGATTAATAAAAATTTTTTTACTATATGGAGGTCGTACATATGGCAGATCCACGTATCAACGAACTGGCCAGCCGTCTCGTCCGCTACTCTCTCAACCTGCAAAAAGGGGAAAAGGTCCTGATCGAAAACACTGGCCTGCAACCCGAGCTTGTACGCGCACTCGTCCGCGAATCGTTTGCGGTCGGCGCTCTGCCGCTCGTGACGCTGAAAGACCAGGAAGTTTTGCGCGCGCTCTACCAGGGCACCAGTGAAGAACACATGGCCTTAATGGCGAAGTACGAATACGAGCGGATGAAAGACATGGACGCGTACATCGCGATCCGCGCTTACGAGAACATCAACGAGTTCGCCGACGTTCCGGAAGACAAGATGGGCATTTATTCCCGCATCCTGTACCAGCCTGTGCATACAAACGAACGCGTGCCAAACAAGCGCTGGGTCGTTCTGCGCTACCCGAACAAATCGATGGCGCAACTGTCCAACATGAGCCTGGAAGGCTTCGAGGACTTCTATTTCTCCGTGTGCAACCTGGACTACGCGAAAATGTCCCAGGCCATGACTCCGCTGAAAGAGCTGATGGAGCGCACCGACCGCGTCCGCATCGTCGGACCGAAAACAGACCTGCGCTTTTCCATCAAAGGCATCAACGCGGTCAAATGCGACGGCAAACGCAACATTCCGGACGGTGAAGTGTACACAGCGCCTGTCCGCGACTCTGTAGAGGGCACCATCTACTACAACGCGGCTTCCAACTACCGCGGCATGTCCTTTACCGATGTGCAGTTCACCTTCAAGCAAGGAAAAATCGTGGAAGCGACCAGCTCCAACACAAAAGCGCTGAATGACATTCTCGACACGGAT
This sequence comes from Brevibacillus sp. YAE8, assembly GCF_057543335.1. Taxonomy (NCBI): domain Bacteria; kingdom Bacillati; phylum Bacillota; class Bacilli; order Caryophanales; family Paenibacillaceae; genus Brevibacillus; species Brevibacillus sp. YAE8. The sequence goes on from NZ_BAAIYG010000039.1 coordinate 9,690, forward strand.
GAAGGCGCTCGCTACATTGGGGAGTTTGCAATTGGCTTCAATCCGCACATTCTCCACCCAATGCTCGACATCCTGTTCGACGAGAAGATCGCAGGCAGCTTCCACTTCACGCCTGGCAACGCCTACACAGTAGCAGACAACGGAAACCGTTCCTCTGTCCACTGGGATCTGGTACAAATCCAGCGCCCTGAATACGGCGGCGGCGAAATCTGGTTCGACGACGTGCTCATCCGCAAAGACGGCCGCTTCGTCCTGCCGGAGCTGGAAGGCTTGAACCCGGAAAATCTGGTGTAGGGCCATACCGTATAGCACGTCTGGCACGAAGAATGGATAGGCTTCAGAGAGCATCTGAAACCCTATCCATTTTTTCATGCTCATATCTATTGAAAAATCATTATTTTAAAATTTACAAAAAATCCCTAAAAATTTATGCAAAATTTTTTATAACATGCTACATTCAATACGGCAACCAAATCTACGAAGAAAGGAAGCGACTTTTTATGAAATGCAAACTCGAAACGTTCCCCCCTTATCGCATTGCGTATATGCGGCGAGTCGGTCCATACGGTCCTGCCAATGTGGAAGTAATGGAGGAGCTTAAAAAATGGGCGAGGAAGAACCAGCTTCTGGATTCGGCTATCCTGTTTGCCATTCCACAAGACAACCCACAGACAACCGCACCTGAGCGCTGCCGCTTTGATGCTTGCATCGTGCTCTCCGAAAATGCCCAGTTGGACGCTGCCGATTCAGCTATCCGCGAAGGCGAGCTTGCCGGCGGGAATTACCTCGTTTTCGAAGTGAAGCATACAGCAGAGGACATCCAGCGGGCGTATACAGAAATTTTTCCTGCTCTCCACAGCAACGGCTACACGATGGACGATAAACCCATTCTGGAAAAATATACGGGCGATCTCACGACCAATCCTTATTGCGAAATATGTGTGCCTGTTAAGGTGTGATAGACCAGTCTGGCGGCATGGCAATACTTGCGGGATAACGTTGCCGGCATGACACGACATGGCGCGGCGTGACGACCGGCCGGCAGAAAGTTCATCTCCAGCTTTTTCTCGCTTGACGCAAAAAATACAATAAGGATAAGACACGTTTTGGGGAAATGGGGGCTATCCATGAACAAATCAGACCGCCTGCTGGCCATTGTGCTGGAGCTTCAGCGCAAGCGCACCTTGCGAGCGGAAGATTTGGCCGCGACATTCGAAACGAGTGTGCGGACCATTTACCGCGATATGCAGGCGCTGAGCGAAGCTGGGGTCCCCGTCGTCGGCTCGCCCGGGCAAGGCTACTCGCTGATGGAAGGCTTTTTTCTGCCGCCCGTTCGCTTTACGGTCGAAGAAGCCGTCGCGCTGCTGATTGGCGCAGACCTGGTCGAGCAGGCGTTTGGCAAAAATTACGGTCACAGCGCCCGCGGCGTCGAGCGCAAAGTCGAAGCGATTCTGTCACCGGAATTTATCCGGGAAGTAGAGCGAATTCGCTCGACCTTTCGCCTGCTCGACATCGGAGAAGCCAACCAGCGCGAACAGGAAAAACAATACGCCGAACTGCTCCACGAAGCCATCCTGCATCGCCGCAAGGTCCGCTTTCGCTATCGCAAAACCATCCCGGAAGCGGACGGAAACCGCGAGAGCGTGCGCGACGTGGCTCCCTACGGGCTTGTGTTGGTGCGGGGCGTGTGGACTTTGCTTGCCTTTTGCGATCTGCGTCAGGACATTCGCAGGTTCCGCCTGTCCCGGATGGGCGGGCTGACCATGCTCGCAGACAGCTTTGACCTGCCGGAGCACTTTTCGTTTGACGATTACAAGCCTCCCGATGACCGCACACTCGAAGTCCGCTTGCTCATCCCGCCAGCGATAGCCGATCAGGTGCTGGAAGCAAAGTCCTTTTATATAGAAGAAATGGCCGATCATCCGGACGGCGTGCTGGTCACGCTGCGCGTCCGGCAGCTTGAGGAAATATCGTCCTGGGTACTGGGACTCGGGGCCAATGCCTTTGTTCTGGAACCGGAATCGCTGCGCCAAAAAATTCGCGAGGAAGCGGAAAAAATGCTCAAACGCTACTGACATACTGCTGTCAGTAGCGTTTTTGTATGCTAGGGCTAAGCAAATGAAGAGGAGCTGATTTTTTCATGAATCCAGTCGAAATCGTACGCAATCTGGAAAAGGTAACTGCTCATTACTTGCAAGAGCTGGAAGCATTCAGCATGGAGCAACTGCACAAAAAGCCGAGCGAGGACGAGTGGTCGTTGGGGCAAATGTACGTGCACCTGATCCAGACGGCCTTGCACATGCAAATCCCCAACATCGAAAAATGCCAGGCAGGCGGTCCGGAAGTTAACATGCCGGGTGCCGAGATGTGGGAGATCGGGAAAGGAATTTTTGCCCAAGGCTCTCTCCCGCCGATTCGCATCAAAATTCCTGCCTCGCGCGAATACACACCTGCCCAGCCCTCAAGCAAGGAAGAACTGGTCAACGGCATGCAGACAGTGCTTGAGCGCATGCACGAGCTGGCCCCGACGCTGGACGAAATCCCCACCCACCACAAAGTAGAGCACCCTGGCTTCGGCCCGCTCGCTGCCAAGGAATGGTTTGCGCTAGTCGAGATGCACTATCGCCACCATCTGCACCAATTGAACAGGCTGAAAGGCTAGCTTTTCCCCGAACATGCAAGCGAGCTTCTGGTAAGTCGGCGGAAAGGAAAGTTGAGCGCCATAAGGAAGCAACTTCGCCTATCGTTAAGTTGTCGCAAACGAACGATAGGCGAATTTTTGCTGTTGACCAGCGCTTTTTTTGCTTTTTTCATTTTAAGGGAATACCGCTCCTTACGTTTTGAGACTGTTCGTTTTCCCCCATTGCCCAAATAAATCTTTCATAAGCGTTACAAACCACAGCAGCATTTCCATAAGCGCAAGGAGAACAAACAAAGCCCATATCTTCCCTTGCCCAAGACTATGCCACAGGTTATCCATTTCCGTCCCGGAAGCACGCAGCAAGGACTGTAAAAAGAAGATGATCGGTCCAAATACAGCGGATACTATGGTCAGTGTTGCGAGAAGCTTGCGCTGTTTCCGAATGAGATACACAATACTACTGACTAGTGCTATCAAAATAAATCCATAATAGAAGCCCCAGACCCAAGAAGGCAACGTCTCCATGATCTTCCCCCTTTGCCAATGAATCAATTGAAGCTTTGTCATAACCATATGAAGCAAAAACTTGTGTTTGTGTGGTTACTTTCATTCTGCAGGAAAAGATGGTTTTTTACTATTTTTTCCATCCAGCAAAAACGCGGCGCCCCACTGTCAGTTTTCACTGACTTTCTGGACAGCGCCTTTCTTTAAGCAAGCTTACAACTTCGTAAGGTAATGGAAAGGAAATTCGATTTCTCCACGCCCCGTCTCCTGTTAGGATAAGAAAGGATTACGCACACAGGTACGGAGGCTTGATTGATGAAAAAACTGGCAACCCTTTTACTTGCGACGACGCTCCTGGCGTTGATTATCATAGGCTGTTCCAAGCCCGACACGCCCGAACAGGTGCAGGGACTGGGAAAAGAAGAAGCGGCGCAAATCGCTGCAGCCGCTGTCCGCCAATACTACCATGTTTCCGTAGATACCGCCGACCGGGAAATTACGCTGGAGGACCCTGCCAAGCTGGTTGATGCCGCCACTGGCGAACCGATCTACAAAGGAGTGCCCGTTCACGCCCTGCTTCGCGGCGAGCCGAAAAGCGGCGATATTTATGCCTACCACGCGATTATCGAGCCAAAGAAGAAGCAGCTTCTCTCGCTCTCCATTGACGTGATCGGCAAGGACGGCGAGAAAGCGACGAAAACAATCACCGAAGCGGAACTGGAAAAAACGGCAGCCGACTTCGTGCGTTCGCAAAACTTGCTGGCAACAACAAACTTTCAGCTCGTTCGAACATCAGAGCCGACAGCCAATGAACTCAAACGCTACTTTTACTATTCAGACGGCTACAACGCGGTCGCGATTGGAGTAAACACGGCCTTGAAGCAGGTCGTTACTTTCACCTATGACTGATCGGATCGACCGCTCCCATGCTGCTTTTCGGCAAAAAAGTCCCGTTGTCAGACACACTGTCTTGCACAACGGGACTTTCCCACTAGCCACCACTGTATTTTTCCTCGATTTCTTCTTTCATTTCCTGATACGTCTTGTTGGTGAGGTTCACCAAGTAATCGGTAAGCTCCTCTTTCGATTGCGCGGCTAACGCTTCCCTGTCCTGTCTTTGCTTCGTAAAATACTCCTTGGCCTGATGGCCGATCTTGCCGCTTGCCGCCAAATACTCGATTGCAGTCCCGAGGTTCAGGCTCTCCCGCCAGCTTTTGTCGTACCAGTCCCGGTTGTAGGCGTCGATCCACTTGCGGCGGTCGATCAGCACCGCGCCTACTTCCGTCAGGGCGTCCCGCTTCCACTGCTCCCACTTCTGGGCGATTTCTTTTGCCCGCTCCAGCTCTCTTTTGAATTGCTCGCGGTTCGTCACGTTGGCATACAAGCCTTCCGATGCCTGGGCAATCGCCTTCAGTTGCTTCTGCCCTTCGGCGTTCACGTCAAAGCCGATCACGTTTAAGAGCGGCATGATTTGCGACTGGGACAGCTCTTTGGCTACGGCCACCGGATCGCCGCCACAAGTCTCGATGCCATCGCTGACCAGGTAGATGACGTTCGTGTTTTTATCTGCCGAAAACGCGGCCAAATCTTGCTGGGCAAGCTTGAGAGAATGGGCGATCGACGTCCAGCCAGTCGGCTCAAACAGCGCAAGCGCCTGATCCAGCCGCTTCGGCTCGTACGATTGCAGCGGATAGACCAGATCGCTGCTGGAGCAGGAGAGCTGTCTGTCCCCATCGGCATTGCTCCCTTTATGTCCATAGACGCGCAGCGAAATGTTTGCTTCCTCCGGGAGTGATTCGGCAAATTCCTTGATCGCTTCCTTGGCCAGTTGCATTTTGGTTTTGTCTCCAATTTTGCCAGCCATGCTGCCGCTCGCGTCCAAAATGATTTCGACGTTAAAATGTTCCCGAAACTGAAACCGCGCATCCTCGATGTCCGGGCTTCCGAACGAAGCCATTTTCCAGCGATCCACAACCATCTGCGGACTGAGGTAGTCCTCGGAGAACAAACCGAGCAACTGATTCCAGTACAGTTGCAAATACGCCTCGTCCATCCCGTCCACCACGGTAGGCATTTTGTCGAGAATAGCCGAGATGGCAGGCCGATGCGGGTGTTGGGCGAGGTAAAAATGCGTACCCGCCAACTGCCCGGGCTGCTCCGCGATCAACTCCTGCGTGCTTTGCGGCCATTTCACCTCGCCTACTCGCGGCCCTGCTCCAGATGCGCCAAGGGTGCAGCCGCACAGCAGCAGGGCTATCATCAAGCTGTTTACCAGGCCAAGCATTCGCCTGTACGTACCGTGCATTCGGTCATAGCCTCCTTGTCGTGTGTATGTTCTGCATCATCGGATATGACGAGATGAACCGTTTTTGCTTTTACAGCGTGATGGAACTGAGAAAAAGGCCCCCTGCCGCATGGAGAAAGCCAATCTGTCTGCTCGATCCCGTCTGGTACACTTCCTCCTCGTGCTTTGGGTCAGGCATGAAGGAAAAGTCAAATGTAGTGGAGCGGAAGCGGACAGAGGTCTGCACCTGGATGCGCTCATCCGCGGTGACGACAATTTGCGAGCCGGGCACTGTGGCGTGATTGGCCTCCAGTATCGTGACGACGACATCCCGCAGCTTCGGAGCCGCTTGTGCCAAACCTGTCTGCACGTAGAACAGCAGCTCCACGTTTGCCGGCAGCCAGCTTGAGAGCACCTGGTCAATCGCTTCGTACCGCACCTCGCTCCTGGCCCAGTCCGGATGGCTCGCGCGGATGGAAGCCTCCGCCTGATCCACGAACGGCTTGATGTAAGTCTCGTCCTTCAAGCGCATAGGAGATTGATCGTAGCGAACAAGCGCCTTTTCCATCTCGTCGTAGATCGGCTTGACCGCCGCCAACGCCGCTTGCTGCGCACTGTCTGACGCCTGCTCCTTGACGACGAAAACAGTCGAGAGGTTAAACAGCGCCATGAACAGGACGAGCATGATGAGCATGAAGATCGTAAGCGTAAAAATCGTGACATTCCCTCGTTCATTCCGCAAAAACGCAAGCCAGTCTCTCATCTAGTGAACCACCCTGCTCGTAATCTCGCGCTGAAACGAAATCGTCTTGTCTGCTTCATCCATGTTCCGCGTCAAAATATCCGGCAAAAAGGCGATTTCCAGGTTCGCGCCGATCATGACCTTGAAATACCCGTCACTTGTCGACTCAATGTACGACTCTCCTTTATTGAAGGCGATGCCGCCGCCCGCTCCGGCGAGCACTTTTTCCGCCGCAGCGAGCGCACTGGACTCGCTCCCCGTAATGGCGAATACTTTTGCCGCCTCATTGGCAGCCGATTGTGCAGCGATTACCCCGTACACGCCGATCAAAAATTGCCAGCATACGAGCATGATGAGAAAAAGCAGCGGCAAAATCCCGAGAAACTCAATCGTGACCGAGCCTTTTTCATCAGACAGCGCACGCGCCAGCTTCCCTGCGTCCCTCGCGTCGGCGCGCCCCTGTCTTGCGCCCGGCATCACCCACTGCCTGGGCGTACGGTTAAACAGACGCATGTTTCTTCCGGAGAAAAGCCAGATGATTTTTTTTCATGAACGGCAGCCCGATCGCCAAAATGACTAGCTGGATCGGAAAATCTCCCCGGTAAATGGCGCCGATGATCGTCGCAGGCACAATCAAGGCGTAAAAGTAAAGCAGCATGAAATTCCAAAAACGCTGCCAGTTTTTCTCCTGCTTGGACATGTCATTTCCCCCTCCATGCTTTTTCGCTTGGCGCCAAGCTTTACCGCTTCACTTCTTTGCGGCGTGCGTACTCCATGCCAGACTGTTCAATATAGGGCAGCGCAAACCAGAAAAGCAGCAACGGATAAGGAATCGTCTCCCCCACTATCATGAGCAGGCAGCAGAGCGGCAGGAGCACGCCGTACAAAACAATCGCGATCCCGTTCCAAAACCGCTGCCTCTTCGCTTCTTTTGTCGTCAAGCCGTGTCCCTCCTCCCAGTATCCACGCTCTCCGCGTTCGCTGACTCGCTCATCCATTTGTGCGTGTACATCGTCAGCATCACCGCCATGAGCGGAAAGAAAATGACATTTAAGAGCAACTGCGTAAAGAAAACTGCGCCAAAGCTGGTCGTAATGTACGTGACCGTAAACAGCCCGATCACGCTGATGGCCCACTCGATGGCGCTAATCAGCAGAATCACGCCAAGGATGGAGAAAAAGTGCTTTTTCCCCAGCGCAAACGCCTTTTTCCAGCACTGCTGCACCGGCTGTTTTTTGATGACAGTCAAGTACGGGGTCAAGTAAAACAGCACGAGGATGACCACCCCTGGCACCACAAACAGCAGCATGCCAAACGACACTGCAAGCACGTAGACGATCCCGAAGACAAACACGGCAAAGCTTTGATCCAAAAACGTGCGCAGTGCCTGGCGAACCGGCCGCTCCTCTCCCGCAAGCTCGCTTTGCACATACTGGGCAAACGGAAGCTGAACGACCGACAAAAACACGAGCAGCAAAAACAGGTTGAAAAAGGCTGACACCACCTGCCCGCCTGTCAAGGCAGCGATAAAGTGGATATAGTTGACGGTAAAATTGTGAATGAGCAAAAAAGGCAGAACGACGACTGCTGACAAGAGCAGCATGGACTCGATGTTGCGCGTGTAAAACAGGAAGCTTTCTTTGATCGGATGCTTCACTCTGACTCATTCCCATCTAACGTTTTGGCGACCAGTCACAGCCAGCGTCAGGCGCTAGGCAAACAGTTTGAACAGCTTGCGGCCCCATTTCGCCAGCTTGCTGCCTACCCACAGAACGCCGCCGACCGAGACAAGCACGACAGCGACCGTCTGTCCTCCGGGAATCATCGCGGCGATGACGCCGGCATCCATGAGCGTACTGCCGAAACTGCCTGTTCCGTCGATAGCATAGTCGATGCGTTCATCCTGGCTGTTGCTTGAATCAAACGCATCCTGGAAGTTCGTGAAGGTGTCGATGCTGTCAAACACGAGACTGATCCCCGCCGTTGCGACGTTCAAGCCTTTGACCAGCCCTGTCACTTGCAGGCCGCTTGCCGTATCTTTGATGAACTTGAAATTCATCCAGGCGGAAGCAGCGTCGAAGCCGTCGACAGGCAAGCCGCTCACCCAGTCGAAGGAAGTGTCCTTGAGATGGATGTCGATTGCCTTGACGCCCAACTCGACGAGGAACAGGCTGCGCATGTTGGCAAAAGTAGCCGGGTCTACATTTCCTTCCGCGAGATCAGCCGCCATGCCGAGGCTGCCGCCGAACACGCTGTTGATCGACCAGTTGACATAGTCGTATGCTTTGGAATCGCCTTTGCCGGAAAAGCTGCCCGGTGTGACGCTGCCTGGCTGCGTATTTCCAGGAGTTAAGCTGCCCGGACGGGTATCTCCCGGATTGACGTTCCCCGGTTGGGTATCACCGGGATTGACGCTTCCCGGCTGGAAAGCTCCCGGGTTCACATTGCCCGGCGTGACGTTGCCAGGCTGCACATTGCCAGGTCGTGTGTTTCCTGTATCCAGACTCCCCGGCTGGATCTCGCCGGGCGAAATCTCTCCTATTTCCCACTGAAAACTACCGGGCTGTATGTCATTTGGCGAAATATTTCCCGGCCCGATCTCTCCCGGCTGGACTGCGCCTGGACGCACGTCCCCAGGCGCCAAAGATTCTGCATGCACAAAAGCTGCAAAGGGGAAGAGATTCATCACCAGAATGAACAGGGCGACGATCGCTGCCCAGTTCGTGCGTCTTACATGACGATTCACAGCATTCACCCCGATTTCATTAGTCCCTGGCAAACCGCCGATCGGCGGCGCTAGTTACCGCCTGCCTTGGTGCCGTACTGCTCAGAAATGGCTTCAATGGTTTCCTTGTAAGATTTTTTGGCCAGGGAATCGAGCAAATCTTCCAGTTCGTCCGCCCGCTTATCCACGTTTCGTTTATGCTCATCCTGCAGGCGGCCCAACTCTTCGGCAAGCTGCTGCGGGAACCGTTTATCCCTTTTGATCTGGCGAATCATCCAGTCGATGTTTCGCTTTTCATCGTCGGCCAAAAACTTCCACGCAAGCTTGTAGTGCGTGTTGTTTACGAGCAGGTTGACTTTCCGGGAGTACGCTTCGCTGGATTCTTTGCGCTTCCATTTGTACCATTCGTCAGCAATTTCTTTTGCTTTGGAAAATTCGTCTTGCAGCCCTTTTTTGTCGCGAATAGACACGTAGCGGCCACGCGCTGCTTCTGCGACTGCCTTGAGCTGCTTTTGTCCCTCTCCGTCCACGTCAAAACCGATGACGTTCAACACAGGCGTAATGTTGGAGTCAGCCAACTGCTTCGCTGCTGCCACCGGATCGCCGCCGCACGTCTCGATTCCGTCGCTGACGAGAAAAATCAGGTTGGTGTTCTTGTCCCCGGCAAGCTGGCTCAAATCTTTTTCTGCCTCCTGCAAGGAATGGGCAATCGGGGTCCAGCCCGTCGGCTGGAATTGGTTCAGGCTTGCCGCGAGCTTTCCGGCGTCGTATTTTTGCAACTGGTACACCAGCTCGCTGCTGCTGCAGGAAAGCGCCTTGTCGGACTCTTTGCCACTCCCTTTGTTTCCGTAAACGCGGAGGGCGACATTCGCATCTTTGGGCAACGTCTCGGCAAACGCTTTGATCGCTTCCTTGGCCGCGTCCATTTTCGATTTGCCGTCCATTTGGCCGGCCATGCTGCCGCTCGCGTCGAGAATGATCTCCACGTTGTACTGCTCCTTGAACTGAAAGCGCGGATCGTCAATGTCGGGACTTCCGAACGAAGCCATTTTGATATCTTCTATCAGCCGCTCCGGGTCAGGATAATCTTCGGCGAATAGCCCGAGCAGCGCCATGTAGTACATGTCGAGCACTTCCTGATCGGGGTTTTCAATCGCTGGCAAATCGTTCAGAAACGTCTGAAGCTCTTGTTCATGCTCGGAATAGTTCGTTCCGGCATAGCGCCCGATGGGAAAGCTGGCAATCTCGGCAGCCGTCTCCGGAATTTTCGTGGCCCCGTCAGGAAGCAGCGCCTTCAGGGCAGCGATCTGCTCCTCCCGCGACGGCTTCTGCTCCTGATTGGCTGGCTGTTCGACCTGCTCGTTGGGCGCTTCCGCTGGCGCAGTCGGCTCCTGCGTGCTCGGCGGCTCGTCGCTGGAGCAACCATGCAAGACGACCATCAGCCCAAGGGCTGCAATCAGTACCTTGATAGCTTTCATCTGTATGTACCTCCGTCATGTCAGAGCTGCTTGTTGTTCGCCAGGCAACAGAATAGGGAAGTTAGTGGTGAAAACCAGCTTTCACCACTAACCGTTGGCACTGGAATCAACGCTTTGGCATTAGTCACCTGTGATCTTGTCGCCAATGTGCTCAATGACATCCGACAGCGTGCCGGAAACGGCGTTGCCCACATTCTCGTCTTTGCTGAAAAAGGTGGCTACGGCGCCAAGCACCGCCAGAACGACCGCAGCCAGTGCGATCCATTCGATTGATTGCGCGCCTTTTTGGTTGCGCAGGGAAAAGCTTGCTTTTACAAACAGTTTTTGCATCATTGTTGTCATCATCGTTTTTTCCTCCAAACGGGAATGTATTTAATAGGTACAAAAATGACTCCCGGACGCCTCTGCCTGCATCACCTCCCTTACAGGCATCCGATCCATCATTCATTTAAAAATTCCGGTAAACGTCTTGGCATTTTCCAAAATGTTCAGCACCATCAGGCCTCCGATCATCAGCATGGCGGTCGGAGCGACGACGAGCGTGGTAATCAGCGTCACTTTTGGCGAGGCTTTCGCGGCCTTTTCCTTGACCAGCTCTTTGCGCATTCGCCGCATGTTGTCCGCCTGCACCTTGAACGTCACCGAGATCGGCACTCCCAGGCGCATCCCTTGAATCAGCGCTTTAATCAACAGTTGAAATTCCGGGTTGTCGTTGCGCCGCAGCAGTTGCTCATACGCTTTTTCCCGCGGCACGCCGAGGTCGATCTCCTGGTTGAAGCGCGAGAACTCTTCCTGGATCGGTCCGCTGAAAAAGCGAATGACTTCGCGCAGGGCATGATCGAGGCTGACCCCGGCCTGTAGCGTCACGCTGACGGTGTCGAGAAATTCGGGCAGATCGTAGCGAATTTGCTGCTGGCGCTCGCTCGCCTTTTTCTTCAGCCAGAGGATCGGCAAAAAATAGCCGGCCAGCGGCCACAGAATCAGCCCGAACTGGGCGAAGGGAAAGCCCAGGACGAACAGCAGCGCCCCTATGATGATGCCGAGCAGAGCGAGTACGATCTTTACGCCCTGGAAGCGGGCTACCGTCAGGTCGAGCGGTCGGCCCGCCTTGAGCAGCCAGTCCTCCACCTCGTGCGATTCGCTGAAAAAATTGAAGCGCTGGCCCAGGACCGCATAGTCATCCCCGTAGCGCAGCAGCCGCTTGACCAGTCGTTCCGAGGCGGTTTCCGGCTTGCGCACATCGTACGTCCGATGACCCGTCACTTCGTACATATGCTCGATCAGCGTGCGTTTTTGCACAGAAAACAAATACCATTCCTTTAAAAATATGGCAAAGAATAATAAAAACAGAAACAGGCAGGTGATGATTAGTGCATCCATCGTTTCACACCTTTATGTTGGTCACTTTTTTCACCAGGATGTAGGACAGCAACGTTCCGATCAGGAACAGCCCGAGCAGCACCAGCCCCATCGGCGTAAACAGCGGATCGATAAAGCCTTTGTTAATCATGTTCATCATCAGCACCAGGGCGACGGGCATGATCGGGACAAGATACGAGACGTAGCGCTGCTCGGCGGTCATCGTCTTGATTTCCTGCGAGACGAGGCGGCGCTCCTCCATCGTCTCGGCCATCTCCTGCAGCACTTCGCTCAGGTTGCCCCCTGCCCTGCGCTGGATGAGCAGCGTCGCCGCGAAAATGCGGAAATCGCGCGTCGGAATCCGTTTTTCCATCTCCAGCAGCGCCCGGTCAAAACTGACGCCAAGCGCCAGCTCCCGCGACATCCGCTTGAACTCTTCTCCGGCTGGAGCATTCAGCTCTTTGGCCACAATCGCGATCCCCTGGGTCAGCGTCAGCCCTGCGCGCAACGAGTTGGCAAGCAGGCGGCACACCTCCGAGAGCTGATCGTTCAATCTCTCCAAATATTTGTGGCGCCGGGCAAAAAAGACGGCTTTCTGGATGACATACATCGAAGCTCCGCCCGCCATGAAGTTGTAGGGAGCCGGAATCGCCACTACACTGTGCAGGAAAAACCCAAGCCCCATCGTGCCGACGAACATGCCCGCGAAAAATTCGGAAGGGGTCAGCGGAATGTTGGCTTTTTTCAGCTTTTTGCCGATCTCCTGAGCGTACGGCTTCTGGTCGAAGCGGTCGCCCCAGACGACGATGAAGCTTTTGCGCTGAGTCTTTACCTCGTACCAGTCTTCCGCTTTCTTTTTCCACTCGTTTTTCTTCGAGCGGTATCCGAGGTATTCGTACATGCCCCAAATTCCGAACAGCACCGCCAGACTAAACAGAATAGCTAGGCTCACGTCTGCTCCCTCCCTTCGCTGTAAACATTGATTCGTCCAGATCAATTCCGAATACTTTGAGCCGCTCCAGGCTGCGCGGGATGATTCCGGTCGGCGTAAAATATCCGAGTACTTCGCCATTGCTGCCGATTCCGGTCCGGTGAAAGCGGAAAATTTCCTGCACCTCTACCCGTTTGTCCTCCGACTTCGCCACCTCGGAGATCGAGACGATTTTGCGCGTCCCGTCCGACAGCCGCATGACCTGCACGATGATGTCGAGCGCACTGACGATGTACTCGCGGACGATGGCAGAGGGCAAATCCATCCCCGCCATGACGACCATCCCTTCCAGTCGATTGAAAGCGTCCAGTGGCGAGTTGGCGTGGACGGTGGTGAGCGAGCCTTCGTGGCCCGTGTTCATCGCTTGCAGCATGTCGAATGCCTCCGCGCCACGCACCTCCCCGACGATGATCCGGTCAGGCCGCATCCGCAGCGAGTTGCGCACAAGCTGGCGAATCGTAATTTCGCCTTTTCCCTCCATGTTCGGCGGGCGTGCCTCAAGCCCGACGCAGTTCGGATGGGTCAGCTTCAGCTCCGCCGAGTCCTCAATCGTGATGATCCGTTCGTAGTGGGGAATCGCTCGCGCGGCCGCGTTGAGCAGCGTCGTTTTCCCGCTCCCGGTCCCGCCGGAGATCAGGACGTTCATTTTCGCTTCCACGACTGCCTGGATGTAGCGCGACATCGCCTCGTCAAACGAGCCGAATTGTTGCAAATCCTCCATTAAATACGGCTCTTTGCGGAATTTGCGGATCGACACCAATGTTCCGTTCAAACTGATCGGCGGGATGACCGCATTCACCCGGCTCCCGTCCTTCAGGCGGGCGTCGACCATCGGCGAGCTCTCATCAATCCGCCTGCCGAGCGGCGCCACGATCCGGTCGACGATGTGCCGCAAATGCTCCTCGTCGCGAAATTTCAGATCGGTCAGCTCCAGCCGCCCGCGCTTTTCGATGTAGACGAGGTTGTGCCCGTTGATCGAAATTTCCGTAATCTCCGGGTCCGCAAGCAGCGGCTCCAGCGGCCCCAGCCCCACCGATTCGTTAATCAGGCGAGTCAGCAGCAATTCTTTTTCGCTGCGCGGGATCACTACTTTTTCTTCCGACATGTACTGCGACACGAGCCGCTCAATCGCCACCCGCATTTCCTGCGAGCCAAGGCTGGTCAGCCTCTCCAGATTGGTTTCCCGCAAAAGCCGCGTCTTGTAATGCTCTGCCAGCTCGTCAATGTACGGGTTGAAGGCGGGAGCCGCAAGTGTCGCTGCCAGCGTCGCTCGTGGCGACTCGTCTTCTGCTGTCTTCTGCTCTTGCTTGCGCTTGAATAAAGCCATCTAGCTCCCCCCTCAAGACAGTTTGCTTTGGACCCATTTTCGGATGTCTTTTGCCGCAGGAGTCAGTTTTTTCTCGTTCGCTTCTTTTTGCAACGGCCTGCCCTGATTGACGGCCGCCTGCACTCCCGCGTGATCTCTCCTGATTTCCGCAGTAATCGGAGCGTTGAACAGCCCTTTCAGATCGGATACGGCCAACTCGTTATCCCGGCCCACCTGGTTGACGACGACTTCCAGCCTGCCCTCGGTATCAATGCGCAGTCGTCTGAACAAGTCTTCCACGAGCCGATAAATTTGCACAGACGGCGTATCCAGGTTCATCACGTAGTAAATCATGTCGGCCTCCGACAAGGCGGCATACACCAGCTCGTTCATATGGCTGGGCAAGTCGATGATGACAAAGTCATAGCTGCGGCGGCTCGCCCGGATCAGGCGCGTGACGAACGCCTCGGACATGTTTTCCGCGATCTCGGCGTCACGCGGGCTGACCAGCACTTCCAGCTTGGAGTGAGCCTCGCGCTGCGCTACGTTGCGGATGTGAAACTCGTTCATCTCGTTCATGACCGGAATCAGGTCCCCCAGCGTGCGGTTGCTGTCAAACGACAGGAACGTCTCGACGCCCCCGTACTGCAGGTTGAGGTCGATCAACAGCACGCTGGCCGTCGATTCCAGCTTCAGCGACTGGGCAAATCCGGTGGCAAGCTGTGTGCAGCCGCTTCCTCCTTTGCCGCTGTAAAACGAATACACCTTGCCCCGCCCGCGCACAAACGCTTTGCCGGAAGCATCCGCGCCTTTTTTGCGCTGCTGGATTTGGGACAGCTCGGATATTTTTTCGAGGCGGTCGGTCAGCAGGTTCAACTCGTCGGGCATGACGATGTACTCGACTGCTCCGGCGCGGACGACATCCCGCAGCAGGACAAAATCTTGCTTTTCCGTCAGAAAAATGACAATTCCCTCTGGCAGCTCGCTCTGTATGTACTGCAGCAGCTCGACTCCGGCCCCCTCCTCGGGCTGGACGAGCAACACGACATCGGGTCCGATCCGGTCGATTTCTTTTTTCACTTCGCTGGACGTCGTATAGCGTACCGGCTCATACCCGGCCAGAAACTCCGTGAGCATCTCCTTGACCGAATCGTGATCTGCGACGACAAGAATTTTCACTTCTTTGCTCATGACTTACCCTCCGGTTTTTGGTGCTGGATTGGTTGGCGGCTGTACCGAAGTTGGCGGTTTGGCTGGCGGCTGCTGATTGGTCGGTGCTGGCTGAGTTTGCCCGGCTGGCTGAGCCGCTGGTGCCGTCGCTGGCGGTTTCGCTGGCGCAGAGGCTGGCGGCGTCTGCGGCTTTGCTTCGGCAGGCTTTGGCGCAGTTTCCGTCTTGCCCGGCTCGGTTGTAGTAAACGGATCGGGAATCCCCAGCTCTCCTTTGCCGACGTTTGCTTTTAGAATGCGCATCAGTTCGGCATAGTGCTGCTGATGGATGAATTTGGGCACATCCTCGAACGGCAGCTCCAGCGCCACGCCTTTGAATTTGTTGTCCGACTTCGCAACCATGGCGACGGGCACGTCTTTCATGAACACCTCGGTTACAGGCTGGCCGCCCTTCGTCGTCGAGATGATGATGTCGACGCGGTCCAGCGCCTCCAGTTCCTGGTCAAACATGATGTTTCCCGACGCGTACACCGTAATCAGCCGATTGTTTTGATCGCGGACCATGTTCGCCGGCTTTAAAATATTTTTCGTAATGACGTCGCCTTTCGACAAAGGAACGACCGTTACCTGATTTTTCAGACTGAGCTTGTCGACGACATACGAGTCATCCGCGTACTTTTTCGGAATTTGCCTTGTGGTCAATTGATCGGGTTGGATCAACGCCCGAGAGGGAATATCGACATTCGCCTCGTAAATCTCCACCATCTCCCCAAGCTGCGCGTTCATGTCCTTGATTTTCTTCAAAAACAGAAAACCCGCCAGCGCCGCAAGCAAAAAGGATAACACCAGAAAAATGATTGCCCGTCGTTTCGATTCCAACATGAAAAGCTTCCCTCTCTTTTTCTGTAGCTAGAATGATGTCAAATCATGCTGCACGCGCCTGACCCTCCATAATAAGTAAAAATACTCACCGTTATTGTCGGACTATTCCTCAAGAATCACCGCCTAGTAATAGATAACCATTACCAGCAACAGCCCGATTCCCCCCGCAATGAATGGAGCCAGCGGGATTTCCCGATCAAAAGTCACCCTTCGCGACAGCCTGGAGACAAGCCACACAGGAAGCATGATGATTCCGGCAAGCAGGTAGGTAAGCCCCATTGCAAACAATCCCGCCTGCCAGCCCAGCGCTGCTCCTACCACTGCGAGCAGCTTGATGTCGCCACCCCCCACCTGCCCATTGCTAATGACGGCCATCCCGAGCGACAGTCCGACAAGCACGACGACTCCCAGGACGTGCGCCACCCAGTCTTCCGGCCGAAGCACTGCATGCGCGATGAGAAAATAGGCGATCCCGGGCAGTGTCAGCCAGTCGTAAATCAGTCGGTAGCGTAGGTCTGTGTACACAGCCACCGCCATTACGAAAAGAATGGGAACGATGACATACAAAGTCGGCACGCTCGCTCCTCCCCCCTTCTTTTGGAGGAAAATTTCACCATCACAGACGGTCATTTGGGGAATTTTGTTGCGCAAACGGGAAAATTTTTGGTTTATCTTAGTAAAATCTTTTTTTCTCTCTCCCTTTTTTCTGCTGTAAACAGGTCCATTTTCCTTGTATCCGGCACCTTTTCCGCCAGATTGTTGCTGTCGAATGGTGCAGGGGACAAAATGCCTGTACGCCAAAAAGAGTGGTTCAGCAGACCGCTTCTTGACGACGATCGGCTATCGCTTCTCCGTCACGCAGGAGACGCCCGTCAAAGCAGTTGTTGTTGGCAGCGCACAGGTCACCCGTCCATCGCACAAAAAAATCCCTTCCCGAACCAGAGTGTCGAAAAGGGATTTTGCGCATGCTTCAGTTTTTTCAACTGGACGTTCAGCCCGTCGCTGGTGGTTTCGTTGTCGCTGATGATCTCCTCGCGCTAGAAATCATCGTATTTTTGCTCTCCTCTCTACAGATGGCGTACTTGGAGATCGCCGAGCGCTGATTGCTTACATGTTGCAGCAAATAGCGGATGTTGAAGGGCAGAAACTGCTCGAACTTGACCTCCATAATCATCAGCGGCTGGTGAATGGCGTTGACCATCATGAGCTGCTCGTCAAAAATGTCGAGGGAATGGACGGTGGTCATCAACTGCTTGTCAAAAGTGACTCGCACATTGCCCGGCTCCATCACATACGCTTCGCGGACGTTATCAGTCATGACGCGCGGCATGAACAGATGGTTTTTGCACTCTTGAGACTCCCACGGCTAAAGCCGCAAGCCTTCCACCTTGCGGTGTACGGGTGGGATTCTTGAATGACTAAGCGTTCGCAGTCCATTTCTGTTTTGAACAGCCTTCAAGATGAGGGCATCTCATTG
>NZ_BAAIYG010000040.1:0-26030 GCF_057543335.1 Brevibacillus sp. YAE8
AGCATAGACGAAAATTCTGCAGGTCTGCCCATTTTTCCAAAGCCATCACATCACGACATTGAAACCAACCACAGGCCATATAAATCTGTTGTCTTTTTCTCGAAAATGGAATTATGCAAAGTGCTCATATATGAAACAGATAAATTCAGACAATTTATTTTTGATTTTTTCACATTATTGTGTCATTTGTGCGTTTGTATGAAAAAACGCCTGCTGCATCTTCGCGACACAGCAGGCGTTCCCGCTTTATTTTTTCATATAAGCCTGCATCAGCTTGGTTTTGGTCTCCCATATTTCCTCGCTCACATGCAGGCGATAGTGCTCGGGGTTGAGCATCCGCAAATACTCCGGCCAGAACTGCTTGAGCTGCTCGCGATGGTAGCTGCGAATCTCCTCCAGCTTCGGCAACTGATACACCAGCTCGCCGTCGACAAACACCGGGATCAGCAACGCTTCTGCCTTGTAGCGGGTCACCCGCTTGTTCAAATACGGGTGGATCGGGTTGAACAGGTTGACCGGAGCGCCTTCGGCAATGGTCGTTTCCTCCGGGAAGCACAAGTAGTCGGCAATCGCTTTGCCCGTATCGGGATCGATCAGTCGGTACATGTCCTTGATGCCGGGAGTCGTCACTTTTTCCGGATTGGACGAAATCTTGATCGTCGGCTGGTACACCCCGTTCGCGTCCTGGCGCGCTACGAGTTTGTACACGCCGCCGAGCGTCGGCTGATCCGCAGCCGTAATGAGCTGTGTCCCCACTCCCCAGCTATCGACCTTCGCGCCCTGGACTTTCAGATTCATAATCGTGTGCTCATCGAGGTCGTTGGAGGCGACGATTTTCACGTCGGTAAGCCCCGCTTTGTCCAGCATCTCGCGCGTCTTCGTCGACAAATAGGCGAGGTCGCCGCTGTCGAGCCGCACAGCAGTCAGCTTTTTGCCTTCCTGCTCCAGCTTTTTCCCTACGGAGATCGCATGGGGGACACCGCTTTTCAGCGTGTCGTACGTGTCCACGAGCAGGGTCACCTGGTTTGGCAAGGCATCAGCAAAGCGCTGGAATGCTTCTTCCTCGTCCTCGAAGCTCTGCACCCACGAGTGCGCGTGCGTTCCTTTTGTCGGGATGCCGAACATTTTTCCCGCGAGCATGTTGGATGTGGCGTCAAAGCCGGCCAAATACGCCGCTCTCGTTCCCCACAAGGCTGCGTCTGCTTCCTGCGCCCGTCTCGTGCCGAACTCCATCAGGACGTCGTCGCCAGCCACGTTTTTGATCCGGGAAGCTTTGGTCGCAATCAACGTCTGGTAGTTCATGTAGTTCAACAGGGCGGTTTCCACGAGCTGCGCCTCCATGACGCGGCCTTCCACGCGGATCAGCGGCTCGTTCGGGAACACCATCGTGCCTTCCTTGACGGAGTAGAGCGAGCCTTGGAAGCGCAGGTTGCGCAGCTCCTCCAAAAAGCCCGGATCGTAATTCTCCTCCTGCTCCCGCAAATATTGCAGGTCGCTTTCTTCAAAACGCAAATTTTTAATATAATGAACAATTCGCTCCAACCCGGCAGAAACAGCGTAGCCGTTGCCAAAAGGCAGCTTGCGGAAATACGCTTCGAACACTACTCGCTGGTTGTGCGTCCCGTTTACCCAATGCGCGTACATCATGTTGATCTGATATTTATCTGTGTGCAATGCCACACCAAATGATTGCATATCGCATAAGCCTCCTGTGGATTCCTTTCCAACATCTTACCAGAAGCTGCCGCCCGTGCCCATCTGCGGTGGAGCTTGGGAAGAAATATGTGATAGTATGGAATATAAAAAACCAAACGCGCGCCCAGGAGTGGAAGAAAACATGTCCGACCCAAAAATCGTTTCTTTATGTAAAGGATTGCCCAAAAACATCAGTTACAACGGCAAAGACTTCCTCTCCGGCATTTGGAAGGAAGAGGCTGACGAACTTGTCGTCCGCTCCGCCAAAATCGACGATGACGACGTAGCGAATCACGCCTATCACGGCGGACCGGATCGCGTCGTCTGCGCGTATCCTTCCGAGCATTACACCCATTGGGAAAAGCGATTTGGCCAGCCCTTGACGCCATCCGCTTTTGGCGAGAATCTGACGCTTTCGGGCATGACGGAAGAGCAAGTATGCGTCGGAGATGTGTACCAAATCGGGGAGACGATTCTTCAAGTGTCCCAGGGCAGATTTCCCTGTGCGACGATCAACAAGCGAAACAACAACAACCTCCTGCTCAAAGCTGTCGTGGAAATGGGCTACACCGGCTACTTTTTCCGCGTCCTGCAGGAAGGCACGATCAGGCCAGACTCTGCGGTCACGCTGCTTGAGCCTCATCCCAAGCGCGTAACGGTCGCTTCCATCCACCATCTGTACTTCCACAACCAGTCTCTTACGGAGGAGACGATTGCGCACATGCTGGAAGTCGAGGAGCTGGCTTTGCCGTGGAGAAACAAGCTCTTGGAAAAACAGCAGCAACTAGCGAAAGGAACCACCCATGCGAATTAACAAGTTCATCAGCGAAACGGGCATTTGCTCGCGCCGCGAAGCAGACAAACTGGTCGAAGCCAAGCGCGTGACCATCAACGGCGCACCTGCCGCACTGGGGAGCACCGTCGCGCCCGGCGACGACGTGCGCATCGACGGCAAGCCGCTCGGCGAGAAGAAAAAAAGCGTCTACATTGCCCTGAACAAGCCTGTCGGCATCACTTGCACCACCGAGTTGCACGTCAAAGGCAACATCATCGACTTCGTCAACCACCCGGAGCGGATTTTCCCCATCGGCAGGTTGGACAAGGACTCCCAGGGCCTCATCCTGCTGACCAACGACGGCGACATCGTGAACAAGATTTTGCGGGCGGAAAACAATCACGAAAAAGAGTACATCGTCACCGTCGACAAGCCCGTGACCGCCAACTTTTTGCACGGCATGGCAAACGGCGTGCGCATACTCGGAACCGTGACCAAGCGTTGCAAAGTCACCAAAGTGAGCGACCGCGTCTTCAACATCGTCCTGACGCAAGGGCTGAACAGGCAAATCCGGCGGATGTGCCAGGCGTTCGGCTACCAGGTGCGCCAGCTTCAACGCGTGCGCATCATGAACATCAGGCTGGGCAATTTGAAGCTGGGCCAATGGCGCAATTTGACCAGCGAAGAGTTGCGGGAATTGAATAGAAGTCTTTCCTAGACGCAGCGCGATATCGCGGCGCGAAACACGAAAAACAGACTCCCTTTGAGCGGAGCCTGTTTTTTTATAGCCAAAAGCTGCCCCACAGCGACACAAACGGAGCACGTACTATGCATCTGCGGCTCCCATCAAAACCCGAACCTGCCCCACAAACTTCCTGATCCCCTCCCTAAGCTGCTGCTCATTCAAATACGAATAGCTGAGCCGAATCCACGTGGCAAACTCTCGTTGCGGATCGCAAATCGTACCGGGCACAAACGTAATCGATTGCTCCACGCACGTGCCCAGCAGCTTTTCCATCGGGGTCGAGTCCGGCAGCTTGATCCACAGGTTGAATCCGCCAGTCGGGCGGCTCCATTCCCAGTCCGTCGCAGCCAGTTCCTCCTCCATGATGTCCCGGCGAATGGCGAGCGCCGTGCGCAGCTTTTGCAAATGCTGCTGCATCCGTTCGGAAAAGAAATAGTGCAAAAAGATTTTTTGGTTCAATAACGGCGTTCCGCTGTCGGACAATGCCTTCGCGCTGAGCAGGTACGCCATGAGCGAAGGGCGGCAGGCGATCGTTCCGATGCCGAGGCCGGGAGCCACGTATTTGCTGAAGCTCCGCAAGTAGATGACGTACCCGGCCGTGTCATAGGCAAAAAACGGCAAGGGCGGCTCTTGGGCAAAGTACAGATCGCGGCACGGATCGTCCTCAATCAGCAGGCACTGGTATTTTTCCGCCAGCTCCACCAGCCGCTTGCGCTGTTCGCGCGGAACCGTGAAGCCCGTCGGATTGTGAAACGTCGGGTTGAGATAAAACAGCCGCGGCTTGTGCGTCTGCATGAGCCGCTCCACCTGCTCCAGATCATAGCCGTGCTGCCGAATCTCGACCGGGACAATTTTCGCGCCTTGTCTGAGAAAAACATCAATAGCCGGGCTGTAGGTGGGCCGCTCCAGCAAGACCACGTCTCGCGGCTTGACGAGAACGCGGGCAACCAGGTCGATCGCTTCCTGCGAGCCGGACGTGACCATCAGCTCGTCAGGGGTCAAATAAAAGCGAAACCGCTCCGTATAGTAGCGGCACAAAGCCTCGCGCAGCTCCTGATCTCCCTGCGTGGTCGAGTACGTGCCCAGCACTTTCGGATACAGGTCAAACACTCTCTTCACGTATTCCGAAAAATACAGATTCGGCAACAGGTTCGGGTCGATCAGCGCCTTGGAAAACTGGTAGGTCGCCTGCACCTGGTGAATTTCCGACAGGTGGCTTTTTTGCACGTAAGCAGACACAATCGGGTCGTTCCATGAGCTTTCCGGCAATAGCCCGCTCGGCTGAACGAAATAGCCCGATTTATCCTTGACGTACACGTATCCGTTTTGCTTGAGCAGTTGGTACGCCTTGAACACGGTCAGGCGATGCACATTCAGCTCCAGCGCCAGCGCCCGGACGGACGGGAGCTTGTCATGCGTTTTCCAGTCCCCGCGCCTGATGCCTTCCAGCAAATAGTCGTAGACCTGCTCAAACAGCTTATCGGCATGAACGCCGGACAACCCTTGTCTTTTCATGCTGGCCCTCCCCTTCCTCTTCCATCGTAGCTGACAGCCTCTGTATCTGTTCTATTCGCGTTCATCTGTTCTGTTCCTCTCCCTGTAAGATGGGGAAAAGGAGGAATCACCATGGTATTTGCCAATTATATCGCGATGTGCCTGATCTTCGGGACGACATTTTTAGCCATTAAAGTCGGGATCGACGCGGGAGCGCCGCCCTTTTTCTCGGCGGGGATTCGCTTTTTTCTTGCTGGCCTGATCTTGTTTGCGGTCATGGCCTGGAAAAAGCAAGCGCCCCTCTCCATCCTGCTCCGCAAAGAGATGGTTTTCACTGGCATATGCCTGACGTTTGGCGTGTTTGCCACCTTGTATTGGGCAGAGCAGCATCTAAGCTCGGGCATCGCGGCGGTCCTGTCGGCTACCGCTCCGCTGATGGTCATGCTGCTGCAAACAGGGCTGTCGCGGCAAAAGCTGTCCGCAAGCTCCTGGGCAGGCTGCCTTATCGGATTTGGCGGGGTCATTCTGCTGCTTTTGCCTGGGCTGACCTTTTCGTTCAGCATGCTCTGGGTCGCTGGCTGTATTGCGGTCCTGTTCGGCCAAGTGTTTTATTCCGCGGGCGCCGTCTATTCCCGCCGCGTTTCCCAACAGTTCAAGGACGTGTCGCCGATCACGTTAAACGCTGCGCAGATGATGTACGGCGGCATCCTGCTGCTCATCGCCTCCGCTTTTACCGAGCAGGTGCACATGGAGTTTCTGCTGTCACCCCAGGCCGTCCTCTCGCTGCTTTACTTGATTTTCGTCGGCTCGATGATGGGGCACACCATCTTTTACTGGCTGGTGGCGAAAACGAATCCCGTCTTTCCTTCTACATGGCTGTATATTTCGCCGCTGATTGCGCTCGCGCTCGGGGTCGCTTTGTACCAGGAGCCGCTCTACCTGTCTTCGCTCGCAGGCGGCATCGCGATTATCGCCGGAATCGTCATGATTAACTGGAAGACATTGCAGCAGTTGGTCGCGAAAAAAGCTCCGATCAGACATGCGGAAAGCCCGACAAAGTAGCCTTGCGCTCTTTGTTGGGCTTTTTGCCATTCTCCTAAAACTGTGCATCCCGCGTGAATGCGTGCTGCTCGTTACTTCGCTTCGTTCAATTGTTTGGCGATCTTAATTAGTTCTTGCTTGGAAACAGTCTCTCCCTGCGCGCGAACGCTGTACTCCAGGTCGCTTCCGTTTTTCACCCAGACAATCCAGTAAAAATCGGGTTTGTTTTCCTTTTTATACGTCATGAGCACCGCTTCGTTGCTGCCGAGCAGCACTTTTTCCACACCGTCCGCATTGGACCCAACCTTGACGCCAACTTCTGCCATCCCCACTTCTACCGTGATTTTGCCTTGATCGGCTCCTTTATGTCCTGAAGCAGCAATTCTATTTCCGCTTTTTCCACCTTCCGGCCCTCCCTTCACTATGAATAACAATCGGCCACTCGTGTTTGTGACATGTATTTTCCAGCGCCCTGTAAGGAGAAAACTTGGCTGCGCCAAGCCTTTGGCGCAGCCTTAGTTGCCCTTATACTGGAGAAGAATCTTATAAATCTTTATCTGTACAAAAAAAGGGGCCCCATCCGTCTCGTGCCTGCGGATGGAACACCCTTTTTATGCGCATTCCTTTTCATGATGCGAAACTTGTTGCTGTCGAATCGTCTTTTCTTTTCCCGGGAAATCGACAGCGGTTGTCGTCTCTTTGTTAGAAATGCTCGCCGTTGGCATAATAGCTTTCTTTTTGATAGGCGACAAAAGCCATCTCTACTTCCGGTATGCCGAGCGAGAGGACGTGTTTGGTCACGATCTTGGCAAACTGGTCGCGTGTTTCCTGGCCTCGCTCAAACCAGCCGACCTCGATAAACGGAAACGACTCTACTACCTTTCCGCCAAAAACGCCTGTCGTCTGCAAGCATTCGATAGTGAAATTGTCTGTCCCGCACTGGCACAAAGCGGCAAGCTCCTCTGTCAGCGGCTCGCTGATGGTTGCCATTTGCTCGGCCTGTATGCCGCGAACGATGAGATGTGGCATGCTCGAACCTCCTGTTGGTGAAAAAGCTGTTTGTTCTATCATACCGCTCGGCAGGCGAAAAGAGTAGTCTGTCCCGATTGGTATCAAAGCGGTAACAAACCTGGCGAAAACGAAATCCGCAAACAATATTGCTATTGACATAGCTCGTAAACTATTGGCAAAGTAAGGATAGTTCGTTTATAGAAGAACGCTTGTTGCCGTGAATGCATGCCAAGATCGCATGGCGACGATTCCGATCGACTCACGGGCTTTTCGAGCAATTACGCAACGCACCAAAATAAAAACATACAGCACGCAATCGGAAAGGTGAGTACATATGGATTTGTGGAACATTTTCGTGGCCTTCGTGCTCGGTCTTGTAGAAGGTCTGACTGAATTTGCGCCCGTCTCTTCGACCGGGCACATGATTATCGTCGACGATACTTTGCTGCATTCAAAAGAGCTGTTTTCTTCTGAAGTAGCCAACACGTTCAAGGTCGTCATTCAGCTCGGCTCGATCCTCGCTGCCGTGATCGTGTTCAAAGACCGTTTTTTGAGTTTGCTGGGCTTGAAAAAAATGTCGCCGGACGGCAACGGCCCCGGCCACAAGCTGCGCCTCTCGCAAGTGATCGTCGGGCTTTTGCCTGCCGCTGTGCTCGGCTTGATTTTTGAAGACTACATTGACGAGTACCTGTTCTCCATCCATACGGTGCTGATCGGGCTTGTCGCCGGGGCGCTCCTGATGATCGCCGCCGACTGGTTCCGACCGGGCCGCCCGAAGGTCACAACCGTTGACCAGATGACGTACAAGCAGGCACTTTTGATCGGGCTGTTTCAATGCATCGCCTTGTGGCCCGGATTTTCCCGCTCCGGTTCGACGATTTCCGGCGGCGTGCTGCTGGGACTCAGCCACAGAGCGGCATCGGACTTTACGTTTATCATGGCGGTTCCCGTCATGGCGGGCGCCAGCTTTTTGTCGCTGTTGAAGCATTGGCAGTACATCACCGCCGATTCCTTGCCGTTTTTCATCGTCGGCTTTATCAGCGCCTTTTTGTTTGCCTTGCTGGCAATCCGCTTCTTCCTGAAGCTGATTAACCGGATCAAACTCGTTCCGTTTGCCCTGTACCGCATCGCGCTTGCTGCTGTCATCTACTTCTTCATTTTGTAGCAGCGACTTGAACCAGGCACGATCTTAACCAAAAAAGCTGCCTTTGCCGTTGAAGCGCCCCCTCATGCTAGACACAGTGGGGGACGCATTCAGGCAAGGCAGCTTTTTTCTTTGCTCAGGCTGGCGAACCATCCAGTTGCGGAGCGTTGCCAACCAGCGTCTGCGTTTCCTTTTGTCCGTGCTGCAACTGATACATTTGATAATACTTGCCGCGCTTCTCCATCAGCTCCTCGTGCCTACCTCGCTCGACAATTCTGCCCCGATCCAGCACCAGAATCTGATCGGCATTTTTAATCGTCGACAGCCGGTGGGCGATGATGAATGTCGTTCTGCCTTTTTTCAGCACTTCCAGCGCATTTTGGATGATTCCTTCCGTCTCGGTATCAATGTTGGCTGTCGCTTCGTCCAGGACGAGAATCGCCGGGTCGAACGCCAGCGCCCGGGCAAACGAGATCAACTGGCGCTGTCCGAGCGAGAGCGTGCTGCCCTTTTCGATGACAGGCTCGTCGAAGCCGCGCGGCAAAGTGCGCAGAAGCTGATCTGCCCCGACGTCGCAAAGCGCCTTCTCCACTTTTTCCGCGGAAATCGCCGGATCGTCCAGGCTCACATTGGAGCGGATCGTCCCGGTGAACAAAAACGGGTCCTGCAACACGATCGCCATATGCTGGCGAATGTGCTGCTTGGGCACATCCATGACGTTCTGCCCGTCAATGGTGATCGTCCCGCTGCTGACGTCGTAAAAGCGGAACAGCAGGTTGATGATCGAGCTTTTCCCCGAGCCGGTGTGCCCGACCAGTGCTACCGTTTCTCCCGGCCACGCCTCGAACGAAATGTTTTTCAGCACGTACTGGTCGTCCTGATAGGCAAAAGAAACGTCGTGAAACCGGACGCTGCCCTGATAGCGCGGAATTTTGCCCGAATCGACCTCGATCCCTTCCTCGTCGAGCAGCTCGAACACGCGGTGCGCGGCCACCAGCGACTGCTCCAGGTTTGCCAGTTGATTCACAATTTGCGTAATCGGCTGAAACAGGCGATTGAGGTAATCGACAAACGCGTACAGGACACCAAGCGAAAACAGCGTGCCCACCCCGAGAGAGGCGCCGCCGAAATACCAGATGAACAACACAAACGCCGCGTTGCGCACGAGCTGCACCAGATTGAAGGAAGCGGTGGCGTTGAGCCGCAACATTTTGTTTTGGTAGGTGAACAGCTCTTCGTTCAGTTCGCCAAATTCCCGCATCGTCTCTTTTTCCCTGCGAAACGCCTGGATGATCGGCATTCCCTGGATTGATTCGTTAATCATTCCGTTAATGTCGCTGATGCGCGCGCGAATGACGTGGTTGAAGGCAGAGGCGCGTTTGCGGTAATAGACGATCCAGACCGCCATGATCGGCAAAATCGCCAGACAGACGAGCGCCAAGCGGACATCGAGCACAAACAGCGCAATGAAAATCCCGATCAAGTAAATCCCGCTGGTGAAAAAGGACGCGAGCACATTAGCAAACAGCTCGCGAATCGCCTCGGTGTCGTTCGTCACGCGGGCGACGACTTTCCCCGCAGGCAGGTTGTCAAAGTACGTAATCGGCAGCCGCTGAATATGGGCGAACACGTCCATGCGCAGCTTGCGAATCACCAGATTGGCCGATTTTTGCAGCAAATACTTTTGACCGTAATGAAAAAGTCCGGCAGCCACCAGCAAACCGAGATAAGCGGCTGCCAGGACGAGCAAGCCGCTCGTCTCCGGGCCAAAAAATGCGAACAGCTCCTGATTGCTGAGCGGCACGGCCGGATAGACCGCCTGCCGGGAGCCGCTTTCAATCGTCAGCTTTCCGTCGGCGACCGTTCGCTGCCCGTCAAAAGCAAGCGGCTGGTCGATGAAGTAATAGTCGCGTCCGACCTGCAAAATTCGCACTTCCTGGCCTTTGCTCTCGCCTGCCGCCAAGTGATCCTCCCGCGTGTACCACTTCCCCCGGTACAAGACGGAATCTGCCCGTTGCCCGGTCTCGTACCACGGAAATTCAATGCCGAGTATGTGCGTGTCGATCATTTTTTTCGCCAAAAACGGCCCTGTCAGCTCCGCGCCTACAGCAACGGACAGCATCAAGAGAGCGAGCACGATCGTCTTTTTAAATAACCATGCATACCGAAACAGCCTTTTTCCCGTACTCATCCATTCACCCGCCTTCTGTCAACTGTGCTTCTATTTGCTGCTTTTCAAACTGTTCCTTGTACCAGCCGCCGCGCAACAGGAGCTGTTCATGCGTTCCCTCCTCGACCACCTTGCCTTCGTCCATGACGAGAATCCAGTCGGCATGGGCGACAGCAGACAGGCGGTGAGTCGCAATCAGCGTCGTTTTGCCTGCCCGCTCCCGGCGGATGTTGGCGATCATTTCCGCTTCTGTCTTGCCGTCAACGGCTGACATCGCATCGTCGAGAATCAGGATTTCCGGGTCGATCATCAACGCCCGGGCAATCGACACCCGCTGCTTTTGCCCGCCTGACAGCGCCACGCCTTTTTCCCCGACCAGCGTATCGAGTCCCTCCGGCAAAAACGGCACGTCTTTCGCGAACGCCGCCAGCCTAAGCGCGTTTTGCAACTGTTCCTCGCTGCCGTCCTTTCTCCCGAACAAAACGTTTTCCCGAACGGTCCTGGAGAACAAAATCTGCTCTTGCGGCACGTAGCCGATCCAGCTTTTGATGTTGTCCAGCTCGATCTCATCCAGCGGGACCCCGTTGATGGTAATCGTACCTCTCCCGAGCGGAAACTCCCGCAGCAACTGCCTAAGCAGGGTCGACTTGCCGCTGCCGGTTCGCCCGACGATGCCAAGTGTTTGCGAGCGGTGCAAAGTAAAAGAAACGTCCTGCAACTGATCCTGGGCAGTCCCCGGATAGCGAAAGCTCACCCGCTCGAAGCGAATCGTCTCTGGAACCGCAAGCTGCGCCGGACGCTCGCGATTGGTCACGTCCGCTTCGTACGCCAGTGTCTCGTTGACGCGATCGAGCGAGGCGCTTCCCCGCTGCAAGACGTTAATCAGCTCCCCAATGGCGAACATCGGCCAAATCAGCATCCCCAGGTAGACGTTGAACGACACCAGCTCCCCCAGCGTCAGCTCCTGCCGGAACACCAGATAGCCGCCGTAGATCAGCCCGATCATGTAGCTGATGCCCACCAAAATTTTCACGGTCGGTTCAATTAGCGAGTCGACCTTGGCTACTTCGATATTTTTTTGGTACACCTCACCTGTTTTGTCCGCAAACCGCTTCTGGTCCGCCGTCTCCTGGACGTAGGCGCGAATCACCCTGACGCCTGCGACGGATTCCAGCACGCGGTCGTTCAGCTCGCCAAACGAATCCTGCGCGCGGGAAAAGCGCTCGTGAATTTTTTTGCCGTACTGGTTGATCGCATACGCCATGAATGGCAACGGAAGAATCGCCGCCAGCGTCAGCTTCCAACTGATAAAAAAGCCCATCGTCAAAATGATGACGCCTGTGAAGCTGGCCGAGTCGACCAGTGTGAGGATGCCGAAGCCTGTCGTCATCGAAACAGCCTTCAGGTCGTTCGTTGCCCGGGCCATCAAGTCCCCGGTGCGATTGCGCTGATAAAAAGTCGGCGTCATGCGCAAAAAGTGCGTCATCAGCTTGGAACGAAGCGTCCGCTCCGCCAGAAAAGCTCCCCCGAACAGCTTGTAAATCCAGACGAAGTTGACGAAATACGTCGCGACAGCAAGCCCCACGTAAAACAGCAAAATGTGCCAAAGCCGCTCGCCCGTCAATGTCCCCAACTGCATTTCGTCGATGGCCACCCCGATGATTTTCGGCGGGATAATTTCCATGATGCCGCCCAGGATCAGCAACAGAATCGCTGCCGTGTAACGCTTCCAATGCTCCTTGAAAAACCAGTCCAGCTTTGTTAAAACCGAAAACATCTGCCGCTCTCTCCTCTCGTCTCAACCGGGCGTCCTCTTTTTGGAGGCGAAAAAAGGCATATCGCCGCTGGGGCAACATGCCTTTTTATCTGAATCAAAAGAATCAAATAAAAAAGCGCAGGCTACAAAAACCGTAACCTGCGCCGTTTGATGGAGTTGGGAAAAACTACACTGCGTGCATCAAAGGGAGGGTTACGTCATGTATGCAGTTGTGCATTTTGTTCATTACACTGCTTTTCATGACAGACCCACCTTTCCGTAAAATTTTCGTTTTCCAAATAATACATTCTGAACTCTACCACTGATTTGCCGGAATTGTCAACAAATTATTTTTTGCTGCACGCATGGACGCGAATCGATTCCAGATCCTTTGCCTCCCGTAAAAGATACAAAGCATTTTTGCTCTCTAACTTTTTTTGGTATGATTACCTTCATGAAGTTTATTCGGGAGGCCATTCATTTTGTTATCTTCGAATCAAAAACGTCGCTTGACTTCCGTTCAAATTATTGTGTTTTCCTACGTTACGCTGATTCTGGTCTCTGGGGTTATCTTGTGGCTGCCGTTATTTCATAACCAGGGCGTGTCGCTTTCGTTCATCGACGCCCTCTTTACCGCAGCGAGTGCGATCAGCGTCACCGGGCTGACCGTGATTACGATTCACGAAGTGTTCAACCAGTGGGGCATTTTGTTTTTGACGCTGCTCTTTCAGGTGGGCGGGATCGGGATTATGACGCTCGGGACATTTATTTGGATGCTGATGGGCAAACAAATCGGCCTGGAGCAGCGCATCTGGATTGCGACCGACCACAATCGCTCCACGTTGTCCGGACTGGTCAACCTGATGCGCAACATTCTCGTCATGGCGCTCATCATCGAGCTGATCGGAACCGTGCTGCTGGGCGCGCACTTCTTGATTGCGGGCTATTACACCGATTGGTACGAAGCATTTTATCACGGCTACTTTGCCTCGGTCAGCGCCTTTACGAACGCGGGCTTCGACCTGCACGGCAATTCCATGCTGGACTACACGCACGACTACGTGTTTCAACTGACCGTCATGCTGCTGATTATTTGCGGGGCGATCGGCTTTCCCGTACTC
Source organism: Brevibacillus sp. YAE8 (assembly GCF_057543335.1). Taxonomy (NCBI): domain Bacteria; kingdom Bacillati; phylum Bacillota; class Bacilli; order Caryophanales; family Paenibacillaceae; genus Brevibacillus; species Brevibacillus sp. YAE8. The sequence continues at coordinate 12,953 of NZ_BAAIYG010000040.1, forward strand.
GTCGAGCTGCGCACGTACTTCTCCTATCGCCGGGCCAAGGCGCGCTTTACCTTTTCGCTGTTTACCAAGATTACGACGCTCACGTTCTTTTCCTTGGTGGTGGCCGGGGCTGTACTCATTTACGTTTTCGAGCGCCAGCATTTTCTGCTCGATAAAACGTGGCACGAATCGCTGTTCTACTCGTTGTTCCACTCCGTTTCTTCGCGGAGCGGCGGCTTGTCCACTATGGACATCAGCCTGTTTTCCACCCCTACGCTGTTCATGCTGTCTGCGATGATGTTTATTGGCGCATCGCCAAGCAGCGTGGGCGGGGGGATTCGGACGACGACGTTTTTTGTCCTGATCGCAACTGTGTTTGCCAACATGCGCGGCTACAAAGACGTGAAAGTATTCGGCCGGGAGCTGGTGGACGAAGACATCATGCGCTCGTTCGTCGTCTTTTTCATCGCGATCGTCCTCGTGTTCATGGCTGTCATCTTGCTCGTCTGGCTGGAGGATTTGCCGTTCCAGCACATTTTGTTTGAAGTATGCTCCGCTTTTGGTACGACCGGATTGTCTACCGGAGTTACTGCACATCTGGGAACGCCCGGCAAGCTCATCCTGATTATCACCATGATGATCGGGCGTGTCGGGATTATCAACCTGCTCTTGTTCCTCAAGCGCGACGACCGGATCGTGCGCTACCACCACCCGAAAGAGCGGATCATCATCGGGCAGTAACGAACATCGGCGCAGCAAAAAAACTGGGCTGCGCCAAGCCGTTGGCGCAGCGTTGTCGCCCTTATTCGAACTAGAGTCTTCCCTGTACAAAAAGAGCCTGATGCGTTTTTCTCGCACAGGCTCTTCGTCTATGTTCACTTCTATTCCCACTCGCTGTTGTACAAGGCGACGCGGTACGGGTACAGCTCGGCTGTCATCACGTTTTGCCGGACAGCCGGATCGTTTTCCATGACGCGTCTGGCCGCTTCCTCTGATTCCGCGAGAAAAATCGCAATGCCAAACGTCGTCTCGTCCATGTTTTGCGTGCGGCCCGCGAGGATCAGCCTGTTGTCTGCGAGCAGCTTTTGCAAATAGCGAAAATGCTCTCCGACGATCTCGTGCTCTTTGTCCGTCCAGTTCGCCGGGTCGAGCAGCCGCGGAACAAGCCTGATTTTGTACAAATACTGCTGGAGTCCGTCCATCCTCTCATCCCTTTCCGATTTCCTGTCTGTTCGCCACAGCCTGGTTCAGCTTTTGCAGCATAAAGCCGATGCCTTGGCAATCCGCGAGCGGAAAGCTGCTTTTGTCTGCGCCAAACACGGCGTGAATGATCTTCCTGAACTTCTTTCCGCCCAGCATGACCACTTCCTCCACCCCGTCGAGCTGCTTGTCCCGCGCTTGTCGCATCAGGCGGTCGAGCGCGATGATCTCCGGGTTTTTCGTGCCAAAAGCCACATCGTAGTTTTCCGGCACCGTATCATGCGGCAGCAAAAAGCCGTGCTTGGCAGACAAAATCGCCCACTCGGAAAAAAACGTCCGGGCATACGCCTGGCTCGCTTTATGAAACGCGCTTTGATAAACGTACTGCGCCTCTGTCGCTCCCGCCTCCGGGTGGACATCCCATATTTTTTTCGCGCCGCAGGCGATGATGCACAAACGTCGTTTCACTTCGTTCTATCTCCTTCCATTTGCGCCCGGCTTTTCCTGCCTGCTTGTCCATCACCCGCATGATCCGCTTTTTGTATTCTGAAAACTCACTTATACACTGACGTCCTCTTTCCAGCCCGGACTATCTGTCGGAGAGCAGGCCATGGGCCAGACAGGCAGCTCCAGTACATGCCGATGCTTCCCAGGGCCGTAATAGTCCTGTTCGGCGCGAGACAGACGAAAACCGTAAGCCGCCAGCGCGCGAAGGGAGGACTGGTTCGTCTCGCTCACTGTGACCAAAACGGTGCGCAGTGTGGCAAATCGGCGCAGGGCTTGCAATCTGGCTTCAATCAGCCGTTTGCCGATGCCTTGTCCCTGATATTCTTTGCGGACATTGCTGAACAACAGCCAGCCCGTCGTCTGGTACATGTCAATGCCCGCACAACTGAAGCCGATGAGCTGGTCATGGATTGTCGCCTTGAAAATCAGCTCGGGAAACAGCTCCATATATTTTTTCAGCTCGTGCAGGTTCATGCGATCCGGCAACGTCAGGTCGGCCAGCGTAATCATCTCGGCAAAATCCTCTTTTTTGGCACATTCAATCCGTACTTCCATCCATCCTCCGCCTCCTGTCCGTTTACCCTGTCATCTACACTCTAGCAAACGGATATAAAGCAGGAGTGGATGGCGTGTGAATGATCTGCAAATTTGTGTAAATCTTGTTTCGGCGGGATGCCTGTCCCGCCAGACGTCACGTCGTCCCCCTCTCTACCAGAAGCGGGGGCAGCTCCTTCTCTTCTTTTTCTTTGTGCTGGTGGAGAATTCTGTCGTACAGCATTTCAAAGGCGTATTTCCCCATCAAGCTGCTCGGGCTTGATACTGTGGTGATCTCCAGCAGCTCGCCGACCGGCTGATCGTCACAGCCGACAATCGCCAGGTCTTCGGGGACGCGCAGTCCCAGTCTGCCCGCTTCCTTGACGATCCCCGCCGCGATGTGATTGCAGGAGACGATCAATGCAGAAGGCCGCTCCTTCATTTGCCAGATGCGGTCAGCGATGTCTTTGCCGTCCTGCACGGTCAGACAGTTTTCAAAAGCCCAGTCAGGTGCGGGCGTTACGTCTGCCGATCGAAGCATGTCATGGTAGGCCCGTTTGCGGTGCTGGCTGTTGAAGCTGTTTTTTCTGCCTATGCAATAGCCGATTTTCCGGTGTCCTTTGCCGAGCAAATACTCCATCCCGATCCGAAAGGTCTGATAATGGTCGATATGAACGCTCGATACGAAAGCTGTCTCGTTTGCCTCGCAGGTGATGATCGGGCCGTATTGGGCGTACTCGTCAATCGTTTCGCAGCCATTGGCCCGGGAGCACATGATGAGGCCGTCCATTTTCTTGTTTTTCAGCAGGCGCAAAATGCTCTGCTCCTGCTCGGAACTGTTATTGGTCTGGCACACCATCAGGTTGTACTGGTGCCGGGCTGCTTCGGCGGCGATCCCTTCGATGATCGAGCTGTAATATTGATTGTTGACGAGCGGAAGCGTCACGCCGACCACCATTGTTTTTCCGGTCGACAGGTGGACGGCGTTGCTGTTCTGCACGTAGTTTCGCTCCTTGATGATCCGCATGATTTCTGCTCGTTTTTGTTCGCTGACATACGGATGGTTGTTTAATACACGCGACACGGTGGAGACGGATACCCCCGCCAGTCTCGCAATTTCTCGAATGTTAGCCAAGCCTGATTACCCCTCTGTTTTTTCGAATCCGTGATTCTCTCTTCCATAGTAACGGGAAACGCGTCCTTTTCTCCAGTTGAAAAACATGCAGTGCGAAAGCAAAAAGACTGGAAGGCATGTCCGGCACATTTTTTTCTTGCTCTGAAAAGCGTTCCACACATTATCCTGTTGCCAATGGTAGATGAAAGGAGTCGTGCTGTTCGTGTTTCGCTTCAAATTCGAATACGTCCTGTTTGTCACAGGTCTGCTGATTCTTGCGCTCGGCATCAACATGATGACGACGATTACCTCGTTTGGCCTCAGCCCTTATGACTCTCTGTTTATTGCCTTGTTTCAAAACTTCGGCGTATCCATCGGCTTCTGGATGTTCGCGATTAACTTCGCCTTTGTCTGCATCGTCTTTTTCATGGATCGCAGCTACATTACGATGGGCGCCGTTGCCGTGATGGTGCTGATCTCTGTCTTTGTCGACCTGATCGGCTCGATTGACGCCCTGATGGCCGGCATCCGCTCGCTGCCGCCGCTTTTGACCATGGTGCTCGGCAACCTGTGCATCGGCAGCGGCATCGGACTGTACGTGTGCACGCAGGTGTGCACAGCACCGCAGGAAGCTTTCGTGCTCGTAATCTCCAAGCGGATGAAATGGACGTTTCGCCGGACGGAAATTTCGCTTGCCTGCCTGTTTCTCACCTTGAGCTTTTTGCTCGACGGCCCGATTTACTACGGGACGATCGTGCTGTCGTTCACGACTGGCTACATCATTCAGGCTGCCATTCATGCAGGGAACAAGCTCTTGTCATTCGTTAATCGGGGGACGGAAGCACAGGTGCAGTAGAAGCCGGACGCGCGGCAAAAAGCAGTCACGCCAAAAAAGCCGCCATACTGGACGGCGCATCCTGTCCTGCCTCCTCCTCGCTGCTGGCAGCCGCAGACTGCGCCCGTGTGCAAAGCCTGCTGCCGTCCCGGCCATTGTCTAACGCCTGCGCACTCATCGGCTGATGCTGCGCAGGCGTTTTTTATAATGGGCAGTCCCCAACGCGCGGCATATTCGCTACCTGAGGGTCGTCAGTCGAGTACCTTCTCTTTTTCGCAATTCTGCCATCTGTCCTCACACATGCTATTCGGACAGATGGCTCGTGTACCTCACTGCACACTGGGCTTTTTGTTACGCAAGAGCATAGCCCACCATGCAAACAAAAACACGTAGCCAGCGAATACAAATAAAGCCCAAAGGGAGCCTTGCAACAGCTCCATGACAAAATGCTCGTACTCATTCGTGCCTTCTGCCCTGCCGATGCTGTTCCATAGACTTACGAGCGGAATCACAAGCGCCAAGAGCATGGCTGCAACAGACATCCGCCTGCTTTTGCTGCGCGCGAGGCGGAAGACGGCTGTCCCTGCTGTTATGAGGAAAAACAGGTAATAGATCTCCCAAGACCATCCAGGCAAGGTTTCCCACTGCATGTTGTCCCTCCTGTATCCGTGTTTGTACGGGCTTTTAGCCTGAGTGCTTTTTACATATTTTAACACAGAATCCTTGTATGCAGCTCTTCTCGCATCCATTCTGGCTGTTCCTTTCCCCTGCTTCATCATATAGTCAATAGCATTGTCTCGCTCTCTTCCATTTTACGACGACTTCGCCATCAAGAAAGGTCATATCTATACACAGGAATCCACTGAAGGACTGAACCTGTCGAAAGCCAGCGGAGCTATGGCTTTTTGCTAAGCAACATCTGGACTTCCTCCTCCTGCGTCCAAAGCGGTTGTCATGGATTCAACTCAAACTTACCCTACTTGGATCAGTGTGTGTTTTCTCCGAATGCCAATCACCAAAATCACATTAAGCCCTTTCAGCGTCGTCAGTACTTCACACGAAATCTTAGTCCTTCTACTTCTAATGCAGGCTCTCTCATCAAATGTACACAATCGTATTGATAGCTAAACAGTCAAGTAATCATTTTAAGATCGAACCAAAATAGAGATTTTTACCAAAAATATTGACAATAACCAAAAATAGGTTAATATACAGTAGTAGTCATTTTTTTACAAAAGAGGTGTGAATATGAGTTTTTTACAAAAAATGTTAGGTGTTATGGTTGATCCAGATTGTCGAAGTATGAAAGTAACGTTTAAATGTAAGAGACCGACTTCAACTATAGCATTAGAAGTTTGTCCAACAAAAAAAGTGGTTTGGGAATACTACGTTGATGTTAATGATTCTACGATGGTTTGTGATATCTATGAATCTAATCATTGTTGCGATTGGTAGAAGAGCAATATTACACCAAAGTTCCATATTATGTAATAAAATCGAATAAAGGTGGGGATATCAATATGTTCAAAAAAATGTTGGGTATTGAACCTATGGTCGATCCAGATTGCCGAAGTACAAAAATAACGTTTAAATGTAAGTCACCAACTTTTCATAGTTTGTGCGTACCGAAAAAAGTAGTTTGGGAATACTATGTTGATGTTAATGATCCTACGATGGTTTGCGATATCTATGAATCGGATCATTGCTGCAATTGGTAAAATTTAATATAAAGCACAAAAAAAATAAACAGGTATGATAGATCGCGAATAGTCGCAATCTATCATACCTGTACTACCTTGATTTGGAGTGAAAAGATGTTATTACTTCTCCTTGCGTCTTTTTTGATTTTGTTTGCAATTTTGTTTACATATAGAAAATTTAAATATCTTTCTTTTGAATTATCAAGACTGCCCAAAAGGACTGAAAAAACCATTACGAAATTTAATACGAATAAATCGTTAGCCGATATAGAAGCGATTTCAAAAATACAAAAGAACGAAGTTACTATTGTAATGTTTGCATCTCCTACTTGTGCTCCATGTTACACCGAGTTTATTGATTTATTAGAATTAAGCCGCGAACTAAATACCCCTTTTATCTGCTTAGCAGAAACGAGCGATCAAGACGCATATCAAAATTTTATAAGTAAGTTTGGTGAGGAAGCAGAAATATATCCTATGTCAGAAGAACTGTTGGAGAAATTGGGTGTTGATGGACTTCCTACATTTTTTTTGGTGGATTCAAAAGGCAACGTATTAATTGAAACTGTTTTATTAACAGTGATTCGAGATCAATTAATACGTAAAGGATGTAGTAAATCATGAGTAAATCTTATATTTTAAAATTTATTTGGGAAAATGAAAAACGGTGGGTAATATTCACTTTAATATTTAGCGCAATAAGCGGATTAATGCCGCTACTTTTCCTCAACATTTCAAAGAATCTGATTAATGAAGTGTCAAATTTAATTCAAAATACATCTCAAAATGTAACATTAGTTTTAATCCTACTGATTTTTCAACTTTTAATTACAGTTTCATTTTTGGCTTTAACTAAATGGAAAGAAGTTTTTGATCGGAAATTTGAAATTAGATTGAATCATTCCCTTCAATACCAGATATTAAAAAGAAATTCAGAAGTGCCGTTTATATACTTTAACAATCAAGAATTCTATAATCGTTCTGTTAAAGTAAACTTTGGGACTGGTCATATAGTAAGCTTCGTAAAAGGATGGTTCTCTCTTATTGAAGCAATTCTAAGTGTTGTGTCATTACTCATATTCTTACTCTCGATTCATTGGATTATTGTTGTTGCATGTGTTTTATTCTCAACTCCATATTTGTTTTTTAATTTAAAAAGTGGAAAAGAGAAATTCAAACTAGTATCAAAACAAACACCATTAACACGAGAAATCCAATATTATAGTTATCTATTGCGTGAACGATATGCAGCAAAAGAAATACGTTTATTTAATTTGGCAGAATATTTTTTGGGAAAATGGTCTGCAAAATACTTAGAAAATAGTACTTTAACAATACGGCTATTACAAAAACAAAAGTTAACTGAATACGGAATAGATACATTATTAGCATTATTTTATTGCGGAGTGTCATTAACTATGATTTGGTTAGCGATAAATGGTGGACTAAGCATCGGAGAGTTTGTCGCTATTACCCAAGCTATACAAGGCTTTCAATCATCTGCAAAACAAGTATATAACGTAATTGGATCGCAATTTGAGAATCTATTACATATTGAAGAATTTGTAAAGTTTTTCCACAACGATCTAATTGACGTAACAAATGGGACATTAGATTTTCCAGAGACCACCGATCTCACTATTAGTTTTAAAAATGTGTCATTTTCGTATCCAGATAATCCAAGACTTATTCTAAAGAATATTTCACTTGATATAGCTTCTGGAGAAAAGATAGCAATAGTTGGACATAATGGATCAGGAAAATCAACATTAATTATGTGCCTCTGTGGATTGTTACCTGTCACTAAAGGCAGTATCTTAATCGGCGGTGAAAATATAGAAAAAATAAAAAGTGATGAATTGAAAAAGAAGATCTCGGTTATATTTCAAGACTTTGTTAGATACTCGTTAACTGTTAAAGAAAATATATTATTTGGAGATATAGAGTTAACCGACAATAATCGTCTAATAGAAGCTGCTAGAATAAGTGGCGTAGATAAGTTTGTAAATAGATTTCAGGAAAAATATGATACCTACTTAGGAAAAACAATAAAAGATGGAGAAGATTTATCTGGTGGGGAGTGGCAAAAAATAGCAATAGCGAGGGCGATGCTTCGGGATAGTCCTATAATAATATTAGATGAGCCTACAGCCGCTCTTGATCCAATGGCAGAGATGGATATATTTGAATCTTTCAATAATATTACACAAGGTAAAACAGTCATTTATATTTCTCATCGGATGGCTTCAACGAAATTCGCAGATCGAATTATTGTCATGAAAAACGGAGAAATTGTTGAATATGGCACTCACGAGGAGTTAGTCAAGTTGAATGGAGAATATCAAAAAATGTACACTTCTCAAGCTGAGTGGTATCAAGAAAAAGAAATGGAGGTTGTCTAGTGGAAGAGATAACCCTATATATGAGGAGTATTGTAGGAACCATTCTTTTGACAGCAGGTTATATGAAAATTAAGAACATACACGAACATTCGCAAGTTATCAAAGAATACCGGCTTATCCCAAATAGTATCATTCCATATGTTGCCTTTTTTTTAATTACCATTGAAATTATGTGCGGCATTGGATTATATCTGGGTGTGTATAAATATTTTACATTATTAACAGCATTTACATTACTGGTGGTATACAGTGTAGCAATAACAATAAATCTTGTACGAGGTCGAAATGAGATATCTTGTGGCTGTGGGGGGGTTTTGGGTACACATAACCTTTCATGGAAACTAGTTATAAGAAATATTTTTTTATTGTTATTAATAATTTGGCTATGGTTTAAACCATTCGTATTTGGAAATATTGAAAACGTATTAATACGTGGAAATTGGTTAGAGATAAGTGTGATTATGATAATTCTTATATCGTGGCTAACTTTATTAGTAGTAACAACTAGTAAATTAATGTCATCAATAAACACGCAGGCGCAGAGACTATTTGAATAATATTCATTTAGCTTAGAATCTAAATCTATATTAGTTTGATGATTTTAGATATTGCATCTTATGCTACATTTTCACGAAATGGAGACTCTGGCGCCCCAAAATTTGGACTTTGAGTCTCCCCCCTTCATATCTTGTTAAGCTGGTATCAGAAGACAGAGGGTGATTTTTATGCAACGAAAACGGCTATCCAATCGAATATAAACAACTATACAAGCCAAGTTGTCTGACGGCATTGGATCGATGTGAAAATGTTGTATCGTTGAATACGTGAATCGAAACATACCGGTAGGAGGATCAAAGTGGAAAATATAGTTATTACATCAAATGTATTACTTTGGGTAGTAGTATTTATTCAAATGGGGTTCCTTTATTTTCTAGCCAAAATGGTTGCTGAATTTTTGAATCGGATTCGTTTAACGAATAAGGGAGTTACTCTTAATAGTCTTAGAGTTGGTAGTAAGGCACCTCAGTTTCGAGAAAAAGATCAATATGGGACTACGATTAAGTTATCAGAACATAACGGTACCACATTACTTTTATTTGCTCAGGAATCATGTGGGACATGTAAAAGTCTAATACCCGAATTGGGTTTAATCAAGAAACTTAATGACAGCATTCGAATATTAGTAATATCAAAACAGCCGTTTAATAATACACTGCAAATACCCGAAAATGTTCATTATATACACTCCGCAGTAGTTTTTGAAAATTATCTAATAAGTAAAGTACCTACAGTTATGCTCGTTGACAATGACTTAACGATAATAAGTATAAATGATATATTAACTATTGATGATTTGAAGAAAGTAATTAACGGAGAAGTTTTAATAGCGACCTAAAGGATGAACTTCCGTAACCGTCAAATAGACCCCACCTAGTAGTCAAATGAGAGCCAGCGTATAATAGATGGAGATTAAGGAACTCAGCAGGTATCTAGAAGCGAGGATGACCTCAAACATAAACCGCTCCAGTTCCTTTGCCTCCATGAATATCCGAAAGCTGTGGCGATTGTTCGGACAGGTACTGAAGGTCCGGGAACGGAAGCAGCCCATGTTCTTTCGCCGTCTCGATTACACTGTAAATGGTAGCGCTCGCCGCCGCTCCCCGTCGAGCATTCGAAAAAAGCCAGTTTTTCCTTCCGATCACAAATGACTTGATGAACGTTCACTGCGGTTGTTTTTTAGCCCCAGATGTTGCCTTCAGGAAAATCGTTAAATTTCCCTCAATGGTCCAGGTATAAGTGATTGCCTGCCCAATCATGGTTCGAGCTCTCTGTTTGTGCAGCCATGCACGGTAAGCGTTTAACACGAGACGACTCTGTTCTTCTCGCACCCGTTGACGTTCTTCCGACATGGCTTTTTTAGTTTACGCTCAATCGCAAAAAGCTGGTTGCAATCACAACCCTTGGGTCGTTACCAATTCGGATTGTCCTTGATTTGTGGTGTATCTTTCAACATTTCATCATAATTATGCCGAACATGTACTTAGCAGCCAACGAGCGTCAAATCTTTGCCTTTGTGGTAACCTGCATATCCATAACCGTGAAACCCGCAGGGAAGTTTCGCGGATGCTCCGCCCCGCGTTCGTTTGTACTCGTAGAATGATCCCACTGAAGGATCTTTAAGCTTGTCCCTTCTCATGTTACAACGCACAAACAATGCGGTGGAACGCGGATCAAGTGAAAACTATTCCTGTATGATTACGGCTAAACCGTCAAGCGATTTACGCAAATCCGTAGTCCCACAAGCAGTATACACCTGCGACGTTCCTAGCAGATTTAGCATTCAGGGCTCAACGCGGCAAGTACCTCATGAAGCTTGATTTTCTAGGCCGGTACGTACCGAAATACGGGAGAAACTAACCTGTACCGACAACTGATAGGGTTCCGTTGTCGGGGGGAGGGATAACTGTCTGGCGGCGGAACATGGCAGTGGATGGTGCTGAACCTGTGGTCTTACGAACCTTGTACAGCCAATATTTTAACTGATAGATGGGCAGCCCTTGCTCGACACATCAGGCTTTCATCGTTTGACCACTTCCCTGATAAGACATGATTCCTTTTGTCCATAGTTGCTGCAGGAATTTTTCCATGCTGAATCCATCCTCTCCTGAATGAGGTTGGATTCAGCATGGATTACTGTCACTTTAAAATTTGAGTTTAGCCAGTGAAACGGTTTTCGGGGATAACCGTTTCACCGCTGCCTTGATTGACCGTCTTGTGCATCATGCTCACATCGTAGCCTTCACTGAGAGAACTATAACCTTGGGAGTGCTCTTTCCCACCGTTAATAAAATTTAATTTAGCTTGGCAAAGCTTTGACCGAATGATTGCCGAACTTTGTAGTTTTTTGCTTATCAAATACACCTAGTGTTCAAATGTTTGGCAAGGGTAGTGAAAAATTCTACAATTACAGACAAAAGTGTGATATAATACCATAGATGGATATTATGATATGGAAAAAATATATAATTTTGTCTAAATATGTCATTAAGAAAATTGTTTCGGGTATGAATAGTAAACTAACTTAATATGGCCAACGCGCTGTTTGTATGATATGCCAATACTAAGGAGAATGATCGCAATGAAGGAAATTGATACCGTATGCGAGTCTAATACAACAAGGAAAAAATCATCTGGCCGATGCGGAAGACTTAAACGAAATCTAATAATAGTTTGTCTATTCGTTCTTTTTATTTTTGGGGGAGTAGCAGGGGCAGTCTATTGGAAGATTGATTCCGCATTAGAAACTGTAACAAGTCCTGAGAATCCTACCTCCTCTGTTGTAAAGACAGTAGATCCTACTTATCATTCTGATAAGCCATTGTCATTTGTCATTTTAGGGCGAGATACGCGTAAAGAAACAGGTTCTATGAACACAGATGTTATGATCGTGGCCGTTGTAAATCCAAAGACGATGAAAGTAACAATGGTGTCAATACCACGGGATACACGAGTGAAAATCCCAGGTGACCGTGATTATGAGAAAATAAATGCTGTCTATGCAACTGGTGAAGCACTGCGTCGAAAGGCAGAACGTAATAATAAGATTCCTGAAAAAGATGGTATTTCTCTGACAAAGGAGATATTAACACAGATGCTGGGGATACCGATTCAACACTACGTATCGGTTGACTTTGAGGGATTTAAAGCAGTAATTGACGAAATTGGTGGAATCGATGTTAATGTAGACAAGAAACTTATTTACGATGATCCTAAGGACAATACACATATCAATTTATCTCCAGGATTACAAAAATTAAATGGAGAACAGGCATTAGGCTATGTACGCCATCGTAAAGATAACCGTGGAGAGTTATACTATTCTAGCGACTTTGATCGTAACCGTCGTCAGCAAGAAGTAATTAAGGCCGTGGTTGATAAAATCACCACGTTTGAAGGTTTGACCAAGATCCTTAATGTGATGGATATAGGTGTAAAGCATATACATACGGATCTATCAAAAGAACAAATTAAAGGACTAGCATTTGACATTAAAGGAATTAATTCTGCCTCTATTTTTGTATTGGATAACGGCGCGGTTTGGAACGGAAAATACACCGTGCTTGCCAAAGAGAGCATGGAACAAATTCGTAGTACATTTTTGACTGAGATGGGGTTAACTGAAAGCGTAGTTGCTACACTCAGCAATGATGCAATTCAAGACGCCCCTAATGAGAATGTAGCAAATAATAAGCCACGTAGAAAGAAAACAGATGAAGCGGATTCTGTTAAATCAACCAAATCGTATAATGATTTACAATCAAAACAATCAAGTGAAAAAATCAAGGTTGATCAGTCGGAGAATCAAAATACCACTATTTTACCTCCGCTTGATATAATTCAATCAACTAACCCCGATTCAATAACCCCAAATGTAGAGAATGGAGTGGGTGATAGTAGCATAACGGTGCCGCCCGATATTTCTACAGACGTTAAGCAGGATGGGAGTGTCGAAGCTGTATTAACAGACGTTCCACCTGCATCTTAAATTAAAGTAGATTATATATCAATATGAAAATTTATGCACCTTTTACGTCTAGGGATTTATAAGTAGTGGGATAGCAGCTATAGGGCTATCCCTTTTCGTGCGCCCGGAGTCTGTAAAATATTTTGTGTAAACTCTTGATGCTAGACTTTACATTGGACACGGAGAATCGAGAGTGCGACAATAAAAGCGTTCATAATCGAGGTGTCCAACATGACGAAAAAGTACGACAGGGAATTCAAACTTCAAACCGTACGACTCATC
>NZ_BAAIYG010000041.1:0-25546 GCF_057543335.1 Brevibacillus sp. YAE8
TCTTTGAAGCGTTGTTCTACATCTGCTTGCAGAAAAATCTTTCTTCTGTACCGAGGGCAGAACACAAAATGGTAGTTTAATAATGAAAGGGTTGTGCTTGTTCTTCTGTATTCGTTCATACACCTATTGTATCAGTTTTCTTTATATACTACAACATATGAACAACAAAAAAGAGTGGAATTTTCAAATACTTGAAGTACCACAAACCTTCGATTTATTCGTGGTACTCCGTATTTGACCTCACTCTCATCCCGCCCCTAAAGGGGGGTGCTATCGCACCGTAGCGGGCTTTCTCGTTCGGAAAATCTGTAAGCATTAGAAAAAATCAAACCTCCATCCGTTCATCCGGGAATGGAGGTTTGATCTAGGCTCCGCCGATTCTTGCCGAAATCGCGGTGGCCTTCTCTTTTACTTTTTTAATGAGCTGCGGCAGCCTTTCCTCCGGGACCCGGAAGATCGGCGCATTGATCGACAAGGCTGCCACGAGCTGGTTGCCGTAGCCGAAGACCGGGGCTGCGACTGCCATCGTCCCTTCCGTTTTCTCCCCGTAGCTGATGGCATAGCCGTTCTGCTTCGCTGCTGCCAGTTGCTCCACAAATGCCTGCTGCCGCTGCTCGGGCAGTTGCGCGGAGACGACCTTGGCGATTTCAGCCGCCTTGGCATGAGCGAGAATCATTTTGCTGGGAGCGCCAATCGTGAGAGGAATGCGCTCCCCCAAATTCTCGTCGATGCGGATTTTCAGCGGGCTTTCGACCTTTTCGATCGGCATCGAATCTGTCCCCGCCGGCACGTTGAGGAAAATGCTCTCCTCGACCTCGTTTGCCAGCTCCTCCATGAACGGCCGCGCCACGGCGCGCAAATTCAGCTTTTCATGCAGAATAAAGCCGATTTCCATCCAGGTATATCCCGGCTTGTAATGCTTGGTCGCAGGCTCCTGCTCAACCAGGCCGAACTGGATCATCGAGTCGAGAAAACGATGGAGCGTGCTGATGGGCAGGCCAGTTGCGTCAGCTAGCTCCGAAATCGGCCAGGCAGGTTTTTCGTCAGATATCAGCACTCTGATAATTTTCATCGTCCGCTCGATAGATTGAACCATAATTGCTTCGTCCTCCGTAAAAGTGCGTTACGCTGCAACACTCGTCCCTTTGTCTTGCTTTTTCGGCGCCCTTCCCCGGGCCAGCCTGGCTTCCAATCGGTTGACAAAATAAGTGAACAGCATAATCAGCACGAGATAGTACAAGCCGACAACCATGTACGTTTCCAACTGCTTGTAGTTGGAAGCCGCCTCGCCGAGACCGGTCCCCCACAAATCTTGCATTCCTACGTACGCGACCAGCGACGAGTCTTTCAGCCCGATGATGAACTGGTTGCCTAGCGCCGGAATCGCCCTGCGGAACGCCTGCGGCAAAATAATCCGGCGCATCGCCAGCGGATACGACATCCCGAGCGAGCGCGACGCTTCCATCTGTCCGCGGTCAATCGACTGGATCGAGCCGCGGAAAATTTCGGCGATGTACGCGCCGTTGTGGACCGCAAGCGCGATAGCCCCCGCCCAGAACTGGGAGAGCGTCACCATGTTCGCCAGCCCGAAGTACAAAATACAAATTTGCACGATCAGCGGCGTGCCGCGAATGACGGTAATGTACACGTGCGCGAAGTAGTTGAGCGGCTTGGAATCGGATATGCGGAAAAAGGCAATGACCAGACCGACGATGCACCCGAGCAAGAGGGCGACTGCCGTAAGCTGCACGGTCAGCCATGTCGCTTTAAGGAAAAGGGGATAACTGGATAGGAAAATATCAATAATCATTGGAGATCCTCCTCACATGAAGCGGAAAAAGGGGGGCGTCCAGACCGGACACCCCGTTGCCCACTTTATTGTTTTTGCAGGATATTGCGGCCAAACCATTTTTGGCTGATTGTTTCATAGGTGCCGTCTTTAATGATTTCGTCCAGTGCCTTGTTGATCCGGTCGACTGCCTCCTGGTCGCCCAGTCGCACGGCAATCGCCTGTTCATCGTAGCTGAGCGGTTCGCCGACGTCGATCACTTTGCCGCCGCCCTCTTTAATAAAGCGCAAGCCTACTACCTGGTCGGTAATGACCGCATCGAGGCGTCCTGTCGGCAAGTCGAGCAACGCCGTAATATCGCTGTCGTACTGCGTGATCTTGTCTTCATCCGTCAGCTTTCTCGCCCAGTCGAGGTAGTTGGAAGCCTTCACGACGCCGATCTTTTTGCCTTTCAGGTCTTCCTTGCTCTTGATCGTCGTATTGCCCTCCTGGACGAAAATTTGCGAGCCGGAGCGATAGTACGGGTTCGTGAAGGAAACTACCTTTTGCCGCTCTGGCGTCACCGTCAAGCTGCCGATGATCGTATCGTATTTTTTCGCTTCCAGACCAGGGATGATCGTCTCAAACGGGTTTGTGATCGGCACCGGATTCATGCCCATTTTTTCCGCCAAAGCCTTGCCGATTTCCACGTCAAAGCCTGTCAGTTCTCCGTTTTCTTTAAAGCTGAACGGCTTGTACACTCCGCTCATCGCGTACGTAAAATCTTTTTTGCCTTCGCCGCCCGCTGCCTGTCCGCCGCCTGCTGGCGCGCTGCTCTCCTGCGAGCCGCATGCCGCGAGCAAAAGCGAGCCCAACAGTACGGTCGACAACAAAACTCCTGACCATTTTGCACGTTTTTTCATCTGAAATTCCCCCTGTTTCTCTTTTTTAGCGGATACTGCCCAAAAACTGTTTTGTTCTCTCATGCTGCGGGTTTTCAAAGAACGCACTAGGCGGCCCTTGCTCCAAAATTTGACCATCGTGCATGAACACCGCCCGGTCGGCAACCTCGCGGGCGAAGCCCATCTCATGGGTCACGACGATCATGGTCATTCCTTCTTTTGCCAACTGCTTCATTACCTGCAACACTTCGCCGACCAGCTCAGGGTCAAGTGCGGAGGTAGGTTCATCGAAAAGCATGATTTTCGGCTTCATCGCAAGCGCCCGCGCAATCGCCACGCGCTGCTTCTGTCCGCCCGAGAGCATGTCCGGGTAGACATCCGCCTTATCCTGCATGTTTACTTTTTTCAGCAGTTCGTACGCCAGCTCTTTCGCTTCCGCCGCCTTCATTCCTTTGACGTGCACCGGCGCTTCGATCACGTTTTCCAGTACCGTCTTGTGCGGGAACAGGTTGAAGTGCTGGAAGACCATGCCCACATTCTCGCGAAAATGGTTCAGGTTGGTCTTGTGCGGGTCAATCTTCTGCCCGCTGATCCAGATTTCGCCGCCATCGTGAAACTCCAGAAAATTCAGGCAACGCAGCAACGTACTTTTGCCTGAACCGCTGGCCCCGAGCAAGACGACGACTTCTTTCTCCTCGACCTTGAGCGTTACCCCTTTCAGTACCGTGAGCGAGCCGAAAGATTTGACAAGCTGCTTAACCTCAATCATCCTGCTATCCCCCTATCTATCTGCTGCCGGATGGATTGCCTCTTATACTTTTTCCGAATATCGGAAATGATTTCTGATTTAAATTATAATTGTATATTTTCAGACATTCAAGAAAAATTTAATTTGCTGAATAAATATGCATGAACGCCAAAAAAAGCGGCTTCCTCCGGCTCTTCAACCAGAGGAAGCCACTGTCGCTGTGCCAGGCTTTACGCGCCTGGCTTCGCCTTGTTTACGGCTGCTGTCTTCTTGTCGTCACTGTTCTTGCCCAGCTCATGCTTGATGAATAAATAGTTTTCGATCTCGCGCAACAAGTAAAACAGCGACGCCCGCGTCTCGAACTCCTCGCGCGTGCGCGGAAGCTCCGACTCTTTGATCTCCTCGCGCATCTGGCGAAGTTGGTCGATAAAGCGGTACGCCGTATTGCCCGGATGCACCGATGCGCTGATTTGTTCGAGAAAGTCCGCGATGCGGTGGCTCTGCGGCACCTGCGTGTCCAGCGACGACACGATCGGCATCATCCGCTCCAGCAGCTCAAACTGCTTTTCGCGCATAACAAAATACTGGTAGTACGAATCATCCCGGCGTCCCAGCCGGTTGTCGATGTCGCGCGACGCCAGCCGAATCGCTTTTTCCAGCAGACCGGGCGCCTCGATCATCTCTTTTCCGTCCCACTCGCTCTCGCCGTGTCGCAAATAGTAGCTGAACTCCCGCAAAATTTGCCGGAACAACTGCTCCACCTGCTTTTGCATCGCGCGCAAATCTTTGTCCAGGCTCGGCATGTACAAGTTCACGAGCAGCGCGACGCCCACGCCGATCACCAACAGCCCCGCTTCGTTCAAGAGCAGCGGAAGATCCATTCGCTCGGACGAGTACAGATGCATGAGCACGACCATGCTGCTGACGAAGCCTTCCTGAATCCCGAAGCGCACGGCCAGCGGCAAAAACAAAAGAATCGCAAGCAAGATAGCCAGCGGCGAGTAGCCCAAAAAATAAAACAGCGCCATCCCGATCCCCAGCCCGAGAAAGCTGGCCATGATCCGATTCCACGCCGTGCGAAACGACTGCTTGACCGTCACCTGGATGCAAAGAATCGTAATGATTCCCGCCGATGCCGGATACATCAGATCAAGCTGCTGGGCCAAAAAGATCGAGATCGCCGTCCCAATAGCCGTTTTTAATGTACGATAGCCGATTTTCAGTTTGAGAAAGCTCAGTCTTGTTCCCCTCCGCTCTGATGTCGCTTCCCTTTTCCTTTACTGTACCAAAAAGCGCCCGCGAACCAAAGACAAGACTTTGTTAAAAAAAGTAAACGTTGCATGAAGCGAAGCGGCTTGCAAGCGTAGTGCGTAGTCGGCAAAAGGCTGTCGCCGTCACACTTTTTTCCCGCAGCCTGGACAGTATTGGTAGTCGGCCTGCACGCGCTGTCCGCAGTACGGGCAAAACGCTTTTTCGCCCGCTGCTTCTGTCCTTGTCGGCTTCCCTGCTGCGCGCTCGCCGCCGTACTTGCGGTTCAGCGGATCGCCTTCTTCGCTCGCATCGGTAATATCGTAGAGCGACATCCGTTCTTTTCCGGTGGCGTTTTTATAGTGATAGACACCTTGCGCAATGCCTATAATGACGAACACGACGCCAAACAGCGGAAAAATGGTCCCGACCATAGGAAACGGCGAATCTTGTGTAATCACAAACGCCATGATCGTCCAAAAAATGCCGAAAACAACGGCTGCGATGCTTCCGGCCGCCCCCATTGCCGACGGCCCTCTTCCTGGCTTGATACTTTTCATCCGCACCCTCTCCCTCGCCTCCCGGACGTTTTTGCCGGAAGCGTTTCTCTTGTTCCACGCATTTCTCCCATCCTATTACAAGTACGTTTTGATGACAAATCGGTTTCCAAGAAAAAAGACACCATCGTCTCCATGATGGTGTCCGCTTGTCCTGCCTACCGGGCGATTGCTCGGGCGGCTACTGCTTTGTCTTTTTCAGCTCGTAAAGGGCTTGCATTACCTCCGCAACGTCTCCCCGCGATACGGTTCCCTCAGGCGCGAACGAGGCTGCCGACTTTCCTTTCAACAGGCCGTGAGCCGTCGCCAACGCCACTGCCGGCACCTGCTTTTTCGGCACGTCCTGATACGGCACTGTAAAAAACTCCGGCTTGTCCAGCACATCCCCGTAGCCGAGCAGGCGGGCGACGATATCTGCTGCATCGGCGCGCGTCGCCGTCCGGTCTGGCGCAAACGTCTGGCCCGTTTTCGGAATCAGTCCGTATTGCAGCCCTTTCTGGATCGCGGCGTAATTCGGGTGTTTGACATCCACGTCGGCAAACGGGTAAGGCTTCTGTTGTTCGTCGCTGGAGAAACGCGGCCGGAGGTAGTTGAACTCGATCCGGTTCGTCAAACGGCCGATCATCTGGATCAGCTCGCCGCGCGTCACGGCTTTATCCGGCTCCAATTTTCCGTCTTCAGCGCTCAGCCAATTCATGCGCAGCGCCAGTTCCAGTGCCGCCTGCTGCGGATGGCCTTCGATGTCGCTCGGCTTCTGCTGTTTTTTCGCCTCGGCAAAGCTGAGCCATTCGCCCGTCTCTGCCAGGACAACTCCCGCATCGCCTACGTAGCGATACACGAGAATCGGCTCGCGCGGCTGCGGCGGCACCGGAAATGGTTCTTCCTGCGGCAAATAATAGGTCAACTGTAGCGTTTTTTGCTTCTGCTCGGCCTTTTTCGCAGCAGCGCGGTCCACGATGTCCTTGCCCACTGCCCCGACAAACGGCGTCCCGTCCCAACGGCTGCGGTTGTCCAGTGTCTCGGCTACCCCGGTCTCGGGATTGACCTCTACCGCGAACTGCGCATATTCAATCGGGATGCCGTCTTGCAGCCAGCCAAACGTAATCTCGTACGGCAGACCCTTCTCCTGCATGCTCTGGAGCGTCTCCTTTGACGGGGATTGTTTGACCAGGTAAATGTCGCCGAGCCTGTCCGCATACAAGGTACGCACCAGCTTGAGCGCGGATGCCTCTGCTTGCTCCCAGGTGACTGCCTTTTCCCATTTTTGTCCTGATCTCTGGAATCGCGCATTCTCGTTGACACTGTATTCCACCAGCTCGCCGCGGTCGTTGATACTGAGTTCTGTCTGCTCCTCACCCGAACCGTTTCCTTGAAGCGGCGTGAAGCTGAAACTCCACCTGCGCACCTCGACCCCATCCACGCCGGAGCTGGTGCCGCCCCCGTTGCTGCCCTCAGAGCGGTATGACCCTGGCAGCTTTTTGATGTATTGCTCGGCAATTCGCTGCGCCTCTTCTTTTGAAATCAGCGGTTTTTCCTCTGCTTTGGCATGCGTATTTCCCAACGGCTCGATGTTTTTCGCGCTTGCCTCTTTGCCAAGCGCATTGAGCAGTTGTCCGGTTGCTGCATCCACGAATTGCGGATCGTCCGCTTCGTATTTGTACGCAAGCTGGAAGGGAGCCAGACGCTGCGATCGTCCGAACATGGACATGTCGCTGAACAGCAAAGTAGGAGCAGCCTGCTCGTCCCACTTTTTCGCGGCTTCGGCGCTGTCGATCACCTTTGCGGCATCAGGCAGCTTGCCTTCGTACCACTCCCGGCTGAAGCTCATCACTTCCCCGTTGTGGTCCACGATGAACCGAAAACCGTTTTCCAAAAAAGGAATCTCGTTTTCCACGCGGGTAAAGGTGACAAATTCCCGCTGTTCGCCGCGGAACATAGGCTGATTAGGGGGCACATACTCATTTGCTTTGGACAGGCGTGCCCGCTCGTCTGCTGTCGTTACCCGCTCGAGAAATGCGGTGGCCGCTTTTTCCGCTTGCTCTCTGGAAATTTGCGCTGAGCCTCCGCCACTCTCGTTTTCTCCATACTTGGAATAGTCCAACAATTTTCCCGATACCGCATCAATTGTTACAGAAAGACTTGCTTCGTTTGCTTTTTCCCAGACCACCCGCCAGATCGGCGCGGTTGAATACGCTTCGTTTGCGCCGACATAGCGCGCCCGCAAAAGCCTGTAGTCCGCCGGAACCGCCACCCATTTTTGCGCCTGCTTGAGCGCTTCTTCCTGCGTCAACGTCTTCGCTGTCGGCTGCTCGGCCGCGTAAACCAACGGCGCTCCCCCGATTGTCCCCGCATTTGCAAACAGCGTGGTCAGCAGCAAAGACGACGACATGCCCATTGCCAGCCCCCACGATTTTGTGCCTCGTAGCAAAACTACCCTCTCCTCTCTTTCTTTGGACGTCCCTCCTTATTCTACCATCTTATCTGGAAAATGCAGTAAAAAAAAAGACCCGCCGATGCGACAGGCCGCACAGCAGGTCTTTTGGACGGATTGCTAGACTTCCAGTTTTTTCGCGAGCGTCTCTTTGTTCAGCACGTTTCCAACCAGGAAGTTGCCGAACTCGCCAAAGCGCGCACTCACTTCGTCAAAGCGCATTTCGTAGACGATATGCTTGAACTCCAGCGGATCGTTGGCGAACAAGGTGACGCCCCACTCCCAATCGTCGAAGCCGATGGAGCCGCCGATAATTTGCTTCACGCGGCCAGCGTAGGAGCGGCCGATCATGCCGTGGGAGCGCATCATTTCCTGGCGCTCCTGCATGCTCAGCATGTACCAGTTGTCTTGCAGGTCGCGCTTTTTGTTCATCGGATAGAAGCAGATGTGCTCCCATTTTGGCAGGATCGGATACAGGCGGTCGCGGACGTGCGGGTTCGCTTTTGGATCTTCTCCCGGGTTATGTACGTAGTTGCTCAGCTCGACGACAGATACATACGAGTAAGGAGCTTCTGTATAGGAAGCAAAGCGGGTTTTATTGAAAGCAGTCTTGATCTCGTCGAGTTCTTGCATGGTCGGACGCAGGAACATGAACACGAGGTCTGCCTTGTGTCCGAGGATGGAGTAAAAAGCGGTGCTGCCCTGGTTCTCGGCTTCGTTGGCTTCCCATGTTTGGATCAGGCCGTTCAGCTCGTCCAGCGCTGCTTGACGCTCTTCAGCCGAAGCCGCTCTCCACTTTTCCCAATTGATGGTGCGGAAATTATGATACGTGTACCAACCTTCTAATGTAAGCAACGCTTCGTTTGCGCTCATCGAAAATCAGCTCCTCTAGAAAAATCTGGTCAACCTCATGG
Organism: Brevibacillus sp. YAE8; assembly: GCF_057543335.1. Taxonomy (NCBI): domain Bacteria; kingdom Bacillati; phylum Bacillota; class Bacilli; order Caryophanales; family Paenibacillaceae; genus Brevibacillus; species Brevibacillus sp. YAE8. The sequence continues at coordinate 8,569 of NZ_BAAIYG010000041.1, forward strand.
CAACACTCCCAGTATAGCATAAGGGACGAGCATATATTCGGAACAGATTGGTGAACAACAAAGAAACAAGCGGCGCCCGGCGGCTACCGCTTGTCTTCGCTGCTCGCTGCGGCCACGCCAAGCTGGCTCGCCGCAGTCTCGTCTACGATCACTGTCACATCCGGGTGAAGCTGGAGCAAGGAAGCGGGCACATCCGCTGTCGGCTCGCCTTCCAGCATCAGCCGCACAGCTTCTGCCTTCGCCTCGCCGCTCGCCAAAAGCACGACTTTTTTCGCGCCGAGAATCGTCTTGATCCCCATTGAGACAGCTTGCGTAGGCACTTCCTCGACGCTTGCAAAATAACGGGCATTCGCTTCGATCGTGCTCTGCGTCAGTTGGACCACGCGCGTCGTCGACTCGGCGGATGAGCCTGGCTCATTAAAGCCGATGTGCCCGTTGTTGCCGATCCCGAGCACCTGAATGTCGATTCCGCCCGCTTCGCGAATCGCTTCCTCGTAGCGCGCGCATTCTTTCGCCAAATCTTTCGCATCGCCTGCCGGAACGTGCGTTTTTTCCTGCGGCAGATTGATATGGCGGAACAAGTTTTCCTGCATGTAGGCGCGATAGCTTTGCGGATGGGCAGAGGACAGGCCGACGTATTCATCCAGGTTAAAGCTGCTCGCCTGGGAAAAATCAATCCCCTCCTCCTGATGCAGCTTCACCAGCTCCCGGTACATGCCTACGGGAGTGCCGCCCGTCGCCAGCCCCAGGACGGTCTGCGGGTGGTTTTTCACTTCCCGAGCGAGCAGTTCCGCCGCTTTGCGGCTCATCTCCTGATAGTCTTTGACAATTACGAGCTTCAACTCATCTCACCTCAGTCAATATTTTCTCTCCAGCACGGCCTTGGCCGTCCGTTCCTTGTACGTGAGCGCTTTTTCCTTGTTGCGCAAGGCAATCGTCGTGCAGATGACGTCCAGCACGTGCAACTGGGCGATTTTCGCCGCCAGCGAGCCGCCTTGCAGCGGGCCTTCCTGTGCGGCGGTCAAAAGCGTAATATCGGCCACGTTCGTAATCGGCGAGCGGCGGTAATGCGTGATGCAAATGATCGTCGCGCCGGCTTCCTTGGCGACTTTCAGCGAGTCGATCGTGTCCTTGGTGCTGCCTGACACGGACAGCCCGACCGCCACGTCTCCCGGTCCCAATGTCGCCGCCGCCATCGCCTGCAGGTGCGACTCGCTCATCGCATCGACCCGCAGTCCGATCCGCAAAAACGCGTACTTGGCGTCCTGTGCCGTCACGGCGGATGTTCCCACTCCGTAAAAGTGAATCGTGCCCGCCTGTTGCAACAGCTCCACGCAGCGCTCCACCTGCTCCGGATCAAACAAGGCCGCCGTATCGGCAATCGCCTGCTGATTCGTCGCCGTTACTTTTTGCGCCATCGTCTCCAGCGAATCGTCCTCGCCTACTTCGCCGTGCAAGTTTTTCACCGGCGCAACCAGCTCCTGCGCCAGCGCCAGCTTGAACTCCTGATAGCCGCGAAAACCAATCTTCCGGCAAAAGCGCAACACGGTCGTCTCGCCCACGCCCGCCTTTTCCGCGAGGTCGATCACGGATGAGTAGATGACGCTGTCTGTCTGCTGCAAGACGATGCTCGCGACTTTTTGCTCCGATTTCGTAAAGGAGGGCAGAAGACTTTGGATATGCAAAAGCGTATTGTTTTTCAGCCCCGGATTGGACAGCTCCTCGGTGTGTCCTGCCATGTCGCTCCCCCCTTGGGTCATAAGCCCGGTCTCGTTCGTATGATTGCCGAATTTTTCGGATCGAAGCTTGCTTTCTACCGTCATTATATCAGAAAAGGAGTTATCCGCCATTATTTTCGTGAAAAGCGGATTATTTCTCCAATGAAAAACCAGTTCGTTCTCCTGAAACCGCACTGTTCTCCACAAAAAACGCCGTTCGCCTCCTGAAGCTGCGATATTGCTAAAGCTTCCATTGCCAACAAAAAAGCTTTCCCCCGCAAGCGCCGCCTGCAAGAGAAAGCTTTGTCGAACATCCGTTTTTTACGAGAACACGCGGTAGCCAAGCATGATGACGACTACCAGCACGACCAAACAGCCGATGAAAAAGCCAATGCTGCCTTCCTGTCTCTTCGCCCGGCCGAGCGACATTTCGATCAAGCCGAAGGCGATGATCGCGAGCAAGCCTTTCACGTAAAAATAAACTTCGCTGGCATGGACGGTGAACAGCATCCACGCGCCGGATACGAGAATGATGACCATCATGAGTCTGAGCAGCATATGTACGATTTTTCCGGCCTTTTCCTTGCCCGCGCGGTACAGGAAGTAGGCTACGATCAACAGCACAATCGCGACTTCCCAGCCACCTACGTGGGACTCGAGCAACGCTTTATACGGCACAGCATTCAACCCCTTTTTCCCTCATTTATACTTGTCCCAGCCATTATAACAGAAGTGTCGGTAAAAAGCAGATGCCCCGATGCGTGGCAGTATTGTGACACGGTTATATGCCGGGCTGACTGGAAACCGTCGCGCCGCTGGAACACGTGTAGTGTAGCCCCCACATAAACAAACCGCGTGCAAAAGAGGCCGCCACAGCGTGCAGCCTCTTTGCCTCTGCCTATCTTTATCTATCTTCGCCTCTCGTCACCGCAGCAGGAAGCCGTCTTTCAGCGGATCGCTCGGGTCCACGACAAACTGGTGCAAGCCGGTAATGAAAGCCCGGCCTGCGATGGACGGAATGACCGCCGGGTAGTCGCCAACCTGCGTCGTTTCCAGCACAGTGCCGACGAACTGGCTGCCGACGATCCCTTCGTGCACAAACCGTTCCCCGACCACGAGCTTCCCTCTGGCATAGAGCGTCGCTACCCGCGCCGCCGTACCTGTGCCGCACGGAGAGCGGTCGATCTGCTTGTCGGCGAAAACGGTCACGTTGCGCAGGTCGGAGCCTTCCACGCGCGGATCGTCGGAAATAATTACCCCGTATATGCCCGCCAGCTCAGGTTCAAGCGGATGAACGACCGCAAGCTGCGCCTCGATCTGCTCCTTGATCCGGCTGCCCCACTCTTGCAGCGCCGCCAGTTGCTCGATTTCGACCTGGACGCCGATGTCTTTTGCCTGCACGACCGCGTAAAAAGCGCCGCCAAAGGCGATATCGACGTGGAACGTACGCCCCTCCCACTCGATCGACACGTCCTTTGCGAAGACGAAGGACGGGACGTTTTCAAATGCGACTGACTTGACGCGCGTCCCTTCTGTCTGGGCGCGTGCGACGATCTGGCCTGCGGGGCTGTCGATCACGATGCGCTCCGCCGGGTCAGCCAGCCGCAGCAGCCCGGTCTCGATCGCCGCCGTCACCACCGCGATAATTCCGTGGCCACACATCGTGCTGTAGCCTTCGTTGTGCATGAACAGCACGCCAAAGGCCGCATCCGGGCTGACCGGGGCCGTCATGACGCAGCCGTACATGCCGTGGTGGCCGCGCGGCTCGTACATTAGCACGCGGCGGATGTGATCCAGCTCCGCGCGGAAATAACGACGCTGCTCCAAAATCGTCTCGCCCTTGAGCGGCGGGATGCCGCCCGTGATGATCCGCAGCGGCTCCCCTCCGGTGTGGGCGTCGATGGTCGTAAACAACTGCTGGATGTTCATATTCCTCCACCCTTTGTCTGCTCGGTTTCGCTGTTTACCACGCGTATTTGATCGCGCACGTTTTCGTCGCGCTGTAGAAGTCGAGCGCCGCCTGCCCCTGCTCGCGCGTATGCGAGCTGGACTGCTTCATCCCGCCAAACGGGGCCTGGTATTCCACGCCAGCCGTCTCCTGATTGACGCGAACCATGCCTGCCTGCGCCACGTCCAAAAAGCGGTGGGCACTCGCCAGATCGCGGGTGAACAGCGATGCGCTCAGCCCGTACACCGACTGGTTGCACAGCTCGATGGCCTCGTCAAAGCCATCTGCGGTCAAAAGCACGGCCAAAGGCCCGAACACTTCCTCCTGAACCAGCGGATGATCGGCGGCCACTCCTTCGACGATCTGCGGGCGAATGTAGTAGCCCCGCTCCGCTTCTGCATAGGCCGGGCTTTCTGCCACCAGCCTCGCTTCGGCTGCCGCGAGAGACACGTACCGCCCGACTGTCTCGTACTGGGCCGCGGAAGATACAGGTCCCAGGTAGGCGTCCAGATCGGAGGCATCCCCGACCTTGCAAAGCGAGATCGCAGCCTGCAAGCGCTCGACCAGCGGCTCGTAGATTGCTTTTTCTACAATGATCCGGCTCGTCGCCGTGCATTTTTGCCCGGCCGAGCGAAAGGCACCGCTGAGCAGAATCGGTACGGTTTTGTCCAGATCGGCGTCGGCCAGCACGACCGCCGCATTTTTTCCGCCCATCTCGGTCTGGTATTTGATGTTGCGGCCCGCGCAGGCGATGGCGATCTGTCTGCCTGTCGCAGACGAGCCTGTGAAGCTGACGGCGTCCACCGCCGCTTCCTCCGTCAGAGCCGCCCCGATTTCCCTGCCTTTGCCGATCACCAGATTGAGCACCCCTGCTGGCAGCTTCGTCTCGGCAAAAATCTCCGCCAGCCGCGTCGCGGTCAAAGAGCCGTTCTCAGCCGGCTTCCAGATCACGGCGTTGCCGCAGATCAGCGCCGGAGCGATTTTCCAGAGCGGGATCGCGACGGGAAAATTCCATGGCGTAATGACAGCCACGACACCGAGCGGTACGCGGCGGCTGTACTGCAAAACATCCGTATCCGCAGACGGAATCAGGCTGCCATGAGCGCGCATGCCTTCCCCCGCGTAGTAGCGCAGCAGACTGATGCCGCGCGCCACCTCTCCGCGCATTTCGCCAAGCTGCTTGCCCATCTCCCGGCTGGCGAGTCGCGCCAGGCTGTCTGCGTGAGCCTCCAGGGCGCTAGCCATCTGATACAGCACTTCCCCGCGAAAAGCGCCTGTTTGCCGTGCCCACTTGCCTTGCGCCGCGCGGGCTGCGTCAGCCGCCGCAAACGCATGCGAGCGGTCGGACAAGTGCAAGACTCCCACTTCTTCTGCGAAACGCGACGGGTTTTTCACCGTCGCCTCTGCTCCTTTCGGCGTCATCCATTCGCCGCCGATCCAGTTTTTGCTATGCATGCCTGACCTGCCTCCTTATCGTCCGCTGGCTGCGCCGACTGCGTAGTCAAACGCCTTTTTGATGCCCGCATAGTAGTCGTCTGCGAGCGGGAGGCGCGGCGGACGAGTCGGTCCGACAGGGAATCCGGCCAGCTCCATCATGTACTTGATCGACTGGACGAGCTGCGGGCTCGCATCGTAGTGGAACAGCGGCAGCAGCCTGCGGTACAGCGCTTGCGCCTCCGCGAGCTTGCCTGCCCGCGCCAGGCGGAACAGCTCCACGCCTTCTTTTGGCAAGGCATTCGGCACGCCCGCGATCCAGCCTGTCGCCCCGATCAGCCCGCCTTCCATGACCAGATCGTCCACGCCGACCATCACTTCCAGGTCCGTCTGGGCGAGAATGTCCTGCATGCGGCGCACGTCCCCGGAAAACTCTTTGACGGCCACGATGTTTTCCAGCTTCGCGAGCCGGGCCAATATGTCCGGGGTCAGGTCGATCTTGTAGTCGTGCGGGTTGTTGTAGGCGATAATCGGCAAGCCGACGGTGTTCAGCGCCTCGTAGTGGGCAAACACTTCGTTTTCCAGCGGCTTGTAGTTGATCGGCGGCAGCGCCATGACGCCCTCTGCTCCCGCATCTTTAGAAAATTGCACCCACTCCACCGCCTGGCGGGTCGAAGGCGCCGCCGAGCCGACTACGACCGGGACGCGGCCTTTTGCGGCGGCGATGACTGTATGGATGACTTTCGCCCGCTCTTCGCCTGTCATCGTGGCGTATTCGCCCAAGGAACCGGATGGCACGAGGCCGTTTACGCCTTCCTGGATCAACCAGTCGCACAACTCTGTCAGGCGCTTGTAATCTACCTCGTAATCGTGCGTAAACGGCGTGACGATCGCTACATATACCCCTTCAAATCTGCCCATCGTTCATTCTCCTCTCAACTCTCGGTTTCAATGGTCCGTCGCTGCCGGAATCAGCAAAAAGCCGTGTGCCAGCTCGTCTTCGGGATGGTAAAAAATCGTGTGCTTGCCCGTCAGCCAGGCGCTGCCCGCGATCCGCGTCACGACAGCTTGCAGGCCGCCTTCCTCGGCAGTCGCGAGTACCGTCCCGGTAAACAGCGAGCCGACAATGCTCTCGTGGACAAACGGCTCGCCTATGCCGATCTGCCCCTTGGCAAACAGCGTCGCCAGCTTGGCGGACGTGCCTGTGCCGCACGGCGAACGGTCGATTCCGCCCGGCGGCACGACGACCGTATTTTTCACATCCGCCCCTGGCGTGCTCGGGTTTGTGTAAAACTCCACATGGGTCAGCCCGCGGATAAACGGCTTCGCCGGATGGACGACTTCTACCGCCTGATTGATCGCTTTGCGGATGCGTACAGCCGTGTCGACAATCGTAGCGGCATTGGCTGGCACCAGCTCAAGCCCGAGCGCCCGCGCGTCCGTGATGGCGTAAAAATTTCCACCGTAGGCGAGATCGCACGTAACCGGACCGATGCCCTCCACTGTGACGGTCACGTCCTGCTTGTACAGAAAAGCGGGGATGTTCGTAAACGAAACTTCTTTCGCCTTGCCCTGCTCGACCTCGATATCCACCTCGACCAACCCTGCCGGGGTATCGAGCTTGAGCCTCGTCAGCGGCTCGCTCACGGGGATCATCCCGGTCTCCACCAAGGCTGTGCACAGCCCGATCGTGTCGTGGCCGCACATCGGCAAATAGCCGCCGGTTTCGATGTAGATCACGCCTACGTCGGCCTCGGGATGGCACGGCTCCACCACGAGAGCGCCTGACATGACGTCATGGCCGCGCGGCTCGTACATCAGCAGGGTGCGAATCCAGTCGTATTCCTTTTGCATGTGCAGCATCTTCTCTGCCATCGTCTCCCCTTGGAGCTTCGGCAGGCCGCTGATGACGGTGCGGGTCGGGTTGCCCCCGGTGTGCGTGTCCACCGTCGTAAACACTCTCGCTGCTTTCATCGCTGCAGCACCTCTTTTCTCGTGAATCGGTCGTAGCGCAGCGGCTCGGTGGGGATAATCGTGTCCGTCTGCTCCTGAAGCAGCTCGGACATCAGCTTGCCCGTGACCGCCGCCAGGCTGATGCCGTCCCCTTCATGCCCCGCCGCAATGAAAAAGCCGGGAACTTCCTCGACGCGGGAGATGATCGGCAAATGGTCCTCTGTCCACGGACGCAAGCCGCAATAGGTGCGAATCATCGCAAAGTCGGCGATCTTCGGATAAAAGCGGAGCGCCCTTCTCGCCATGCACCGCACGACATTCAGATCAATGCGCGTGTCGAAGCCGACGAACTGGCGGCTGGAGCCGATCAAAAAGTTTTGGCTTTCCGTCGGTTCAAACACCAGCGCCACCCCGTACTTTTCCGTCTCGGCGTCGACCTGCCGCACCCCGCCGAACTTGGAAATCAGATAGCCAAACTCCATCACCTTGCGAAGCCCGACCGGAAGCTGGCGGGAGGCGACGAGCAGATGTCCTTTTCGCGGCACGATCGGAATATCGACGCCGACCATCTGCCCGATGACAGGCGCCCACACGCCCGCCGCATTTACCACCTGCCGCGCCGTCATGCTGCCTGTGCTCAGTTCAAGCTGAAACGCTCCCGTCGCCTCGTCGCGGCGAAGCGCTTTGACCTCGGTGCGCCGCATAATTTTGGCCCCGTGCTTTTTCGCCCCTTCAAACAGGGCAAAGGTCAGCATGTACGGATTAACCGTCGAGTCTGTGGCGCACTCCAATCCGCCGAGCAAATCGTCGGCGAAGTAGGGCGACTCCTGCCTGATGTCTGCGCGGTCGAGCATCCGAAACGGCAGGCCCGCTTCCTTTTGCCGCCGCACCCATTCGTTCGCCGCCTCCATCTCCGCCTCCGACTCGCACACGAGAATACTGCCCAACGCCCGGTATTCAAACGAATGCTCCAGCTCCCGGGTCAGTTGGGCGACGAGCATCTGGCTTTGCAGGGACATCTGGCTGTCAAAGCCGGGGTCCTTGTCAATCGCCAAAATGTTCCCGTCACAACGCGAGGACGTACCTGACGCCAGCTCGCCTTTTTCGAGAACGACCACATCCAGTCCGGCCTTGGCCGTGTAGTAGGCAATCGCCGCGCCGATGATGCCGCCGCCGATTACCGCAATCTGCGCATGGGTTTGTCGTGTCATGGCTGATTCTCCTCAACAGCTTTTTGCTCAACAGCTTCTCATCAAATCGTTACACCTGTTCCTTTTGCAAATGCCGTGCCAAACCCGTATAGCGAAGATTCGCAAAATTTCTGTCTAAATTGTTTTACAACCTGATGAGCAACTGTATAATTACTGAGAATGTGTTTACATTTTTATACACTCCCTGCAAAGGACTGATCGGAATGAACCACAAGCTGCCAGCCTTGACAGAGCTGATGCAGACGAATATGCAGATTTGCCGCGAGCACAACCAAGCCTTTCGTTTTCGGCAAGCAGCAAAAGACATTCCCGTGTTTGCTCTGTTGCCTGCAGGCTGGCACGTCGCCTGTCCCGCGCACGCAAACGCGGATGATGCTGCCGGCTCACCCGGCGACAGCACGCCGCTCCATTGGGCAAAGACGGTCGTGGTCGCCTGCGACAGCACGCTCCCCCAAGCCATCCGCCTGCTCGACACATACAGCTACCTTCTCGTTGCCGATGCAGCGGGCGAGCCTGTCGGCTATCTTGAACGCGCTTCTGTCCTGCAAGCGGTTTTCACCGCTTACGAAGTGCTGGAGGCGTACTTCGATACGATGATCCAGACGATGGACGCCTCGATATCCGTCATCGACGAACAGACGCGGGTCATGGTCTGGACCGAGGGGGCCGAGCGCATTTTTTCGTTGAAGGCAAAAGACATCCTCGGCCGCCCGATCACCGACTTTTTCCCGCGCGACATGCTGGAGACGCTCCGGTCGCTGCAAAACGGCCAGTCGCTGTACCGTCACCAGCACCAGCCGCGCGAGGACCTCGTCGTGCTCATCAACACCAAGCCGATCTACCTGCATGAGAAAATCATCGGCGCCGTCGCAGCCGAAACCGATATCACCAGCCAGGTTCGGCTGAACCAGGAGCTGTTGAACGCGAACAAAAAAGTGAACCATTTGCAGCAGGAAGTGGCCAAGCTCAGCTCCGCGCCCGATCCGTTCCGGCAAATCAAAGGCACGAGCCTCGCCATTCGCCAGATCAAAGCAATGATTCAAAAGCTCGGCGCCACCCAGGCGACCGTCCTGATTATCGGGGAAAGCGGCGTCGGCAAGGAGCTGTTCGCCAAGGCGGTGCACGACGTGCGGGAAGGCGCAAACGCCCCGTTTATCGCCATCAACTGCGGCGCGATCTCTCCCACTCTGTTTGAGAGCGAGCTGTTCGGCTACGAAAAAGGAGCCTTTTCCGGCGCCGATCAAAAAGGGAAAAAAGGAATGATCGAGCTGGCCCGGGGTGGGACGCTGTTTCTCGACGAAGTAGGCGAAATGCCACTCGAGATGCAGGTGAAGCTGCTGCGCGTGCTGCAAGAGAAAAAGTATTATCCGGTCGGCGGCACGAAGCAGATCGAAGCCGATTTTCGCGTGGTCGCGGCCACGAACAAAAACCTGGAAGAAATGATCCGCGAAGGGAAGTTTCGCGAGGACTTGTATTATCGGCTCAACGTCGTCACTCTCGCCATCCCGCCTCTCCGCCACCGGATCGAGGACACGGTCGAGCTTGCCCATTTTTTCCTCTACGAGTTTTCCTTGCGCTACAATCGGCCCATCCACGCGATCTCGCAAAACGTCATGCAAAACCTTTTGCAATACGACTGGCCGGGCAACATTCGCGAGCTGCGCAACGCCATCGAACGGCTGGTCGTCTTCGCGACGGACGGGATCATCAAGGAAGAGGATTTGCCGTACTCGCTGCAAACGAAGGCCAAACAGTCGCCCGTCCAACTCCCGGACGATCTCTTCTCTTTGCAGGAGGAGCTGGAAGCCCACGAACGCCGCGTCATCCAGCGGGCCATAGAGCTGGAAAACGGCAACAAGCAGGCGGCAGCCAAACGGCTCGGCATCTCAAGGGCCACTTTGTATAACAAGTTGAATAAGCAGTCTTGAGCCTGGCTTGGATACAAAAGCAACGCGCAAGGGGAGCCAGGGGGCCTCTTTCACTCGATTACGCTCACGAAGCTGAACGCAGTCTGTATGCTGACTCTGCTGAAGCGGCACCAAGCAGGGAACAAGCACGTATCAACTGCCAAGCAGCTCGGCCTCTCCAGCCTCCTTATACACCAACGCTGTGCAAGCATGAAATATCCCGTCTCACCCTCGGACCGCGAAACGGGACGTTTTGGCTCGGCAGCAGCGCCGTCATGCCAGCCTCGCCTCTGTTCACTCGAAGCTGCTGTCCCCTAACGGCGGCGCCTGCTCGTGTTTTTCCGGAGAAAAAAGCTGCAAAAGCGCAGGCGCAGCTCCCGGCAGCTTCGCCCCTTTTTGGGCGGCAACACCTCAGACAAAATGCGAATCAATTCCACGGTTGATTCCTCCTTTGTCGTTGTGGCACAGCTTTGTCCGCAGCTTCGGGACGCGCCAGCGTCTGCGTGCGGCAGATCACAGGCACGCGCTTGCTCCCCGTACCCGTCGCCGCGACTGCATACGATTGCCGCTACTCGCAAAAAAAGCCCCCCGACCACGCTGCCTCCCTCTATCCGCAAAAAGCATCCATCACACCTGTGCGGCTACGACAATCATCCCGATCTTCCCCCCGATCTGCACGATCTCGCCCCGTTCGCCCGTTACTCGACAGACGTCCATTTCCAGTCGATGGCGCCCAAGCCGTCCTGGAAGACGCCTTTTACTTTGTCGTTTTTCACCCACGTATGCGTGTAAAAGTAAATCGGCACGATCGGCATTTCATCCATCAGGATTTGCTCGGCTTCCCGCAAGATCGCCTTGCGCTTTTCCGGATCTTTCTCTGTCGCGGACTGGTTCAAAAGCTCCTTGAACTTCGGATTTTCCCAGCGCGTGTCGTTGTTTCCGCCGTCCTTTTCCTTGAACAGCTCCAGGAAGTTGATCGGGTCGTTGAAGTCGCCGGACCAGCCGAGACGTCCCACCTGGTAATTCCCCTCGTGCATCGTTTCCAGGTAAACTTTCCACTCCTGATTTTCCAGCTTCACTTCGACGCCGAGATATTTGCGCCACTGGTCCTGAATCGCCTCGGCAATTTTTTTATGTCCTTCCGATGTGTTGTACACGAGCGTAATCGGCGGCAGCTTGGAGAGGCCGAGCTCTTTCATGCCTTCTTCCAGCAGCTTTTTGGCGGTTTCCTGATCGTTGTCCTTGAAGTAACCATCCGGGTTCAATGCCATCGTGGGAGGAACAGCGCCCATGGCAGGCTGCTGATTGGCTTGGAGAACGTTGTCAATCAGCGTTTGGCGGTTGATCGAGTAGGCAAAAGCTTTGCGGATTTTTACGTTGTTAAACGGGGGTTTTTCTGTGTTGAACTTGTACCAGTAGGTCGCACCGACTGGCTTTACTTGCAGTTTCCCGCTGTCTTTCAAAACAGGCATGGCATCAATCGGCAGCGAACTGAGCGGCGCACCAGCCCAGTCGATCTCGCCATTTTCAAACATCGACAGCTCTGTATTTTCGTCCTCTACCATGGAAAATTCGATTTTGTCCAGCTTGACGCTATCTTTGTCCCAGTAGTGGTCGTTTTTGACCAATACCATCTTGTTCTTGTGCTCCCAGCTCTCCATTTTGAACGGACCGTTTCCGATATGCGTCTTGGCGTCGCCAGCCCAGTTGTCCGCTGACTCGACCACTTTTTTATTTACCGGGAAATAAGTCTGGAAAGCTGTCAGTTCCAAAAAGAACGGAGTCGGATTGGCCAGCTCTACTTGCAAAGTTTTGTCGTCAAGCGCTTTGACGCCGACTTCGTCCAGGCTGCCGTTTCCTTTGTTCGCTTTCTCGGCGTTTTTGATGTAGTAGAGCTGGTAGGCGTAGTTGGAAGCGGTCTTAGGGTCCAGGGCACGCTTCCAGGCGTATTCAAAATCGTGGGCGGTGACCGGATCGCCGTTGCTCCAGTGCGAGTCGCGCAGCTTGAAGGTGTAGGTTTTCAGATCGGGAGACACCTCGATTTTTTCCGCAACTGCCTCCTCCGGCTTCCCGGAAGGCCCAATCCGTGTCAGCCCGTCAAAAAGAGCTTTTACGATTGCCGCAGAAGTCGTGTCCTCGGCCAGTCCCGGATCGCCTGTCGGCGGCTCAGAGTGCAGGTTCCAGCGCAACACTTGTGACCCTGAAGATTTTTCCGCCGGGGCTGGCTGAGCGTTTCCTTGTGCTTGTCCAGAAGCCGCTGGCTCGCTCGTTGTCTGTGCTGCCTGCTGTCCCCCTCCACATCCTGCCAGCGCCGTCCCTAGTACCGCGATACTGCTGATTAATGCGAACATACTTTTTTTCACGCGATCAACCCCTTGTCTCGAAAATGATTAACATTTCACAAAATACTGAATTTGCAAAATGTGTGCCAACAGGAAAAAGCGGGAAACTTCGACACGCGCCAACTGACTGTACATATTTTTATACACCTGATAAAAAAACTGTTTCAGCTATTAGACACACACGCTGGAACTGGCAGCGTTCGCGCATACAAAAAGACCCTCGACTTTTTGCCGCAGTCAAGGGTCCTGGTTCTTTTCTACAAAATGATGAGTTCGCGCGGCGAATGGGTCAGCACATCGTTGCCTGTTTCGGTCACAACGAGATCGTCCTCGATGCGGACGCCGCCCAGCCCCGGGATGTAAATGCCCGGCTCGACGGTCAGGACCATGCCTGGTGCGAGAATTGCCTCGCAGCGTACAGACATGAATGGCTCCTCATGAATGTCCAGTCCGACGCCATGCCCCATCCCGTGGCCGAAACGCTCGCCATATCCGTGCTGCGCAATATAGTCCCGGGCGAGGGCGTCTGCTGCTTTTCCCGAGATTCCGGGGCGAATGCCCGCCACTGCGCGGTTGCGCGCCTCCAGGACGATGGCGTAAATTTCTTTGAGCTGTTCATTCGGCTCTCCGACCGCCACTGTACGGGTAATGTCCGAACGATACCCTTGATACAGCGCGCCGAAATCCATCGTTACCATGTCGCCAGCTTCGATCTTTTTGTCGCTTGCTACCCCGTGAGGCAGAGCGGAACGATGACCGGAGGCGATAATGATGTCAAAAGCAGAGCCTGTCGCTCCTTCCTTGCGCATGAACATTTCCAGCTCATTAGACACATCGAGCTCGGTGATGCCTGGACGCAAAACAGTTAAAATATGTGCGAAAGCGGCGTCCGCAATCTGCGCCGCCGTCTTGATTTTTCCCAGCTCGTCCGGGGTCTTTCTCATGCGAATGCCCTCGATCACCCCCGCGGTAGGCAGCAGGCGTGCCTTGACGACGTCGGCGTATTTGCGGTGCAGGGCAAACGTCATGTTCTCCTCTTCAAAGCCCAATGTGTGGATGCCCAGCTCCTGGGCCTGGCGGGCGATTTCTCCGTAAACAGCGTCTTTCGTCGGCAAAAACACGATCTCGAAGTCCGTTGCCTGGGCTTTTGCCTGCTCGGTATAGCGAAAATCCGTAAACAGCTTGGCCTCATCCCGGGAAATGAGTACGACGCCGTACGTTCCGGTAAAGTTGGTCAAATAGCGGCGATTTTGCCCGTTTGTTATGAGTATTCCGTCTATTCCCCATGCATCGAATTGTGCGCGCAGTCGCGTCAATTTGTCCATTCTGGTCATCCCTTTCAGCCTCTGTGTCATTTTCGTTCTTTTATGCAAGCAATCCTCGTGCCAAGCGCGCAGGCCACCCTCTGTTTGCTTCTGTGCCTCGTCTTTATTTTAGCATTCTGCGGGCAAATATGGCACGACACTTGCATTTTGCTAACCGTACCAACGAAAAGGAGGCTTTCAGCATGGACACACAGCAGTTGATCGTTTGCCGCTGCGAGGAAGTATCTCTGGAAGAACTGCTCACGACTGCCCGTGAGTACCAATGCACGGCGCGCGAGTTGAAATTGCGGACCAGAGCCGGCATGGGCTGCTGCGGCGGGAGAACGTGCCGGATTCTCGTCGACCAAATTGTCGCGCAAGCCACAGGCCAAGTGCCTACTCATACAATCCCGCTTGGCTACCAGCCGCCTGTGCGGCCGATCTCGTTTCAAGCGCTTGGAGGGAGAAGCTCATGAGCCAGCGCATCCTCCATCACCCTGTGCTTGGTTCCTTGGAAGAGAGGCATTCCGTCCAGTTTGAATTTAACGGTTCTGTCTACACGGCTTACGAAGGGGAAACGATTGCCGGAGCGCTTTTGGCCGCTGGCGTGCGCACGCTTCGAGTGCATGAAGAAACGGGCAGCCCGCGCGGAATTTACTGCAACATCGGCCACTGCTACGAATGTCGCGTGCACGTGGACGGAGTTCCCACGGTGCGGGCGTGCATGACGCTCGTGCAGGAAGGCATGCGGGTGACAGCAGGTTCCGTTTTGCCGACCCCGTTGAAAAAAGGAGGGCATGCGAATTGATCGACGCTCTCATCATCGGCGCAGGTCCCGCTGGCTTGTCCGCTGCAATCGCCAGCGCCCGGCAAGGACTTTCTGTTCGAGTCGTAGACGAATTTTATCGGCCTGGCGGCAGGCTGCTGGGACAGTTGCACGAGGAACCGGACGGAGTGTGGTGGAACGGGCTGGCCGAAGCCGCACGTCTCGATCAGGAGGCAAAAGAGCTTGGCGTCCAAATGTGCTGTGGGGTCTCCGTCTACGACATTGCCTGCTGTGAAGATCGCTGGCGTATTTCTACGACAGAAGGCGAATGGGAAGCTCCCCTGCTTCTGATCGCTACCGGGGCGTCAGAGACTGCCGTTCCCGTCCCCGGCTGGACGCTGCCCGGCGTGATGTCGATCGGAGCGGCCCAGGTGATGACGAACGTGCAGCGCGTTCGCGTAGGCAAAAAAGGCGTCGTGATCGGCGTCAACATTTTGTCCGTCGCCATCGCGCGAGAGCTGCAGCTCGCTGGCGTACACGTCGAGCAAATGATTCTGCCTCTCCAGTCTGCTGTAAGCGGCAATGCCGGTCACCCGCACGAAATCATGCGGTCTTTGCTGCGCGTTGCCCATCTCGCCCCCTCGCCGTTGATTCGCTGGGGCAGCAAGCTGATGGGCAGCGCGTGGATGCAGCGGCTGGCCGTTTCGCTCTATCCTGCACAGGGCGTGCCCATGTGGGATATACCGATTCATCTGCGGACGGCTGCCTTGGAGATCGTGGGCACCTCACAGGTCGAAGGGGTCCGGGCTGCGCGCATCTCGCCAGACGGCACGCCCGTTCCTGGCAGCGAGCGATTCCTTTCTGCCGATTTCGTCTGCATCGCGGGCGGGTTAAGCCCGCTGGCGGAGCTGGCCGCGATTGCCGGGTGCCCGTTCGCTTACATCCCGGCATTGGGCGGGCACGTTCCGTTGCACAACGAATGCATGCAATCGCCTTTGCCCGGACTGTACGTCGCAGGCAATATTACCGGAATCGAGAGCGCCAAAGTCGCCATGAGCCAGGGAACCGTCGCAGGCCTGGCGATGGCGAAAGCGGCCGGGCTGCTCGCCGACGATTCTTTGCTCACCCAGGCGCTCCACCATGTCAACCATGTGCGCAAAAACGCCACGATCCAGTTCCACCCGGATATTGCGGCTGGACGCGCGCAGGTCGGGAAAATGGCCGCTGCGTGGGCTGGGCGGTAAGGGTTTTGGCATCATGCCTCGGTGCCGAAACGAAAAGAGCAGCCCATTCGCTTACCGTTGCGGATGGGTCTGCTCTTTTTTGCTGCTCATTGTGCTGCAGCAGGGTTGGACTGGCCCATTTCCCCATCGGAAGGGGAAATGGTGTCTTCTGCCATGCTTATGTAATGGTCGACAAGCTCTGGATAAGCTGCCAGCTCCTTCTCTCCTGTAGGGGTGAGAGCGTACACGCCTCGCTTGATCCGCGTGAACCAGCCGTAATAATTTTTGCTGAGGATGGATGACGCTTTGTCTGTCGCTCCTTTTTCTTTCAACGCCTTGGGCGCAAGTGGGCCATAGTGCTGAAGCAGCGCGGCGATCTGAATGCAGCCTTGTTTGTACGCCGTCATGATCTTTGTCTGGTTGCTGCCCCCCACATTGTAATCGCCGTATCTCCCCCGCATCTCCTGAATAATGCGTGCCCGTTTTCTTTTGTTGAACTGCTTGCTTCTTTCCCGATCAAACGGCACAGGAGCAATGCTCAGCTCCATGACAGCGCCTTTTTTGGGAAAAGAGACGAGGATCAAGCCAAGCTCCAGTCTTCTGATGAGATAAACGACGTCTTGCCACTTTTTCGAAAACAATTTGTATTTGGGCTTCGGAATGGCGACGTACACATGGTCGGTAAAGCGCTGCCGCTTGGCGGCCTGGATGAGCAGCTCTACACTCAAGTTGCGCTTGAACTCGACGATAATCAGCTCGTCTTCCTTGATCGCTGTCAAATCGCAATGATTGACCTCTCCAAAGACCTCATAACCCTGCCCGACAAAATAGTCGCGAATGGGCGCGTACATGTCTGCTTCATATCGTTTGACCGGCTTTTGCTTCATGGGCTTCTCCTTTTTCGCGACTGTTTTGTTCTTCATCTAGCATAGCTATAAATCCAGGCGAGTTTGGGCGGCTATATGCAAAAAAAGCCACGCAATAGTATCTGCACGGCTTTTTACGCAATTATTTCGTTCATTCCCTGAAAACTGGATCTGCATGCTTGCTAAGAAATGTGTGGATAAGTCCTCGACCGATTAGTATTCGTCAGCTCCACGCGTTGCCGCGCTTCCACACCGAACCTATCAACCTCATCGTCTATGAGGGGTCTTACCAGCTTAACGCTGTGG
>NZ_BAAIYG010000042.1:0-24963 GCF_057543335.1 Brevibacillus sp. YAE8
GGTCTTGGAAGCACTGAAAAAGGAAGGGGTTCAGGTTTCCGAGAAAACCGTCGCTCGTACGATGAAAAGGCTCGGGCTGAAATCCCGTACGGTGAAGAAATACAAGGCGACAACGAATTCGAAGCACCATTTGCCTGTGGCCGAAAACGTGCTAAACCAAACGTTCACCGCAAACGCGCCGGGGAAGGTCTGGATGACGGATATCACTTATATCCCGACAGACGAAGGCTGGTTGTATTTAGCCAGTGTGATGGACTTGTATACGCGTAAGATCGTAGGCTTTCACATGGGGGAGCGGATGACAAAAGAACTCGTGATCGCCGCGCTAGATCAAGCCTACAACCGCCAGCGACCAGCTCCGGGGCTTTTACACCACTCTGATCGCGGCAGCCAGTATGCCTCGACTGAGTACCAGAAGCGTCTGGAGAAATACCAGATGATCGGAAGCATGAGCCGCAAAGGAAACTGTTACGATAACGCCTGCATCGAGTCTTTCCACAGCGTACTGAAGAAAGAACTCGTTTATCTGGAAAAATTCAAAACGAGAGAACAAGCGAAAAGAGCGATATTTGAGTATATCACTTGCTTTTATAAGTAAGCGTCAAATAAATCCCACCTTCAAAACACAGACCGCACTTTGAGATAATCTCCTCAGAATCAAGTGAGGAGGATGTAGATGAAGCAAACGGATCTCCGTGAACAGTGGGAGGCACGAATCAACGATTATCGCGCCAGTGGCCTTACCGCTGAGAAATGGTGCGCTGAAAATGAAGTTACCACCAGACAGCTATGGTATTGGCTGCGGAAATTTCGGGATTCAAAAGAATCCTCTGTTCGTCCCCCGCAGTGGGTCCCAGTTAACGTGCACCAACCGCAGGAGAACACAGAATCTCTGTTACTGGTCAAAGTGGGTGCGGCCGTGATTGAAATCCGCCCCGGCTACAACCCCGTACTCCTGTCCGACGTGGTTCGGACGCTCCAGGCCTTATGCTGAACTCCATCCAGATTGATCGGGTCTATCTGGCATGCGGCTTCACCGATCTGCGAAAATCCATTGACGGTCTGGCGGCGCTCGTGCAAGAAGGATTCAGGCTTGATCCCTTCTCCCCGTGCCTGTTCGTGTTCTGCAATCGTGACCGCAACAAGCTCAAGATCCTGTACTGGGAGCATAACGGCTTCTGGCTCTTCTACCGCCGTCTTGAACGCGGGACGTTCCAGTGGCCAACCGGCAATGGAGAGCCGGTAACGGTCTCCAGCCGTGAGCTGCGCTGGTTGCTGGATGGACTTTCCCTGAGCCAGAGGCAAGCGCATCCACCAGTCACTGCCTGTACGGTCATCTAACGCAACTGTTTGTGGTTTCGACACACTTTTTGGCAGGGAATATGAAGCTCTTTGCCGAAAAGAAAAAGAATGAAAAATCGAGTGGATTTCCCTGCCCTTACAACCGAAGAATATGAGGCACAGCTTGCCAAACTGCAGCAGCAAAATGCGGAGCTAACTGCCAAACTCAAGTGGTACGAAGAACAGTTCCGTCTTGCCCAGCAGAAGCGCTTCGGCGCTTCCAGCGAGAAGACGCATCCGGATCAACTGGAACTACAGCTGTTTAACGAAGCGGAAGTGTTGGCGACCCCTGTCTCACAGGAACCAGATATCGAGACAGTGACTTACAGCCGCAAGAAGGCTACAGGTAGCCGCGAGGCCAAGCTGGATTCGTTTCCTGTGGAAACGATCCTGTATGAGTTGCCCGAGGCTGCACAAGTTTGCACGTGCTGCGGTGGTGCGCTCCATGCGATGAGCACGGAGACACGAAACGAAATCACGGTCATTCCGGCGGAAGTGAAAGTGCTGCGCCATGTGCGTCAGGTGTATGCGTGCCGTCGTTGCGAACGTGAGGAGATACACACGCCCATCGTAACGGCTCCCATGCCAAAGCCGGTTTATCCGGGAAGTTTGGCTTCCCCTTCGATCCTCGCGCATGTGATGAGCCAGAAGTATGTGGACAGCCAGCCGCTGTACCGACAGGAGCAACAGTTTGCCCGTCTAGGTCTCACCCTCTCGCGGCAGACGCTTGCCAACTGGATGATCTTCGGCGCAGAGCAGTGGCTTTCGCTACTGACAAACCGTATGCACGAGCATCCGCTGAACCAAGACATCGCGCATGCCGACGAAACGACATTGCAGGTGCTGTGCGAGCCGGGCAAGACAGCGCAGACACAGTCCTATCTGTGGTTGTACCGAACCGGTCGTACGGGACCGCCCATCGTTCTGTACGATTACCAGCCAACGCGCGGCGGTGAACATCCCCGAAAGTTTCTGGCGGGATTCAACGGCTACCTGCACGTGGACGGGTATCCTGGATACCACAAGGTGTCCGGTGTGAAACTGATCGGATGCTGGGCACATGCGCGCCGCAAGTTTGATGAAGCGCTGAAGGCACTGCCTGCTTCGCAAGACAAAACCGAAACAGCTGCCTGGCAGGGACTCCAGTTCTGCAATCAGCTCTTTACCATTGAGCGAGAATGCAAAGATGCCGCCCCGGAAGAACGCTATGCCATCCGAATGGAGCGCAGTCGCCCCGTTCTGGATGCCTATTTGGCATGGCTGCGCCAGCAGCGATCCCGTACCTTGCCGAAAAGCCTGCTTGGACAAGCGATTGCTTACAGCTTGAATCAATGGGACAAGCTGACGGCGTTCTTGAGCGACGGGCGACTGGAGATTGATAACAACCGCAGTGAGCGCTCCATCAAGCCTTTTGTAATCGGAAGAAAGAACTGGCTGTTCGCCAATACGCCACGCGGTGCAAAGGCCAGTGCGATCATCTATAGTGTGATTGAAACGGCCAAAGAGAATGGGTTGAACCCCTTCAAGTACTTGATGTTCTTGTTCGAGCAACTCCCGCAGCTTCCCGATCCGAAAAATCCAGAAGCGTTGGACAGTTTACTCCCTTGGTCGCCTTCGCTACCACTGACCTGCCGCGTGTTCCAATCCTGATTCCAGCATAGATCAGCCCACATCTTGGCGACAAGGTGTGGGCTATTTGACGCTTACGGGAAGATAGAAAGTTCCTCCCCAAGAATGGAATTTGGAGTCTTGCAACGGGGGCAAAAATGTTTTTTAGGCAGTTTACAAAGGATATTTCATTGAGTTCAAGGTAAAAGAAAGAGCCTAACACCTTCCGGCATTAGGCTCTCTCCATATTTCTTATAACTTACTTAATGACGATGTCGTCAGCAGCCATGACGTTTCCTGCAAGATCCTTAATATCAAGAGAATCTTGAGCAACTAATTTGATCGCTTTTCCTGCAGTAACATCAGCGGACAAATCCTTACCGATAGTCACTACAAGGGTTTTACCTCCAGTAGTTTCTTGAGCAACAGTAACAGTAGCTGTAGTTGCTTCTTTACCATCTACGAACAATGTAAAATCATTAGTCGCAGTAGTTGCATTCGTTACAGCCTCACTAAATGTTAAAGTGATTGTCGTAGCTGGAGTAGAAGCATCAAACTTGTCAATGGAAACTGTTTTTACAGTTGGGAGAACGTTCTCGTTCAGAGAGATGTTCTTAGTAACAGAATTCATTTCTGTTATAGTATCTTTATATCCTTTTACACCTTTTACAGTTACATTGTAGTTTCCAGACAATTTAACTGTATTGTTCTTGAGGTAAACTTCAACAACTGCTCCAGTAGTTTCGCTGTTGGAAACAAGTTTTACCTTGTCAACTTGAGCGTCTTCCACTGCATAGTTAGCTGCATTAGTAGCAGATGCGATATCTACCGCTTTAGCAAATTTAACTTCGATAACTCCAGGGTATCCAGACTTCTCCGCAATTGGAGTACCTGTCTGAAGTTCAAGTTTGCTTGAAGTAGTACCCAAAGTGAATGTTACCACTTTTTTAACAAACTTGTTCTCAAAGTTATCTTGAACATAACCACTTGGCAGCTCAACTTTGTAGTCGTAATTAGTTGGCAAAGCCGCAGGTGTAGTAGCATTATCTTGGAGCTTAATTTTCAGTGCTTCACCCGATGCATCAACATTAACGTTAGCAGCTGGTACAGTTACTGATTGCTCAACACCCATCTTGTCTACATACTTAAATACCAAGTCAGAAGGTGCTGCTCCTGCAGTTCCTGTCAAAGCAATTTCTTCATCAAAGTTTACAACCAGATAGTTGTCAGTTCCATCATTAGTAACTTTTGTAGATGTTACTTGTGGAGCTGTTTTATCAAGGTTGAAGTTAAGGATGGTTTTGAATACATCATTTTTGTTTGGAGTAGCAGCAAAGTCTACCAAAGCGTCTGCACCTACTTCCACTGGTACAGAACCTACTTGGTTATCACCCAAAACAATGGTAACTACCGACTTGTCTTTACCAATAACTGCCAGCGCTTTACCAGTAGTTGGTGTTGTTCCTGTTTCTAAAACTAATGCATTTCCGTTTACTTTAATTTTTGTAACATCAACTGACTTAATAGCTTTAGATGCTTTAATTACGAAAGTATTAACAGAAGTTGGTGTCACTGTTTGTACTACAGGTTTAACTTCATCTACATCTTTTTTAACAGTTACGCTGATTGGTTTGGATACATTACCAGCATAATCTTTAATTTGTGTAAAAGTAACAGTTGCGTCTTTACCAGGTGTTGCTCCAGAAATATCAAGATCTACATAGTTTACAGCTGCGCCAGTTGGGGCTGTTTTCGTAGAAATAGTTGCTGCAGAACCGTCAGCATACGTAGCAGTGAAGTCGATACCAGGATGTTGAACAGGTTCAGAGAAGTAAACTCTAACTGTATCTGGATCAAGTTTATCAGTTTTGTCCAAAGTAGCACGGTCAGTATCTACTACTTTAACTGTTCCCAAATACTCAGCTGCCTTATTTCCTTCGGTATCTTTAACGAAGTTAGTGGCACCCTTCTGGTTGATTTCAATCTTAAATGTAGTGCCAGAAGTAACTACTCCACCAGTACCACCTGCTGGTTGCATAGTCAAAGTTTTACCGTCTTCGCTCAAGCTTGCTTTCCAAGTAACAGCAGTACCATCCACATAAACTGTGCCTGCTTTAACTTCATCGTCCAATTTGGAACTGGTTCCTTTATCGTCGATGATAGTGTCTTTATCAACTGCTTTGCTGAAAACTACTTGAATTTGCTTAGCATTAATAGCACTTACCGACTCAACTTTCAAATCACCAGTAGGCACATCAACTGCATCGTTACGAGGATCGTAAGAAGCACCATTAGAGCCATCCAGGTTTACTGTCACGTAAGAGCCTTCGAAATCAGCTTTGGTCAGGTCTCTCTTAGCTTTTGGCAGAGTGCCTGCAGCCAAGATTTCACTGAATTTAGCGCCTTTGCCGTCAAAGTCAACAAACACAAGGTTTTTAAAGTCGAGGTCTGGATTAGCAGCATTCATGTCGACAACAAATTGTTTTTTAGCTGCAGCACTCAGATTGAACAAATCATCCAGCTTATAGAATTTGTCTACGCTACCGCCCATGTAAACACCTTGTGTTGGTGCAGCAAAGGCAGAAGCAGCCATGCTAGCGAATACTGTAGCAGAGAGCAGGGAAAGAGTTACTTTTTTATTCACGTACTACCCCTCCGTATGTTGAATAAGGAATTTTTATTTAGTGAGTATGTAGAAACAGCGGAAGGAGGTCCCTCCCTCCGCCGTTCATCTCACTTTAGTGCTGAACAGACACGCTGTCTATCAAAACTTATTTGAAGTTTACAGTTGTAGTATCTGTTTCGCCTTCTTGGCTAGTTACTGTAACTTTCAAGGAGGTTACATCAACAGAAGCAGAGAAAGCAAATTTGATTTTGTTTCCTTCTACTTTTCCATTGAAAGTTTCACCGTCGAGTGTAACTGTTGCAGATTTTACTTCGCTAGCGTCAACATCTTTGTTCAAATCAACAGTGAACAGATAGGATGTCGCAACACCGATAGAGAATTTACCATTTTCTACAGTTACAGAAGAAGGAACAGCATCCCAGTCGTCGTTGCCGCCACCGTTGTCATCGCCGAAAGATTGTTTCAGGAAGTCTTCAACAGCTTTTTCATCGACGCCTTCTTTTTCTACCCAGTCTACGCTACCTACGATCAGAACGTAGTCATAACGATCGCCGTCGATTTCGCTGCTGTCCAGCAGAACGATGTAGTCGCCTTCTTCTACGCCATCTTCAGCTTCGAAATCATCGTATACGTCGATGAAAGCAGTGGAAGATTTAGTCAGCAGTTTGCGAGTATCGCCTTTGCCAGCTTCGTAAGTGATGGTGTTGCCGTTAACATCATCTACACGAGCAACTGTCAGTTTCTCGATGCTAGCATTTTTCCACTCGGATTTATCCACCAGTTGTACGTTGTTTTTAAGATTGATTGCTTTGTTGTTAACAACTTCGATAACGTCATCAACAACTACTTCATCATCGGAGTTCAATTGGAATGCGATGAAGTCGCCGCGTTTGATACCACGATCTTGCAACTCTTCACGATCATCGTCCAATTTGTACTCTTTTGTTGTTACAGAGTCGCCATCTTTAGTAATAACTTTGATGGTGTCTTGTCTGTTGGAAGAACCGTATTCTGTAACTACACCGTAGTAAGTGTCGCCAGTCAGACCGTCGCCTTCTACTACGAAGATAGCTTCTACTTCGTCTTTATCTTCATCAACGGAGTAGTAAACTGTCAGATCGTCCTCGTCAGCGATATCTTTGAACTTAGCAATGCCTGGGTTTTTCAGTTCAGCGCGTTTGGAAGACGTATCCAATTTGCCAGTCATTTTGAAGATGGCAGTTTTGTCGGTTACTTCGTAGTCGCCAACAACATCGTCGGTTTCGTCTGCCAGTTTATCCCAAGCAGAACCGGACGATTTACGCAGTTTGGAATTCAGAATTTGAACTTTGTCAACTTCGCCTTTGGAATCCAAAGTTACTTCCAGCAGAGCGATGGACTCATCTTTGCTTGGTTGCAGGATGTCTTCCAGCTCATCAGCTTCCATGTTGTCGCGGCCGTAGTGTTTGCCTTCAGCGTTGTAAATGTCCTCTTTTTCCAGGGACAGAGCCAGTTTTTTACCTTTTTGAGTCAACACAGTGAAGTCGTAAGTGTCTTTCGCAGTGTTGTAAACAACACCTTTGGTAACGATTGCTTTTTGTTTACGATCGTCGATTGGATCTTTCGTTTCAATGTGACGAACGCGGCCGGAAGCATCCAGTACCAGTTTCACTGTTTCGGAATCCAGGTTGGATACCAAATCCCAGTTTTTGTCATCGAGATCTTTAACGTCTTTGTTTCCGTTATCGGAGTAAGTGGCACCTGGGTAGATACGGTAAGTTTTGCCGCCAACAGTCAGACGGAAGTCAGATGTGCTGCGGCTAACTACTTTGTCAACTTTACCTTCTACTACTGTGCGGTTAGCGAATACCAACAGTTTGTCTTCATCGCCATCAGCGTAGTATACAGAGTATACGTCGCCTTCTTTCAGGTCGCTCAGTTTCGCTGGTTTGCCATCCAGGAATACCAGGAAGTCTTTGCCTTCTTCTTTGTCTTCCAGCTTGTTGAACTTACCAGTGTCGAGGTTGGTGATTTTCTTTTTCTCAACATCGATTTTGCCGATCACTTCAGAACCGTATTTCGCTTTGGAGTTCAGGTTCATTTGGGTGTCGTCAATTACGTGCATGTAAGAAACTTCGTTATTGCTGTCCAGAACAACTTTCACACCAAAGCTGTCGTTAGCAGAGATGATCTCTTTCAGAGCGTCAACTGGATCGCTGTAACGTTTGAAGTTGTAAGTAATTTTGGAGTTTTTGTTGAAGCGGTAAGTTTTGCCGCTTGCATCCAGTTCCACTTTCAGATCTGCCAGATCGGAAGTGCTCAGGTTTTTACCGTCAGTAGTTTTACCTTTGAGGGTAAATTCGCTCAGACGATCCAATACTACTTCTTCGTCCTCGGAACCTTCCATCCAAACGATTACGTTTTCTCTGTCATCTTTGATCCACACTTGTACGCGTTGACCATCGAAGTCGTTAGGGTTGATACCGTCAGCAACTTTGTAAGTAGTGTTGCCCAGACCAGCTTCTTTACCGTTCAGGGTAATTTCGTTCGCTTTCAGTTTACCCAGGCCGATTGCTGGTACGTTAGTAACGAGTGGCAGATCGTCGGAATCATGATCTTTCTCATGAGCCCAATCCATGTCAACTACAGTTACTTTCAGGTATTTCGTCAGGAGAGTTTTGTTGGTAACTTCGTAACGAACGTCAGTTCCGAACTCAACTTGCTCCATCAGGTCTACGCGAAGAGCGTTGTCCAGCATTTTGAAGATGTCGCCACGAGTTGCTGCATTGTTAGGAGTAGTGATGCTCTTAGCAATGTTCAGCTCGGAAGCTTTGGAGATCATGCTGTTTGGCCATACGCCACGAACTGCTGGCTCATAACCCAGTGCACGAACGATCATAGTTACCGCTTCAGCGTAAGTAACTTGGTTTTGTGGTTTGAAGGATTTGTCCGGGAAACCTTTTACGATTTCTTCGCCGGAAGCTACGTTTACGAAACCAGCAAACCAATCGGTAGATTTAACGTCAGTATAAGTAGTGTTGAACTGTGCCAGTTTCGCACCTTGCTCCAGTCCGCGAGCGCGAACGATCAGAGTAGCGAACTCTGCACGAGTGATTGTTTTGTCTACACCGTATTCGCCGTTGCCATAACCTGCTACCAGGCCAAGAGCTTCGAGGCGCTTAACGGTTTTTTCCATTGCAGCGTCCATTTTAGGAGCTGTTGTAGTTGCATCTTCTGCTGCGAAAGCCATTGGAGCAACAGAAAGTGCGAGTGCACTAGCCAATACACTGTTAACGACCTTTTTCATAACCTTGTGTTCTCCTCCTCTAGTATAAACAAATTGTTCTTGGGGAATATTTGTTGTTAATCTATCTTTCTTTTTAAAGCCCGAATCCTGCAAGCGCGTGTCACCTCCTTTCGCAGGCCAGCTTCGCTTTTTTGTGTTAAAAATATCTAGTATATTCAGTATTGTGTAAAATGCAACAATCAATAGTGTAACACAAGTGCTAGAATTCGTGAATCTTTTTTACACAATTCCCCGTATTTCGTGTGACATCCTATTAAACGCCTGAGCCAATCAAAAGTTGCGGCGCCTTCGAAAAAAATTTAAAGATTTTTTCGTGGGTTCGTATTCACCTGTCGATTATGTACGAAGTGACATCCGCCACACTTCGTATTATAGGGTACGCAGGGCGGACTGTCACCATTGAACCTTTTTCCAGTTCTGTTCAAAACCTTACAAATCTTTCTTGGTCACACAAGCCTAGTTGCCGAGTGCTGTTTCAAAGTTTACGACAGCCAGGTTGTAGTTGAGAATCGCTTTTTGATACTGGTTCTCGCGGTCGGAAAGCTCTTCTTCTGCCTGGATCACTTCAAGTGTAGTCGCCAGGCCGTTTTCAAAGCGCAGATTTGTCAGACGGTAGCTCTCGGCAGCAGAGTTTTTCGCTGTTTTCTGGAACTCAATCGCCTCTCTTGCCGCATTCAGATTCAAATAAGCTTGGGCAACTTCCTTGGAGATGGTGCGTTTTTGTTCCTCGATCGCCATTTTCGACTTATCTACGTTATTGCGGGCTTGACGGCCTTGGAGGGTCGACAATGCCGAATACTCCTCGATCAATTTGACGTTCAGTTCTGCCAAATTCAGTTCTTCCTGTACTTTTGTCATCTCGACACGTTTGGAAAGAGCCTGAGCTTGTGCTTGCTCCAAAGTCAAGGAAATCGGCGCAACCTGTTTGTTGCTGGAGACGATCTTCCACTTTTTGTTCAGGTCAACGCCAAGAAAATCATTCAAATCCATGCGCGCTACTTCTACCGCATTTGCTGCGGATGTCAAAGCAGCCTTTGCCCCTGCTACGCCCATTTCTGCCTGCAGGACGTCTGTTTTTGCTTTTGTTCCCACATCAAATGCCGCTTTGGCCACTTTCAGTTGCGTTTCTGCACGCGTCAGGCTTTGTTTTTTCAATTCATAGTCGTCCTGCGCAAAAATGAGGTTGTAGTAGACATTTTGCGCACCCAATCTGATTTTGGATTCTGTAGCTTTCACCATCAGTGCATTCAGTTTTTTGTTGATCTCTGCTTGTGCATTCCCTACGTACTTGGCCTTTGCGGCGTTCAATTGTTCTTTTGTTCCTTCCAGGGAATCGATCATATCTTTGGACATGTCAGCAGAGGTAATATAGGAAAGCGATTCGTTCAAATCCGCATTTTTCGCGTCAATACGTGCATTCTGGAGCGTATTGTTGGTTTGCAACGCTTGTTCAATCGCTTTTTCCAGCGTCAGCTCTTCCAGTGCAGCAGTCTCGGATGTCGTTGTATTGCCTGTTTCCGCTGCTACTGTTTGTGCTGGCTGCGCCGGTTTCGCCGCCTCTGTTCCTGTATTGGCAGATGCCGTCAAGGTTCCTGCTCCAATTGCGGTTGTGAGTACAGCCGCCAAACTGATGCTCATCCACTTGTTGCTCGAATATGGAAAATTCACGTGATTCCACTCCTTTTGCTTGTATTGATTGTAAAACTTTTCACTACTTGAAATATTACAGTTTGTCCCAAGATCACTATATCACAGAGTAATGTTTCGCACACGAAAAATTAGTGCCCTACCAGCATTTTCATAAGGGATTACACGCACTTTAACATGTATAGATCATCCCTTTCTGATTTAGTCCTTCTTTGCCTCATAGATTACTACGATTCTGTGTCAAAAACATTTCAGGATTCGCCAACATCATTTTTGCATGCTATCCTTTTCTTGAGGTGATTGATCGATGCTTACAGAATATAAAACCGTCGCTGGCTATGGAGAGGACTACATCGTCATTGAGCGTTCCCGCTTCATTGGCTATGCGCAACGGGTTACGACGGAAGAAGAAGCGGTTGCTTTTATCGCCATGATTAAAAAGAAGCACTGGGATGCCACCCACAATTGCTCCGCTTTTGTCATCGGCGAAAACGACCAGATTCAACGCTCAAGTGATGATGGCGAGCCTAGTGGTACGGCAGGCAAGCCGATCCTGGAGTGCATCAAGAAAAACGGCGTCAAGGATACTGTGGTAGTCGTGACCCGTTACTTCGGCGGAATCAAGCTGGGCGCTGGCGGGCTTGTTCGGGCTTACACAGCGGGAACGGTCACTGCCTTGAAAGCCGCCAAGATTGTCGTGCATACTCTGCACCAGGCTATCTCGGTCAGCGTGGACTATACGTGGTGGGGCAAGGTGGAAAACGAGCTGCGCATCGGGGAATATCGGGTGAGCGGGACCGATTTTACGGACAAGGTCACGGCGCATGTGTTGATTCCTGAGGGTGAACAAGGTGCGTTTGTGGAGCGGTTTACCGATTTGACGAATGGACAGGCGAAGATTGTACTCGGTGAGAAGGAGTATGTTGAGGTGCCTGTGGAAGCTGTGGGGGATGAGCAGGGGGAGTAAAGTTGCTTGCTTGAACGTGTAGTTGTTGTATCCGGTGGCTTTTCCTACGAAAAAAGCTGAAGAGGCGACGAACCTCTTCAGCTTTTCTTCTATTATATAGCGCAATTCTGAATTACTGTTTAGGGAGTTTTTTGAGTTGGACCATAACGCGGACTGTGATGATGGCCATTTCGGCGCGTGTCAGGTTATTAGTCGGCTTAAAGCTATACGTTGGTTTTTTCGCTGTTGGATCGTTAGGCTCACCGTTCATCAGTTTTGCCTTGCTAACAGCAAGCACTGACGGCGCAGCATAGTAACCTACATCCTTAGCGTCCGTAAACATTTTGTCCAAAGCGATTTTCGATGTATCCAGTGTGCCGAGCTTCAGATTCAATGCCCGTGCTATCATAATCGCTGCCTCTTCGCGAGTCAACGAATCGTCCGGACGGAAGTAACCAGGCTGTTTACCGCGAATGATACCTGCACGTGCAGCCGTTTCTACATATTTGTATTGGTAGTCCCAGGTATCACGGCTTGGGCGCACATCGACAAAAGTTGGCGAGACGGGGTCCTTTTCATTACTGTCACGATATGGACCTGCTTTGATTGGAAGGGCCAAAGCCTTCACAAGCATAGTTGCAAATTCTCCCCTGGTCATGTCTCGGTTTGCTCCGAAGCTGCTGCCACTATATGCCGGCATGATTCCTTTCGAGTAGAGTGTCTCCATGGCGTCACGGGCGAAATCGTGAGTGACTACATCCTCAAAAGATTCACGATTTTTCATTACCATGTAGTATCCAAAACCGCTAAATGGAACGGTGATTGATTTTTGCCCGGTGTTAACCACTCCGCCAATATTTCTCCACTCTTTACCATCATGATAGTACACAGTCAAAACATTGTTTGCTGCGTTGACGATGGAGGTATCGTACTGGATTGTTAATGTGCCCTGTTTGCTTGGAACCAGATTTTCCTGATAACGATCTTTGAACTCTTCGCCATCAGATTCGTCGTAATAAGGATCACGACCACCCGGATTCTCGGTGTCACCTGCATCTATATAGTAGAGTGGGCTACCGTAATTGAAATTACTGTCTAGTCCAAGCCTTGATTTCAGGCTGTCGCCTTCAATGCTAACCTGTCCGGTCGTACGATCTGCAATCCCAAAGTACAAAGGAACATCGACAAAAATGTCTTTTGTCGGATTTTTCGTTTCCTCTCCTGCACGATTGCTCGAAGGAGCTAGCAATACTGTGCCAGATGGGAACTTGAGTTGCAGTGCTTTATCAAAAACGCTGAATGATACTTTTTTGCCAAGCACATCTCTGCTTTCCGCCCCGTCGACAGCAGAGTCAGCGTTGTAAATCTGAATCTGGTCATTATGGGTACTACTGCCAACAACTACTGAATATTTAATGGTGTTAAGCCCCTTCTTCAGAGGAACAGTAGCTGTAAAGACGTAATAAGTTTCCGGTATCGCTTTTGCCAAATCCTTGTCAAACACGAAATCAGGGTCTTTCGTATTTGTTACGGTGGCCTCGACTTTTCCAAACAGTACTTTGTCAGCTTTTTCTGCAAAAATCTTGATCGGAACACTATTGCTGTTCACCGTAATATACTTGTCTTCCGGTTTGGCTTTGCGAGGAGAAATAACCTCCCACGAATTCGTTTTTTGCGCAATGGTGATGTTGTATCTGACTACTGTGCCGTTTTCGTCTTCTGCAACAATCGTATATACGGTGTTGTTATTCTTCCGCAAATTAAGCGGGAACAACGACAACGTGGCTTCCTGCTCCTCACTCTTGGTCACTACATCTTGAACGTCCTTGAGGATTGAATTGTACTGTGTTGCACTCAGTTTAGCCTCAAAGGTTGTTTTGGTTTTATCACTAAAATTGGATGTATCAAACCTCGATTGCAAAGAGGTTGGAATTTCGCTTAAAGTATCCGTATATTCCTTGTTGCTCTTGTCTTGTGTCCATTTACTGGAGGCATATCGATAGTCAACGATACGTTTTCCGTTTTTCTCAATGTAAACATGCGTAGCGTCATTAACTGTAAATGAGAAGTTGCTTAAAAATGCAGCTCCTGTGTCATAATCAGTCCCACCTGTTTTTTGAGTTAGCTCTGTGTTGTCGCCATTATGAATGACGGACAACTTGACATCTCCAATGGAAGGTGCTTTTGACGTAACATACAGGATCTTGTAAGTATAAACTACCGGCGTTGCACCCATCAGAGTTACTTGTAGTGTGTTATCGCCTTTTTTCAACTTGTCTTTCCACTTCGTTTTGTCAATTCGGAATGCAGTATCTGATAATCCGGACAAAGTAATTGTACTGGTATTTAATTTCGCTTCAATATTGGTGCGGGCACTATTGATGGTAAAATTGTAGACCCGGCCATCCAGTGTTGGGATGTCACTCTCACTGTTAATCTCGAATCCATCATAAAAGCTTTTGACATTCCCCAAACTGTCCACATAAGTTAATTGCGCATAAGGAGCAATTTGCCACTTGATGTTGTACTCTACTGCAACAAATCGATCTGCTGGATCGGTTGGTAATGGTGGCTTTGACGGATCAGATGCTGTATCATAGACAAGCTTCAACACACCGTTTCCTACATCAGGATTAATGATTTTGAGAGTAAAGAGATTTGCATTTTTATTTTTATCATAGATAAAAGTATAGTCACTAGATTTCAATTCTTTGTTGTTCAAGTATATTTTGAGTCTAGATCCACTAACACTATTTGGATCAGATCCAGCAGGTAAATCCATTTTTTTCACAGTTATCTCAATGTCTTCTGGAACTTTACTAATCACGTTGGTCCCTGTTGTGCTTAATACTCCATTTGAATATGTCGCAGAGATAAACTGTGGCTTATTTCCATCCACAAAGTTAATCAAATACGTAAAACGGCCGACATTCACTGGATTGCTTACAATGGTACCATTTGAATCGGGAGCATCGTAATTATACCTCAACGTTAATTCATATTGATGCCCCACCGTCAGAGCAGGTATATCATCTACTTTAATGGAGTATCGTGTAAAGCCGTTGTTTGTTTCATTTTTTGTTTTTTCTGCAGGAATAACGATCTCAGAAGCACTACTAAGCGGGTCCGTATCATTGAGTACAAATTCGAAGCTTTTTAGCTCTTTTTTTGCTACGGGATCATCCACAAATTGAACCAGCGCCTCTGCACTCAACTTCACTGTCGTCACAGTATCATCCAAATTGAATGGGACATCTGGATCTAACTCTTTTTCATTGATTTTTACTCCGTACAGCAGGTCAGCCTCATTTGGTGTAGTCGTGACCACCAATATCTTTCTTTCGAATATGCCAATCTTCTTATTTTGATTATAAGCACTGATCCGCAACAGATTTTCGCCGAATTTCGCCGGGAGATTGATTGCGAAAAATCCAGTAGAAGAACTTACCGCAGCTTGGAGAGTTTCACCTGTCGCAGCATTTTGAACCTCAACTGTATCGGCATTTTTGGCTATCCCGTTCAAATCCAGAATAAGCTGATTTGCCCTGGGAACAGTCACAAGGGTAGTTCCTACCGGGGACAGATCAATGTCCTCAATTTTCAATTCTTCGAGAATTGGCGTATTGTTGTAGTTCACATAAAAATGGAGGTGTTCCTTCACCACGCTGCCAACTGTTTCATAAAACGTAATCTTGTTTAACCCTGGTTGCAACGCAACGTCATAAAAAGTAAAGGTGCTCCCGCTGATTGAAGGTGCGAGCTTTTCCAATCCAGATACGATCTGCCCATTTCCGAGAGTAATCTTCAGGCGAAGAGCATTCCCATTAACCCCTGCTCCAAATACCCCCTTCAGTGTAATTTTGGAGCTTCCAAATGGTTCTGCGTTAAACGGATCTGTTCCTTTTCCAGCATAGCCATCCAGTATGATCGGCATATCTGCTGGCATATATTTGTAATAAATGTAGACATCTTGGGATTCAGCAGTAGAGTACACACGTACCGTGTTCAGGCCAGGACTCAGATCCAAATCATTAATCTTATGAGGTCCTGCTGTGTTTACAGTTGTTTGTTTCTGTACCATTTTCCCATTAAGGTAAACTTCAATATCCGTCGGACCAGTACCGTCATACTTTACATATAGATCGGTCACTCGTTTACCAGCGTCTTTTGGCGCTGACAAGGTTGCTCCATCAGTTATAGCGGTACCTTGCGAATCGGTAAATGTTAAAACAGTCGTTGCTGCCTTAGCTGTGTCTATCGATAACGCAGGTATCACACCCGTAATAACAAGCATCATCGTCAAGCACATGGCCAGCCAGCGACGGAATTGTTGAATTGGCTTACTCATTTCTTCACCTCTCCTTATTATTCTGAATCTAGTTTTCGTCCCATTCTCTGTTTAAGCTGAGATGGGACAGACCTTCCCCTTTCCTTTATCGGCTAATTTCTTTCCACAGTTAAGAGCTTCCCCCTAAAAATTGGCGAAAAAAAGCCACTGCATAAAACATGCAGTGGCTACATTTGGCTACGATCTTAATTCGTCCGCCGCTCTTGCTCGGCTTGCTTGATCTTCAACCGTCTGTACGCATTAATCAGCGGGCGGTGGCGGCGGCTGACGAGGCCGACGATTTCGGTGCCCAGGTGGATGGCGATCAGGAGTACGACCATGACGATGATGGTCGTCCACTTCGTCGTTTTGGTGAGCAGGATCGCCATTGTGCCGAAAAAGATGCTGATCGAGTAGATCGTAAGGACCGTGGCACGATGGGACAGGCCCATGTTTAGCAGACAGTGGTGCAGGTGTCCCTTGTCCGGGCTGGAGATCGGCTTTTTGTTCACGATGCGGCGCACGATTGCGAAGAACGTGTCCCAAAGCGGAACGCCGAGCACGACGATCGGGATGATGAAGGAAACGAAGAGCGCTTCCTTGAAGCCCATGATCGACAGCGCAGCCAGGTTGAAGCCTAAGAAAAGCGAACCGGTGTCGCCCATGAACAGGCGGGCCGGGTGAAAGTTGAAGTACAGAAAGCCCAGGATCGCTCCTAAAAGTACGAAGCAGTAAGTGGCAACCTTGTAATCGCCCATCAGCAGGGCCATGACGCCCATCGTTCCTGCCGCGATAGCGGAGACGCCTGCGGACAAGCCGTCCAGGCCGTCGATCAGGTTGACGGCGTTGGTCACGCCGACGATCCAGAACATCGTGATCGGAATGGCCAGCCAGAAAAGCCAGCCGCTGCTAAAGTCAATGCTACCGGAGTACGGGAGATTGACGACGCCGATCTTGAGTCCGAACGGGATGACGACGATCGCCGTGGCGATCAGTTGGCCGAGCAGCTTCCATTTCGGCGAGAGCTGGTACTTGTCATCCAGCATGCCCACAGCCATCACGATGGTGCTGCCGATGAAAATTCCAAGCATTTCCGACATGCTGGCGTAAGGAACGAACAGGAAGAAAGCCACCAGATAGCCCAGGTAAATAGCAAGTCCCCCCATGCGGGGCATAATTCGCGTATGTACCTTGCGCTGGTTGGGAGCATCTACTGCCCCGACCTTTTCAGCCAGTTTTTTTACATATGGTGTCGCAATAAACGATACGATCAGCGAAGTCAGAAATCCGAGGATTAATGTAGACATCGACTGTTCTCCTCTCTACGGATGCATCTAGGAACGGCTACTCCATTTTTCTTTTAATACGGTCAAAACAAACCGGGGAATAGCCAGTTGACGCTTCCAGCGAGACGGCTGAGAAGCTAGTCGGTAAAACCATTCCAAATGCAATTTTTGCCAAATTTCCGGCGCTCGTTTTACTTTTCCGGAGATGACATCGAAGCTGCCGCCTACCCCCATCATCAAGGAGGCGTTCAGGCGATCGCGATACTTCACCATCCATTCGTCCTGTCTGGGCGCGCCCAGTGCGACGAACAGCAGCTCCGGCCTGGCTTCGGCAATCTCCTGCACGATGCCCTCCTCGTCTTCTGCCCGGAAAAATCCGTCCCGGTATCCGACGATGCGCGCATTCGGGTAGCGAGCAGCCAGCTTTTCCGCGGCCAAACGGATCACATCCGGCTTGGCACCGAGCAGGTAGACTCCCCACTGGTGCTTGTTTGCTTCCGCCATCAACGCTTCCAGCAGCTCCACGCCTGTAACGCGCTCACGGATCGGCTGATTCGTCCATTTGGCAGCGTAGACGATGCCGATTCCATCGGGAACGACATAGGCTTGTTCCACAATCGATTGAAAAGCGCGATCCGCCCTCGCCAGCATGACGATTTCCGGATTGGCTGTTACGACATGGGTCTTTTGGCCGTTTTTAATGCGTTCTGCTATATATGTGACTGTCTCGCGAAAGCCGCGAGTCGAAAATGGCACACCTAAGATGTTTGCGACCTGTTTGGTCAATGTTTTCACCTTCATTATATAAGTTGCCCACTAGCCATTTTACCCGAAAAGAAAAGCACATTCAAGGATATCATGAATGTGCTTTATTTCCTGCCGTCAAGGCAAACATCAGTCCGCCCTCTGCGACTACTTTCCCATTAACGATGGCCTTCCCGTGCCCTTTGCCGATCGAACCGCGCACGCGCGTCAGCTCAACTTCCAGCGTTAGCGTGTCGCCAGGCTTCACCTGATCCTTGAAGCGAAACTCGTCAATGCCTGCAAACAGCCCGATTTTTCCTTGGTGCTCCTCCATGCTGAGGATGGCGACTGCTCCGACTTGCGCCAACGCTTCCACAATCAGGACGCCAGGCATGACCGGATAGCCAGGAAAATGCCCTTGGAAAAACGGCTCGTTTACTGTCACGTTTTTGATCCCGACTGCGCGTTTTCCTTGCTCCAGCTCTTCAATTTTGTCCACCAGCAAAAACGGATAGCGGTGCGGAATGATTTCCTGGATTTGCATAATATCAAGCGGTGCTTTAAATTCCATGTCTGATCGCTCCATTTCCATACTTTATCTGGGCTTGTCTGTGCATGAAGACCAGTTGGCAAACTGAGAATAAACGTAACTCCCGCCTCCGACAAGTCGGCATAGCGGGGTTAAAATAGAAGGGGCACTTCCTCCCCAAACGGGAAGTGCTCTTTTTCCATCCCTTACGTGCGGTTCAACAGCCGAAACTTCCCTAAATAGATCGCGCTCGTAATGAACGAGAACGCGATCACCGTCCACAATATCGCTTCGCTGTAATGATATCTATACATGACAAGCGGTATGACCAAATACAAAAGAACTGTTGTCAACTTGCCATATGCATTTGCTGGTACCGTTTTTTTGCCCCGGAAGTGGTAAATAGCTCCTGTTATTATCATGGCCAGATCACGCATAAAGAAAAACAGGGCGGCCCACACGCTGATCCGCTCTGTCAAAAACAATGAGGCGATCACCGCCAACATCATTAACTTGTCTGCCAGAGGGTCCAACATCATTCCGATTGTGGTCACAAGCTTATGTTTCCGCGCGATGTACCCATCTGCGATGTCCGTGACTCCCGCCAAAATCAATATGCCCAAAGCGATTTCGACGTGAAAAGGAATCCCGGAGAAAAAGACATACAGGTACAAAGGGATGAGCACGATGCGAAAGATCGTAAGCAAATTGGGAAGATTCACGGACATCCCTCCGTAGCAAGAATCGTCGCTTCCTTTTTCAACCACTCGATCTATTATACTCTGTGGACAAACTGCGCAACAAGTCCCTCTAAAAAACAGGCAGCCCCAACCATCCGGTTCGGGCTTGTCCAGCTTGCTCTTCTCTTTTCGTTGCTTACGTATCTGCAAAAAGCAAGTCCCACATATGCTTGTATGTCCCGAGATCAAATACTTCCGCTGTCGGCTTGTGTCCCACTACTCCGTAGCCAATTACCAAACCGATGACGAGAGAGAAAAACAACAGGAGTGGGACCAGCACAATCTTGGCGACCGTCACTCGCCAGTTTCTGCCGCTCCGTTCCCGCTCTTTTGGCTTTTTCCTAACCTCTTCGGTATCACGCGGGAACCTTCTACCCTTCCCTTGTTCCATGCTCCTCTCCTCCGTCGTCACTGATTGAATGAATTATCTGCTGCGCAGCGAATTGGCAATTCCCATCATCTGATCGCTGATGCCGATCGCCCGCGAATTCAGTTGATAAGCGCGTTGAATGTTCACCAGTTGCGACATTTCCTCTGTCATCGTCACATTGGAGCCTTCCAGTGCGCCCTGGCGCAGTGAAGCAATGCCTTCCTCAATGGCGTTGGCATACTTGGTCATCGGGTTTTCCCCGGAAGCAAGCTCGGCGTCGAACAAATTTTGTCCCACCTGCTGCAATTGATCCGGATTGTCCACTTTCCAGACGCCGATCGTGCCATAGGAGACTCCATTGGCAGAAAGCTCGCCCTCTGGCGTAATTTGAATGTCTTGCACCGGCTCAGGCAAAACGATGTTCACACCGTTATTGTCCGTGAGAATGTGGCCGGATGTCGTGTGCAGCACATAGCCGCCCTCGTCATCATCGTATTGTACCTTGAAAGAGCCGTCGCGCGTAAGGCGACTTTCTTCCTGAATTACCGCTCCGGTTGCATCCTTGATTTTGTGCGTGACCAGAAAATAGCCCGGCCCTTCAATCAGCACATTCGTCGGCACATCCGTCAGCTTGACGCTGCCCTGACCGAGATCGAGCTTGGTCAAGCCGAGGCGGGCGCCACTGCCCACACGCAAGCCTGCAGGCGTATTGCGGTTTTGATTGTCCACTGCCGGCTGCTCGGTCATCGAATCGGCGAGAAGCTCGGAAAACGATGCCACTCTGCGCTTGTAGCCAATGGTATCAATATTCGCCAGGTTGTTGGCGGTATTGTCCAACGCCTGCTGAATGCCGCGCATTGCCGATGTCGAGATGTTAAGCGACTGCATCCTTCCTACCTCCTATTATCCATTTACCCGTCCGATTTCATTAGCGGCCTTGTCCAGCGTGCCATCAATCGTCGTAATCACCCGCTGATTCGCCTCATACGCGCGCAGCACGCTCATCATGCTTGTCATGGTTTGCGCCGGGTCTACGTTGGAGCGCTCTCTCCAGCCCTGCTGCGTGCCGTATCGCCCTGCAACAGCAGGCGTATCGTACTCTCCGGCTGCCAGTGCAGCCTGATCTTCTGCTTCCACGATGTCGATTGCTTGTACCTCTGCGTCTCCTTCATAGCGGAAGACGTTTGTTCCCTCGCGAACGAGCTTCTGCGGATCAGTCACGACGCTCAAGCCCAGGCGCGGATGGGCGGCAAGCGTCTGGTACTCCTCGCTCGCCGTATCACGGTAGAGCAGCTCGCCAGCCTGATTGATTTTCAGGTCCTGGCCGACATTGATGCCGGTGTCCGGATCGTTCAGCCGAATCGCCTGATTTTGATTGTCGAGCACATAGTATCCCTCCGGCGTCACCAGGTATCCATCCGCATTTACGCTCCAGTTGCCGTTCCTCGTGTAGCGGATATCCTCTTGCTGAGCCGGCTGCGTCAAGTCCTCAATTCGTGCCACGCTGTAAAACAGCCGGCGTTCATTGCCGTCCTGATCGGGCTGCAGGTTGTCCAACAGAGCGACATCGTACGGATTGCGCGTCTCCTCGATGTCCCCTTGTGTAAAATTCGGGATGGCTTCCGACATGTACACGCCGGAGTTCAACCGTCCGATTACCGCAGGCTGTCCCGGCATATTCGGAATGCCAGGAAATTCAGGCCCTTCGGAATCGCGCATGCGCGAGAGTAGCTGTTCCGGAAACGCTCGCATCACACCCACGTCCTGTTTGTAACCAGGCGTATTGATGTTAGCCAGATTATTCGCCAGCGATTCTTGCCTGTTTTGCAAGGCCAGCATGCCAGATGCAGACGTATACAAGCCTCTTATCACGTCATCTTACCCCCTGAATAATCGCCTATTCGAGTGAGCCGGTACTTTGTCCAAATAGTCCAGCATCATTCCGGTTCCTTTGGCTACACACATCATCGGCTCTTCCGCTACCAGCACAGGAACCTTCAGCTCCTCTGCCAAAATCTCGTCGATACCGTGCAAAAGTGCGCCGCCGCCGGTCAGGAAAACACCCTTATCAATTATATCGGCAGAAAGCTCCGGAGGTGTTCGTTCCAAAACAGATTTGGAGGCTTGTACAATCGCGCTCACCGACTCGGCCAGGGCTTCTTGGACTTCGCCCGATTGAATGGTAATTGTTTGCGGCAAGCCGCTTACCATGTCTCGACCACGAATGTCCATTTCGTCCTGGCGCCCGCCGGATACGGTTCCGATCTGAACCTTGATATCTTCAGCCGTACGCTCTCCAATCAGCAGTTTGTATTTATTTTTTATGTACCGCATAATGGCCACATCGAATGTGTCTCCAGCTATTTTGATGGAGGAAGACGTGACAATATCGCCCATAGACAGTACCGCAACATCGGTCGTACCCCCACCGATATCCACTACCATATTGCCCGACGGCTGAAAAATATCCATCCCTGCCCCTACTGCGGCAACTTTCGGTTCTTCTTCGATAAATACCTGTCTTGCGCCGCCACTGCGCTCTGCTGCTTCGCGAATCGCTTTTTGCTCGACAGACGTAATGTTCGTCGGGCAGCAGATCAGAATGCGTGGGCGCGCAAACATGCTTTTCCCGCCGATTTTGTTCAAAAAGTGCTTCAGCATCGCTTCCGTAATCTCGAAATCCGCAATGACCCCTTCGCGCAAAGGTCGGATCGCTACGATATTACCTGGGGTGCGGCCCACCATGCGATGCGCTTCGTGCCCCACGGCCAATACTTTTCTTGTATTATTATCTATTGCCACGACAGATGGTTCGTCTAGGACTATCCCCTTGCCTTTTACATACACCAAGACATTGGCCGTCCCCAAGTCGATCCCGATATCTTTGCCAAACATGAAAGGTCCTCCCTGTTACCAGTTACATTTCTACCTAATATCATAGGCTCTTCTACGTGAGAGGACAAGGAAATTCTTTATTGGACACTTTCCTCCTGTTCCACGCGGACTTTTTTACTGCGCCGCTTGTACTTGATCTTGGTCGCTTCGCCTCCCCGAAGATGTCTGATGGCTTTGTGATATTCCAAAATTTCCTTAACCTGGTTAGCCAGCTCCGGATTTATTTCAGGCAGCCTTTCCGTCAAGTCCTTGTGCACTGTGCTTTTGGAAACACCGAACTCTTTGGCGATCATCCGAACCGTATTTCGCGTCTCTACAATATATCGGCCAATCTTGATGGTCCGCTCTTTGATGTAGTCGTGCACATTACTCGCCTCCTTGTATCTACATTGTCTGATACAATATATGGGTGCGTAGGGACACATATTCTACGTTTCCAAGCCTGACAAGCCAGCACGGCCGCATCTTTTTTCCACAGTTTGTACCAACAGCAAAAAAACACCCGCAAGACGCTTGATTTTGCAGGTGTTTTCCATGATTTCGCCTGTTATTGATTTTTTGCTTCCGCCTGCAGCAAATATTGCTGAGGGTTGACCGGCTTGCCGTCCACATGTACTTCAAAGTGGAGGTGGACGCCGAAGTCTTTTTCATACTCGTTGCGGCCGGCCGATCCGATGACCTGGCCCTGTGTCACTTCATCGCCCGGTTTGACTGTGATGTTTTCCAGGCTTTGATAAACGGTGACCATTTTGTCAGCGTGCTCTACCTCAACGGTTTTGCCGACGAGCGGATCATTCTCCACCTTGGTCACTTTTCCGGCGAGCGCAGCGACAACATCAAAGCTCTTGCCGTCGGTTGCCTTCAAATCAATTCCCGTGTGCGGGTAGAAGGAATTGCCGTACTTGACGAGCGCTTTTTGCTGCTCGTCTTTGGACGCCTGCTCATCGTAGTAGCCCATTCCCAGCTCATACTGAACGTTTTTGCCTACAGGCCATGCCAACGGTTGAACGCCACTTGTTACAGGTACCGCTTCTTCGCTTTGCTCTGGTGTCTCAGGAGCCGCTGGAGTTGTCACTGCCACGTTATCCCCGACATTCGTCATTTTGGAGACCGTGTCCATGACGCTGCCCTGATACCACATCACAAAAGCGAGAATGATTGCTGCGGTTCCGATGTAGATTGCGGGGAACGCCCACTTCTTGCCCAAAACTTTTTTCCAAGAGCTTGCCTTCTTGAATGGAATCGGTTGATTTTGATTTTTTTGATCTTCCATTTTATTCATCACCTCATCCCTCAGTATCGCCAGAATTTTGGCGTATAAACCTGAGGGAGTAGGGAAAAGTAAAAATTTGCGTTCTTTTTTGCTAGGCGCGCAAAATTTGCGAGTATTCCTGCAAGCTGATTCCTTGATAGAAGTGCTTCACGATCTGCTCGGCGGTTTTTCCGCTCTTGGCCATGCCGTTTGCTCCCCACTGGCTCATGCCGACACCGTGGCCGTATCCTTTGGTCGTAATAAACACCTGATTCCCCCTGAGCTCCAACGAAAAGGACGACGAATTTAAATTCAGCTTTTCGCGAAATTCCCGCCCGCTGAACTCCTTGCCGCCAATACTGATCTTGCCAACCCGATTGCCTGTCGTTCGCGACTCGATTCGATACCAGGCCCCATTTGAAGACGCCTCCTGCGCAAGCTTCACGCCCAGCTCTTTTTCCAGCTCTGCCGTCGACTTGACCACCGTTTCTTCATAACGGGGAGACTCGATATCCCACGGGCTGGCTACGCTTTTCAAATAAGGGATCGGCCTTTCCCAGTACTCATCCGAGTTTTCGGTGAAACCGTTGCTGGTGGAAAAAAACGTCGCATCAATCGGCTCTCCCTGGTACGTCAGCACGACACCCGCAGTTGCCTGAACGGCTTGCTCGATACGCTTGCTTTTCCATTCATATTGATCCCCCCAGCGCTCGCGGCGCTGCGCTTCATCCATATAGACCTGATGCTGGACGGTATCCAGCACCTG
Organism: Brevibacillus sp. YAE8; assembly: GCF_057543335.1. Taxonomy (NCBI): domain Bacteria; kingdom Bacillati; phylum Bacillota; class Bacilli; order Caryophanales; family Paenibacillaceae; genus Brevibacillus; species Brevibacillus sp. YAE8. The sequence goes on from NZ_BAAIYG010000042.1 coordinate 24,364, forward strand.
TCCGCCTGCCGGCACGTCGTCGAACTTCCCTTGCTTCAGCCTGCGCACGATATACGTTCGCGCAGCCATCGCCTGGGCTTTCAGCGCCTCCAGTTCAAATTCGGCAGGCATCTCGGCGGCTACCACTCCGGCAATGTACGTCTCCAGCGGCAGTGTCTCCACAACCTTTTTTTCTGTCCGGTAGACCTTGATGGAAAGCGACGGGGCAGTTCCGGCCATTGCGGGTTTGTCCTGCCCTTGGACGGCTGCGGCTGGCTGGGCGGCCGAATCGTGCGAGGGAGCAAACAGATAGACCAGCGCGGCCGGCATCAGGACGAGCAAGATCGGCAAAGTGATAAACCCTATGAGCAAGTAGCGTTTCATCAAGTGATCCTCCCCGTTAAGTGCTAGACACTTTCAGTCTATGTACTGCCGCAGACCGATAGAACGAGAGAGTAAGAGAGTCGCGAGAAAAGAAAAAAGACCCCCTGCTTTGGTCATAGCCCCGTCAAGTAGACACTAAAAAAAGACGCTATCTTAAGCGGCGATCGATTCCCGGTATTGGACTGGGGAGAGGTCGCCGAGTTTTTTCTGGAACCGTTCTGTATTGTAGAATTCGAT
>NZ_BAAIYG010000043.1:0-22216 GCF_057543335.1 Brevibacillus sp. YAE8
AGACGATGAGGTTGATAGGTTCGGTGTGGAAGCGCGGCAACGCGTGGAGCTGACGAATACTAATCGGTCGAGGACTTATCCACACATTTCTTAGCAAACATGCGTATTCAGTTTTGAAGGAATAAGAAGAAAAGCTGTATTCCCGATTACTTTTGCGAGTAATGGAGAATGCAGCTTTTTTTGTGTACCTTGGAACACAAGGACGTACCCACAAGGAAAATCGAACACAGCTTAGCCGTCACAAAAGGGAAGGCCATGCGGGAGCGAAGAGTTTTTTTGCTGGATCTGTCTCATAATAACAGTGGGATAGCTAGACATATGGTGCTCCAAAAAAAGCTCCACAAGATAGCGTTCAGCAAGGCCGTGGGATAAGACCAGCTCTCCCCACCACTCTGTTTCATATCTGCAAAGCATGCTCAGCAAATACAGCAGCAAGAAGTGGCTTGCCCACTCGGGAAGAGGAAGCGAATCCGACGAGCCGTTCCAAAAGAAAAGCCGGTGCTCTTGCCAGCGAAATAAAGGGTGTTGATCTAGTGCGGACAGAGCAGTTTCAGGAAGAAGTATTCGCTTTGCATTCCCTTCTCGCCAGCTTAATTGTAAACGCGAGCTATCTGGCGCGACCCTGTTGATGTATTGAACGAAGGTTTCCGCTGAGTATGCCAACGGCCCGTCCATTTTTTCCGGAAAAGCAATCTCGGCCCACGATTGGGTGTCAGAGGAAGCTTGATCGGCTGTATGAGTTTTGCTCCAGTGTACTTGCAGCCAATGCTGCGGCTTTTCGGACAGAGCGGCGTAGACATCGCTGATTGCCGGTATGGAAGCAAACAAATCGTGCATCGAATAGCGATCCTGCATAGGGGAAAGATGAAAAAGCTGGGCCAATAGAGCAAAAAAGCCTTCTTTTTGCGGCCGGACCTCATCCTCTAGCAGCAAGTAGGTGTTTCGCTTCAGCTTCCGCGTGGTGACCCCGTGCTGGAGCACCCGGCTGTTTTGCGGATAGGACGGATCGCGCGTAAGAAGCATTCCCTTCAGCAGATGGGAGCATCCATAGAAGAGCAGCAACGGCTGGATCGACAAGTCCGCAGTAGCTGCTGTCGTATAAAACTGCCTCGCTTGCTTCCATAAAAAAAGAAAACGGGAACTTTGCTGAAAAGCCAGGCGCTCAGCATGCTCCAAGCCCATGCTGTCGTAGCAGGACGTCAAATATTTACGGGCAGTAGGCTCCGTCTCGAAAAAACGGAACATTTTCCAGGCAGAATTCATCGTAACCACCTTTCAATAACTTTCGTGATCTGGTTGCTTTTGTTAGTAATTTTTTTGATTTATCTGTCTAATAAACTCCATAACCGAACATTTCACTCATTCCTTGACAGTAAATTATGCCGTTTGTTAAACTGTCTTAAAAATATTTGCCGAGAGGGGCTTTCTACCGTGCGGGAAGATAAATTTGTCAAAGAAGGGCTAACATTTGATGACGTGCTGCTCATTCCAGCAAAATCAGAAGTTTTGCCAAGGGATGTGGACGTTCGCGTAAAACTGAGCGAGACTGTCCGCCTGAATATCCCTCTGATTAGTGCCGGAATGGACACGGTAACGGAATCAGCCATGGCGATTGCTATGGCCCGTCAAGGTGGGATTGGTATCATCCACAAAAACATGACGATCGAGCAGCAGGCGAGTGAAGTAGACCGCGTGAAGCGCTCGGAAAGTGGCGTCATTACCAACCCGTTTTCTTTGACCCAGGATCATACCGTGGCAGAAGCGGATGCGCTGATGGGCAAATACCGCATTTCCGGCGTGCCGATTGTCGATGAAGAAAAGCATCTCATTGGGATTTTGACCAACCGCGACTTGCGTTTTGTGCATGACTACTCGACACCGATCAGGGAAGTCATGACAAAAGACAATCTGGTTACAGCATCAGTAGGAACAACACTCCAGCAAGCCGAAGCGATCCTCCAAAAGCATAAAATCGAAAAGCTGCCGCTGGTCGATGAAAATAACATTTTGCGTGGACTCATTACTATTAAAGACATTGAAAAGGCGATCCAATACCCGCAAGCAGCCAAGGACCCGCAAGGACGCTTGCTGTGTGGTGCGGCAGTAGGTGTTTCCGCAGATACGTTTGAACGTGCAGCAGCGCTCGTACATGCAGGCGTGGATGTACTTGTCATCGACACAGCGCATGGACATTCCAAAGGCGTCATCGATACCGTAAAAGCGATTCGCAAAGAATATCCAAACCTGACCATCGTGGCAGGAAACGTTGCGACTGGACAAGCTACCCGTGACTTGATCGAAGCAGGGGCATCCGTTGTAAAAGTCGGGATTGGTCCTGGCTCCATTTGCACGACCCGCGTCGTAGCCGGTATCGGTGTTCCGCAAATCACTGCCATTTACGATTGCGCGCAAGTAGCTCGCGAGTACAATATTCCAATTATTGCCGACGGCGGCATTAAATACTCCGGCGATTTGCCAAAAGCAATCGGGGCAGGCGCTTCGGCGATTATGATCGGCAGCCTGTTTGCCGGAACAGAGGAAAGCCCGGGCGAGTTCGAGATTTTCCAAGGCCGCCGCTTCAAGGTGTACCGCGGAATGGGCTCGATTGGCGCGATGAAAGCGGGCAGCAAGGACCGTTATTTCCAGGAGAACGAGCAAAAGCTTGTTCCAGAAGGAATCGAGGGCCGCGTTCCTTACAAGGGGCCATTGGCAGACGTGACCTACCAGTTGATTGGCGGGCTGCGCGCAGGTATGGGCTACTGCGGAGCGAAAACGATTGAAGACTTGATTCAAAACTCGCAGTTTATCCGTATCACAGGTGCGGGCTTGCGCGAAAGCCATCCGCACGACGTGCAAATTACGAAGGAATCGCCAAACTACTCGATTTCATAGGTTAAAAGGAACTACCCCCCTTTCTGGAGAGAAAGGGGGGTTTAGTTTAAAAGGCAGCTAGTGGCAAGCAAAATTCATACAAGCCACGGTGAACGTACACTATCTTCTATAAACAGCAATTTCACCCTCGGAGGAAATATTTCCTATTATTTTCAGGCGATAGTTTCCTGGATCCACGGAAACCGGGTCTGTATAATCAGTGTTACCTTTTGGAGCAGCTAATTTGCCTAATTTAATTGTTTTTTCTACTTTGCCATTTTCGCTTAATTTTTCGATGTAAACCGTTATGTCACAATTACTTTTTGAAGCAGATAATCCAGCGTTAGCTTTTCCAAAGAGATGGAAGGTGTCGCGACCAATATATGTGCCTCCCTGTGTTACACTAAAAGCTCTCCAGTCAAGCTCAATGCTCATCGTACCAATGTCCTTTTTAATTTGTTGTTCCACAAGGGAAGCGTTATCACTTTTTTCAACTGTTGCATGAGCAGAGACTGGATTGATAACAGCCAAACCAAGAACGAGTGAAGCAAAACTAAATAGCACTTTCTTCATGAGATAAGCCTCCTTGATTCATTCAATATATTACCAATTTTACCATAAAATATTTGAGTTTCAATTATATATTATATATCCAATCAATTACCTATTAATGAGCCTATTTGGACTTCAATGCGATCGTAATGGTATGTTAAACTTACACTTGGTGCGCAATTACCTTATGAACTAATGACAGAAACTGGAGAGTGAGAAGAAACTATGAAGCGAACTACTTGGAAAAAACGACTGACAGGTTTTATCCTTTCTGTCGCAATGTTTGCAACCGGAATGGGAGGAGCAGCGACGAAGGTGGAAGCAGCACCTGCAACTGATCTACAACTGGCAGCCAAATCTGCCATTCTGTTAGAGGCATCGACAGGAAAAATACTATACAGCATGAATCCAGATGCCCCTCTGCCTCCTGCTAGCATGAGCAAGATGATGGCAGAATACCTTGTACTAGAAGCGGTTAAGGAGAAAAAAATCAGTTGGGATGAGAAGGTACCTGTTAGTGAATATGCCTTCTATGTGGCAAGAATCTCGGATACCTCTGGAGTGTACCTGAATCTAGGGGAGTCCTTCACGGTTAGGGAGCTGTACAATGCCATGGCTGTCGTTTCTGCCAACGACGCAACTGTACTGCTTGCTGAAAAGATAGCGGGCAATGAAGCGAATTTCGTGCAGATGATGAACAAAAAAGCTGCCGAGTTTGGTATGAAAAACACCTCTTTCGTCACATCCAGTGGCTTGCCAGCGAATGAACTGGGGCCGTACTCCATCAAGACCGATCAAGTGGAAAATCTAATGTCCGCTCGTGATTCGGCCATCCTCGCCAGAAACCTGATTCGTGATTTCCCGGAAGCGTTGGAAGTATCGAAGATCCCGCGTTTTACCTTCCGTCCCGGTTCTAAAAATGAATTGAAAATGGCGAACAACAACTGGATGTTGCCTGACCTCCCCAATTACTATCCGGGTGTAGACGGATTAAAAACAGGTTATACACAAGCAGCAGGTAATTGCTTTACTGGTACTGCAGTTCGTGATAACATGCGCTTGATTTCTGTTGTAATGGGAACAGACAGCAAAACAAAACGCTTCGTGGAAACAAAAAAGCTTTATGACTATGGATTCAGCAATTTCAAATTAACGAAGCAATTGGACAAAAATGTTTCTGTAAAAGGTTTTGAAACTGCACCTGTAACGAACGGAGTAGAACTCAACGTACCCGCAGTAACTGCCACCGAAGTAAACATGCTGACCAAAATCGGAGCAGAGACAAAATTCACGCCAACCGTTACGTATCAAGAGCTGACCGCACCAATCAAGCAAGGCCAGGTGGTCGGTAAGCTCGTACTGAAAGAAGAAGGAGCGAAAGACGCCGACTACCTGCAGCCGGAAGACGCGGCAAAAGCAGGCGCAGATATAGTAGCCAGCCAGGAAGTCGAAGAGGCGAGCTGGATTCGTTTGTTCTTCCGCAGCATCATTCAATTTTTCAGCAATTTGTTCAGTAGCGGAACAGGAAATTAAATAATGGTTGTTTTCCCCCTCATCTATCGTTTACAATGACGATAACAAGGAACCATAACAGAGCATAACAGTTACGGTTCTGACTTCATGATGTAGGGGGAATTTTCACATGGTACAAGTAGGAACGTCCCGCGTAAAAAAAGGTATGGCTGAGATGCAAAAAGGCGGTGTCATCATGGACGTCGTAAACGCTGAGCAGGCAAAAATTGCTGAAGCTGCCGGTGCCGTAGCTGTCATGGCATTGGAACGCGTACCTTCTGACATTCGTGCAGCCGGTGGAGTAGCTCGTATGGCTGATCTCAGCATTGTGGAGGAAGTACTGAACGCTGTTTCGATCCCTGTTATGGCAAAAGCTCGTATCGGACACTTTGTCGAAGCGCGCGTACTGGAATCAATGGGTGTCGACTATCTGGACGAGAGCGAAGTTTTGACCCCGGCAGATGATTTGTACCACATCAATAAAAAAGAATTTACCGTGCCGTTCGTATGTGGCGCGCGTGATCTGGGCGAAGCGCTTCGCCGTATCGGTGAAGGGGCGTCCATGATTCGTACCAAAGGCGAGCCAGGAACCGGAAACATCGTAGAAGCCGTTCGCCACATGCGCACGATGATGGCTCAAATCCGCAAAGTGCAAGCGATGTCTTACGATGAGCTGATGGCAGAAGCGAAAAATCTGGGTGCCCCATACGAGCTGCTGGAACAAGTACACAAAACCGGCAAGCTGCCTGTAGTGAACTTCGCGGCTGGTGGCGTAGCGACTCCGGCAGACGCGGCGCTGATGATGCAGCTCGGTTCTGACGGCGTGTTTGTCGGCTCGGGGATTTTCAAATCGGAAAACCCGGAGAAATTCGCCCGCGCGATTGTTGAAGCGACTACGCACTACACAGACTACGAACTGATCGCTCGCGTATCCAAAGGTCTGGGAAGCGCCATGACGGGAATCGAGATTTCCAAAATTCGCGAAGCAGACCGCATGCAAGAGCGCGGCTGGTAAGGTGAGCAGAATGAAAATCGGTGTACTCGCTTTGCAAGGGGCTGTAGCAGAACACTTGCGCATGCTGGAAGAAGCAGGGGCGACAGCCGTTCCCGTAAAAAAGGTGGAAGAACTGGACGAGCTGGACGGATTGGTTCTCCCAGGCGGAGAAAGCACGACGATCAGCAAGCTGATGCACAAGTACGGATTCATGGAGGCGCTCCAAGAGTTCGGAAAAGCAGGAAAGCCGATCTTCGGCACTTGTGCAGGCGCGATTCTTTTGGCCAAACAGATCGAGGGGCAAGATGATTGCCATCTCGGGCTGATGGCTATCAAGGTGGAGCGCAACGCGTTTGGCCGCCAAAAGGAGAGCTTCGAGGTGACAATGCCTGTGGCTGGTGTGGGTGCAGATTACCCGGCAGTGTTCATCCGGGCGCCATATATTATGGAAGTCGGAGAAAACGCAGAAGTGCTGGCCAAGTACGAAGAAAAGATCGTGGTAGCACGAGAAGGCCACTATCTGGCGGCCGCCTTTCACCCGGAATTGACGGAAGATGCAAGACTGCACAAATACTTCCTCGACATGGTGAAAGAATACAGAAGCTAATAAAAGCCAAGCTTGCATGAAAAGATCGGCATTGACAAAATGCCGGTCTTTTCTTTTTGGTACAAGATGATGGCGGAGCGCCCTTTACATACGTATAGAACCTGTAGTACAGTTAACAATAGAAGTATGTATGAATGAGAATGCGATGATGAGAACAAGTACTTCACATCAACCTGGTGTAGAGAGTCGGTGGTAGGTGCGAACCGATCCGGTATGTGAGGGAATCCATCTCGGAGTGGCAAAGGAATGAACTTTGCCCGGAACCGTCCCGTTATGACGGATGGAGTGGATAGATGCGCCAGGGTTGGGCATGTATCAACGAGGGTGGCAACGCGGGTACACAACACTCGTCCCTTATTAGGGGACGGGTGTTTTTTGCATTTTTATTATGGATTCGGAGGGATTCGAACATGTTGGACGTAAAAGTACTGCGGCAAGATTTGGAGGAAGTAAAACGCCGTTTGGCGCATCGCAATGAAGATATTTCCGCTCTGGATCAATTTGCAGAGGTCGATGAAAAACGCCGCCAAGTGATTCAGGAAGCAGAGGCGCTGAAAAATAAACGGAATACCGTGTCTGAGCAAGTAGCAGTCATGAAGCGGAACAAAGAGAATGCCGACCACCTGATCGCGGAAATGAAAGAAGTAAACGAACGCATCAAGAAGCTGGACGAAGAGCTGCGCAAGCTGGATGAGCAGTTGGAATTCATTTTGCTGAGCTTGCCAAACCTGCCGCACGAAAGCACGCCGATTGGGACTTCTGAAGACGACAACGTGGTGGCATGGACGTGGGGCGAGCCGCGCAGCTTTGGCTTCGAGACCAAACCGCATTGGGAGCTGGCCAGCCAGGCAGGGATTCTCGATTTTGAGACGGCTGCAAAAGTAACCGGAAGCCGCTTTGTCTTTTACAAAGGACTGGGAGCTCGCCTGGAGCGCGCATTGATGAACTTCATGATGGACCTGCATGCCACCGAGCACGGATACGAGGAAGTCATCCCGCCATACATCGTAAACCGCGCAAGCATGACCGGAACCGGACAGTTGCCGAAGTTTGAGGAAGATGCTTTCAAGCTGGAGGGACCAGACTACTTCCTGATTCCTACCGCAGAGGTGCCTGTCACCAACATGCACCGGGATGAAATTATGGATGGAGCAGATTTGCCGCGATACTATGCTGCTTTCAGCGCTTGTTTCCGTTCGGAAGCGGGATCGGCTGGTCGCGATACACGCGGGCTGATTCGCCAGCACCAATTCAACAAAGTGGAGTTGGTGAAATTCGTCAAACCGGAAGATTCGTATGATGAGCTGGATAAGCTGGTGAAAAACGCAGAGAAGGTACTGCAACTGCTTGGACTTCCGTACCGTGTCATGAGCATGTGCACGGGCGACCTCGGATTTACGGCAGCGAAGAAATTCGATCTGGAGGTATGGATTCCAAGCTCGAATACGTACCGCGAAATCTCGTCTTGCTCGAACTTCGAAGACTTCCAGGCTCGCCGCGCCAATATTCGTTTCCGCCGCGACACCAAATCGAAGCCGGAATTCGTGCATACACTGAACGGCTCGGGCCTCGCCATCGGCCGTACAGTAGCGGCGATTTTGGAAAACTACCAGGAAGCGGACGGAAGCATCACCATTCCGGAAGTGCTGCGTCCGTACATGGGCGGAGTAGCAAAAATCGAGCCGAAATAAGCGGGGGGAAGAACCCCATAAATAAGCACAGCAGCCTTTGATCTTTGTTTGGATCAGAGGCTGCTTTCTTTTTGGGCGGCGAAAAGGCGAGAGAGCAGGGGGAAAAGGCAGCTTGGAAAATGTGTTCTAATACAGTTATAATTTTTAGAAAATTGTGTTGCACTGTACTAATCTCTGTTATATAATAAAAACAAATCAAAAGAACATTGTTTTAATACAGATATGGAGGGAATGGGAAATGGACTGCTATCGGTGTGAAGGAAACGGCGAACAGAATTGCCCACGATGCGGAGGCGTTGGTCATGATGACAACGGAGCGGCTTGCCATCATTGCTTGGGGGACGGACATGTGAGCTGCAGTCATTGCAGTGGCAGCGGATATCAGGATTAAGCCATTTTTTTGAATCTTCTGTACTATAATAATTGGACAAAATTCGATCTGTACCATAATAATTCAGATGTTATCAAGGGAAGGTGAACAGGTTTGACTACGATTCCAACCAATCCATATCCGCTGGAAATTCAGATTACCGGCGAGATGCGCTCCGGCTTCGAGGATATTCTCACACCGGAAGCGATCCAGTTCGTCATCAAGCTGGAGCAAAAATTCGGCGACAGAAGGCAGCAATTGCTTGCCGCTCGCGAGGAACGCCAATTGAAAATAGATGCGGGGCAACTGCCCGACTTTTTGCCGGAAACAGCCGAGATTCGCAACGGAGATTGGACGGTAGCTCCGCTTCCGCATGATCTGCTGGATCGCCGAGTGGAGATTACCGGGCCGTCCGGCGACCGCAAAATGGTTATCAACGCACTCAATTCGGGCGCACGTCTCTTCATGGCAGACTTTGAGGACGCAAACTCGCCTACTTGGGAAAATACGATTCAAGGCCAGATCAACATGAAGGACGCTGTCCGCCGCAACATCTCATACACCAGCCCGGAAGGAAAGCAATACACCCTCAATGAGAAGACAGCGGTATTGATCGTACGGCCGCGTGGCTGGCACCTCGACGAAAAACACATCCTTCTCGATCAAAAGCCGATTTCCGGCAGCCTGCTCGACTTTGGCCTCTACTTTTACCACAACGTCGATGCCTTGATCGCGAACAAGACAGCCCCGTACTTCTACTTGCCGAAGCTGGAAAGCCACCTGGAAGCGCGCCTCTGGAACGATGTATTTGTGTTCGCTCAGGAGGAGCTGAATATTCCGCGCGGGACGATTCGGGCGACGGTTCTGATCGAAACGATTCTCGCTGCCTTTGAGATGGATGAGATTTTGTATGAGCTGCGGGAGCATAGTGCAGGCCTGAATTGCGGGCGTTGGGATTACATTTTCAGCTACATTAAAAAGCTGCGGAATCAGCCGGATGTCATCACCCCTGACCGGGCGCAAGTGACGATGACGGTTCCGTTTATGAGGGCCTACACCACTTTGGCGGTGAAAACGTGCCATAAACGCCAGGCTCCTTGCATCGGCGGGATGGCGGCCCAGATTCCGGTGAAAAACGACCCGGTCAAAAATGAAGAAGCGCTCGCCAAAGTACGCGCTGACAAGGAGCGGGAAGCTTACGACGGGCACGACGGCACGTGGGTAGCCCATCCCGCACTGGTGCCGGTGGCAATGGAAGTTTTCAACCGTTTGATGAGAGAGCCGAACCAAATCTGGTATAAACGCGAGGATGTGCAGGTGTCGGCAAGCGACCTGCTGGCTGTACCAGAGGGCGTCATCACAGAAGAAGGCGTGCGCACCAACATCAGCGTAGGCTTGCAGTACATCGAAGCGTGGCTGCGCGGGTATGGCGCAGTGCCGATCCACAATCTGATGGAGGATGCGGCGACCGCGGAAATTTCCCGGGCTCAGGTGTGGCACTGGATTCGCCATCGACAAGGGGTGCTCCAGGATGGCCGAAAGATCACCGAGGGTCTGGTCAAGCAATGGCTGAGCGAGGAATTGCAGGCATTGAAACAAGCGATTGGCCAGGAGCGTTATGAAAACAGCAAATTTCAGGTTGCCGGCGAGCTGTTCCTGAAGCTGGTGACAGAGGACGACTTCGAAGATTTTCTGACTGTACCGGGCTATCGCTATCTTTAATAACAATCATAAAAAAACGAGTGGGGGAAAAAGAAAATGAGCAAACAAACAAAGCAGGAAGCGATTCAACAGATTGAACAAAGCTGGCAAACCGAGCGTTTCCAGGGAATTACCCGGACGTATTCGGCTGAGGACGTTTACCGTCTGCGCGGGTCTGTGCAAATCGAGCATACGTTGGCTCGGTTGGGTGCGGAGCGACTGTGGAACCTGCTGCATACCGAGCATCACATCAAAGCGTTGGGGGCTTTGACCGGGAATCAGGCCATCCAGCAAGTAAAAGCGGGACTGAAGGCGATTTACTTGAGCGGCTGGCAAGTGGCGGCAGACGCGAACCTCTCCGGTCAAATGTATCCCGATCAAAGCCTCTACCCGGCAAACAGCGTTCCTCATGTCGTAAAAAGAATCAACCAGGCTCTGCAGCGTGCAGACCAGATCGACCAATCCGAAGGCGGTACAGATACGTACTGGTTTGCTCCGATTGTCGCTGACGCGGAAGCGGGCTTCGGCGGGCCACTGAACGTGTTTGAGCTGATGAAAAGCATGATCGAAGCGGGAGCTGCCGGCGTGCATTTTGAAGACCAGCTCGCTTCCGAGAAAAAATGCGGCCACATGGGCGGGAAAGTGCTGATCCCGACGCAGGCTGCTGTCCGCAACCTGATTTCCGCTCGCTTGGCTGCTGACGTTATGGGCGTTCCGACCATCATCGTAGCGCGTACAGACGCAAACGGCGCTTTCCTGATTACGAGCGACGTCGATCCGCAAGACCAGCCGTTCCTCACCGGCGAGCGCACTCCAGAAGGCTTTTTCCGCCTCCGCGGGGGGCTGGACGCGGCGATTGCCCGCGGACTCGCTTACGCTCCGTATGCAGACCTGATCTGGTGCGAAACTTCCGAGCCAAACCTGGAGGAAGCACGCCGCTTTGCAGAAGCGATCCATGCCCAATATCCAGGCAAGCTGCTTGCCTACAACTGCTCCCCGTCCTTCAACTGGAAGAAAAAGCTCGACGAGGAATCGATCGCTCGCTTCCAGGAGGAGCTGGGAGAGATGGGATACAAGTTCCAGTTCGTAACGCTCGCAGGCTTCCACGCCCTGAACTACGGCATGTTCGAGCTGGCGCGCGGCTATCGCGATCGCGGAATGGCTGCTTACTCCGAATTGCAGCAGGCTGAATTTGCAAGCGAGGTTCACGGCTATACCGCGACTCGCCATCAGCGTGAGGTAGGCACTGGCTATTTCGATGAAGTAGCGCAAGTGATCGCTGGCGGAACTTCTTCGACCACAGCTTTGACCGGGTCGACAGAAGAAGAGCAGTTCGCTCACAACTAAACAGAAGAAGCACGATAAACGGACTAGGGGCGCGACTACCCCTAGTTCTTCTTCGTTTTTCAACAAGAGTGAAAACGATCATCGCTTTTTTCCGGACGCGACGCGGTTCTCTGGCAGCAGAGGGCCGCTTTTCTTTTTTCACAGAGTCTTAATCGCTTCTTTACAACCCATTTATATCAGTTTCATTTTGGTTGTTTACGATGATAGACGAAAAAACAAAACGATCAAACACAAATAAAAACGAAAAGGGGCCTTAAAAGATGAGAGGGAACCAGTTGGGCTGGAAACGAACCGTTGCTGTCGTAACATCCGTTTTACTGCTTGCCGGATGTGCCACCGAGACGAAATCAGACGCTACTCTGGATACGTCGCAATTGACCCTGGAGCAAATCGTGGAAAAAGCGAAGCAGGAGGGCGAAGTCAACTCTGTAGGGATGCCGGACACGTGGGCAAACTGGGGAGAGACATGGGGCAATCTCCAGAAGGAATACGGCTTGAAGCATACGGACACCGACATGTCGAGCGCAGAGGAATTGGCCAAGTTTGAAGCAGAAAAAGAAGACGCCACAGCAGATATCGGCGACGTGGGCATCGCATTTGGACCGTTAGCCAAACAAAAAGGGCTGACGCTGCCTTACAAAACCTCCTACTGGAACGACATTCCCGACTGGGCAAAGGACGATGAAGGGCACTGGGTGCTCGGCTATACTGGAACGCTCGCTTTTCTCACCGACAAGACCAAAGTGCAAAATCCTCCCAAGTCGTGGGCTGATCTGAAAAGCGGAAGCTACAAGATCGCGATTGGCGACGTCATGAAAGCGAATCAGGCGCAGTTTGCCGTTCTGGCCGCCGCCTATGCCCACGGCGGAGACGAGAAAAATATTCAGCCCGGCGTTGACTTTTTTGCCGACCTGGCGAAAAACAAGCGACTCAGCACGAGCGACCCGAGCCTTGCCAATCTGGAAAAGGGCGAAATCGAAGTCGCCATCGTGTGGGACTTCAACGCGCTCGGCTACCGTGACAAAATCGACAAAAACCGCTTTGACGTCATCATCCCGGAAGAAGCATCGGTCAGCAGCGGGTACGCTACGCTTATCAACAAGTACGCCAAGCATCCGCACGCCGCGATGCTGGCACGTGAATACATCCTCTCCGATGCCGGACAGTCCAATCTGGCTCGCGGCTATGCCAGACCCATTCGCGCGAATGCCAAGCTTGACGAGTCTGCCAAGGCCAAGCTGCTCCCGGAAGAAATGTACAAAAATGCGCGTCCGGTTGGCGATTTGAATGCATGGGAAGAGACAGCGAAAAAATTGCCGCAGCTATGGCAAGAGCAGGTGTTGATCCATGTCCGCTAACAAGCTCGCCATGATTGTGCTCGACGGATTGAGATTCGACACGGCTGTCTCGCACATGGGGTACATGCATCATCTGGTCGAGTACGGCTTCGCTGCCCGCTTCCAGGTGCGCTCGGAATTGCCCAGTCTCTCCCGGCCTTTGTACGAGGTTCTTTTGACGGGAACCCCTGCGTGGAAAAACGGGATTTCCAGCAATCAGGCGGTGCGGCTTTCGCATCAGGAGAGTCTGTTCCACCTGACGCGCAAAAACGGGATGTCCAACGCTGCCGCCGCTTATTGCTGGGTGAGCGAGCTGTACAACAAGGCTCCGTTCAGCCCGTTTCACGACCGCATCCAGTTGAACACGGACAAGCCGATACAACACGGGATGTTTTACTGGGAAGATCACTATCCGGATACTCACTTGTTTGCCGACGCCAACTTTTTGTTGCATGGATTCAATCCGGATTTTCTTTACGTCCACTCCATGAACATTGACGATGACGGCCACAAGCATACGGCTGATTCCGCGCGCTATCGCAACCGCGTTCTGGCGGCAGATTCGATACTGGCAAACGTGCTTCCCGCGTGGATCGACGCGGGCTATCAAATAATCGTAACAGCCGATCACGGAATGACAGCGGACGGAAATCACGGCGGTACGTCTAGCGCTGACCGGGACGTTCCCCTGTTTGTCATCAGCAACCGGGTATCTCCGGGGATACGCGAGGTGGCGATCCCGCAATTGCAGGTGGCTCCGCTTGCCTGCCAACTGCTCGGCATCTCCCCCTCGGAAGCGATGCAGCCATTGACGGTATCCGGGCAGAGCAAGACGTCTCCCTGAGGGGGCGTCTTTTCCGCTCAGAAAGGAGCTTTTGCGATGAAACGATTTGTCAGCATGCTTTTGGTCACGACGATTCCGTTTTTTGCGATAATCGCGCTGTTTCTGCTCGCCCCGTTGCTTTCCATGATCGGTGGGAGCTTTCAGGCCGAAGGGGACGGCGGTTTTACATTCAGTCACTATCGCGAGATTTTTGCCAATCCGTACTACTTGCAGGCGTTTGAAAACAGCGTGCTCATCTCGCTCTTGTCTTCGCTCATCGGAATCGTCGCTGCTGTTTTCGCTACCTATGCGATTACCCGCTTCCCGCAGTCTCTGCAACAGCGAGTGCTCGTCATTACGAACCTGACCTCCAATTTTGCAGGTATCCCGCTCGCTTTTGCCTTCATTGTCCTGTTGGGCAACAGTGGCCTGTTTGTTTTGCTCGCGAAGCAACTGGGGATTGATTTCGGACAATCGTTTACGCTTTATTCGTGGAGCGGGTTGACGCTTGTTTATATTTACTTTCAACTGCCTTTGGCAGTGATGCTGCTGTATCCTCTGTACCACGCCATTCAGAAGCAGTGGATGGAAGCGGCCGAGCTGCTTGGGGCAAGCCCCTGGAATTTTTGGCTGCGGATCGGTTTCCCGGTACTGCTGCCAGGCATCGTCGGCACATTCAGCATTTTGTTTGCCAACGCGATGGGGGCCTATGCTTCGGCTTACGCGCTCACCGGGAGCAACTACAATCTCGTGCCGATTCGGATTGGCGCGCTCGTCTCCGGCGACATTTTTGCCAGACCCGAGCTTGGTAGCGCGCTTGCTGTCCTGCTCGGCCTGACGCTTGCCGCTGCCCTGCTCGTGAACGAGTGGCTGACGCGGAAGATACGGAGTGATTTGTCTTGAAGCGGATTGGTTTGCCGTCCTTGTCGTTTGCGTTGGTCATGCTGTATTTGTTTTTGCCTGTAGCGGCTACCGTGCTGTATTCGCTGGCAACCGAGTGGAACAGCACGGTTTTGCCGGAAGGGCTTACGGGAAAATGGTTCGCGGAGCTGTATGGCGACCCGCGGTTTTTGCAGGCATTCGGACGCTCCTTTTTGCTTAGCTCCCTGACGACTGTCGCTGCCGTCGTCATTATCGTTCCGGCTGTTTTTTCAATCGTCGTCTACGCTCCCCGGCTGGAGAGGCTCGTTCAGCTTTTTGTCATGCTCACCTACGCCGTTCCGGGTGTCATTATGGCGGTCGGCCTGATTCGCACTTATTCAGGCAACGGGATTCCGATGATTTTCATCACGGCCGGAGCGTATCTGGTCGGTCTGCTGCCGTATCTGTATCAGGGAACGCGGAACAGCCTGCTTGCTCTGCAAGCCCGTTCGTTGATGGAGGCGGCCGAGCTGCTGGGCGCGAGCCGCTGGCAGGCGTTCGTGCGGATTATCGTTCCGAATATCATGTCCGGGATTCTCGTGTCTGCGCTCTTGTCGTTCTCTATTTTGTTCGGGGAATTTGTCCTGATTAACATTTTGGTGGGCGGCAGATTCGAAACCTTGCAGTTGTATTTGTACGCCAAGCTATCGACAAGCGGGCATATCGCCAGCGCGATTACCGTCACTTATTTTGCCCTGATGGCTGTCATCACCGGGCTGATTGTAAAATTCACGCGCCGAAGTTTCGCACGCAAGGAGGTTTCTTGATGAGTTACGTCCAAATCGAACATCTGTCCAAAACCTTTCACGGCCAAAACGTGCTGAAGCAGCTCGAGCTTGCCATTGAAAAAGGCGAGCTGGTTACCTTGCTTGGCCCCAGCGGGTGCGGCAAAAGTACGTTGCTCCGCATCCTCAGCGGTCTGACTGCCCCTGATACGGGCACGATCTACATTGACGGCAAAGACGTGACAGACGTGTCGCCCAAAAACAGGGAGATCGGCATGGTGTTCCAATCGTATGCGCTTTTTCCCAATCTGACGGTCAGTCAAAACATTGCCTTTGGCCTGGAAATGAACAAAATCCCGAAGGCGGACATTCGGCAGCGCGTGCAGGAAATGATCGAGCTGGTGGGGCTTACGGGAAAAGAGCAAAACTATCCGCGTGAATTGTCTGGCGGTCAGCAGCAGCGCGTGGCACTCGCCCGTTCTCTGGTCACGCGGCCCAAGGTGCTTCTGCTGGACGAGCCGCTCAGTGCGCTGGATGCGCAGATTCGCAAAAATTTGCAAAAGCAACTGCGCACGATTCAACGCGAGCTGAACATGACGACGGTGCTGGTGACGCACGATCAGGAAGAGGCCATGGCTGTCAGTGACCGCATCTACATCATGAATGGCGGACGAATCGTTCAGCACGGCAGTCCGCATGAGATATACACCCAGCCACGCTCGGAATTTGTCGCCCGTTTTATCGGGAATTACAACGTACTGACCGCCGAGCAGTTGAACCGAATCGCGCCTGATCTGGCCGCTCCGGCAGCCGAACGCTTCGCCATCCGTCCGGAGACGTTTCGCGAACAGCGGATGGCTGCGGAGGACATCCGCTTGACCGGAAATATTGCCCATGTAACCATGCTCGGCAACGTTACCCGTTACGAGCTGAACATTGGCGAAGTTCCCGTGCTGGTGGACTCCCTGCACCTGTCCTATGAGCCGGAGCAGGCAGGCGCAACCAAAACATTGTACTTATGTCCCAAGGATGTGATTCCGCTTTATGACACTATTGCCTGAAGAACGACAGCAAGTGATTTTGGACGAACTGAACCGCCACGGTAAAATTCAGGTGATGAATCTGGCCAAAAGCCTGGCAGTGACGCCGGAGACTATTCGGCGCGATCTGGACCAACTGGAACAGCAGCGCATGCTAAAGCGAGTGTACGGAGGAGCCATCCCTTATCATTTGGCGAATCGGGAGCCGCACTTTGAAAAGAAACAGGCGATTCAACAGGCGGCGAAAACGAAAATCGGGCAAATCGCGGCAGAGCTTTTATCTGACGGAGACACGATCGCGCTCGACGTCGGGACGACGACACTGGAGCTGGCGCGTGCGATCAAGGGTCTGAACCAGTTGACGATTGTCACCAATTCGCTGCCTGCCGCTTCTTTGTTAAACGAGCTGTTGGAAGCGAACCAATTCAACGGGCAGGTAATTATGCTGGGCGGCCTGACCCATCCCGCGCAACAATCCGTCGCCGGGGCGTTTACGTGCGAGCTGCTCTCGCGCTTTCATTTTGACAAAGCGTTTATTTCCTGCGGAGGAATGACGGCTGACGGCTTTACCGACTACGACATGGAAGAAACGTTGTGCTCGACCATGATGGTGCAGCGCGCCGAGCAAGTCTACGTATTGGGGGACGCCTCCAAGATCGGCCAAACGCAATTTTTCCGCATTTGCGGCTGGGCGGATGTCAGCGCGGTCGTCTGTGACCAGCCGATGCCGGATGAATGGCTCTCGTCGGGCATGCAAACCACATGGATAAGCGAACATCCGCGAAGGAGAGACTTCCCATGCTGATCGACTACCATCTTCATCTGGAAGAAGGGCCTTATTCGTTGCGTTGGCTCGAGCGTACCAATGCGGCTCTCGACTACTTTTACCCGTTGACTGAACCTCGACATACCCGCGCCTGGCTGCAGGACAGTCTGGCGCGATTAAATAACCGTTTGTCTCTGGGCGCATACGATCCGTCCTGGCTCGATCTGTATTTGCGGGAGGCGCTGCACAAAGGCTTGAAGGAAGTGGGGATTGTCGATCATTTATACCGCTTTCGCGAAGCCCGTCCGTACTTTGAGCAGTTTATGGAGCTTGGCGACACTGATTTGGGCCGTTTGCAGCGCACCTGGCTCAATCAAGTGTGTACCGAGAGCCTCGGCGACTTTTGCGCCGCCATCGAGGCAGCAAAGCCGCGCTGGGCGGCAAGCGGCGTAGAGCTGCGGCTGGGGATCGAAGCGGATTACTTCGTCGGCGGGGAAGCGGAATTGCAGCGTTTGCTGACAGGCGCTTCGTGGGATTATGTAATCGGCTCTGTTCACTTTTTGCACGGATGGGGCTTCGACAATCCCGAGACGCGCCATCTGTTTGAGCAGCATGACCTGAAGCAGCTATACGCGGACTTTTTCCACACGGTCGAATGCATGGTCAAAAGCGGGCTGTTCGACTTTGTCGCCCATCTGGACAATCTGAAAGTGTTCTCCTATCGCCCTGCGGAGTCGGAGCTTGTTTCGTATTACCACAGGATCGCCGCCGCTTTGAAAGAAACGGATACGGCGACGGAGATCAACGCGGGGCTGTATTACCGCTATCCCGTACAGGAGATGTGCCCCAGCCCGGCTTTTCTGGACGTTCTCGTGGCCCATGGCGTTCCGCTGACGCTCTCGTCGGATGCGCATTTTCCCGACGATATCGGGAGGTATGTGGCGGCGAATTTGGAGACGATTCGTGCGCTTGGGGTGGCGGAGGTTGCTACTTTTTCTGGTCGTCAACGGGTTATGAAGGCGATTCGGTAGAGCCGGTTAGCCGGTTGTAGGTGCTGGGTGGAGCGAGGGCCTGGCTGTTGCTGTGATTGTTTGGCCAGATTGGATTGGCGGTTTGTGTGGGCTGGATAGGGGAAGTAGTTTGATTTGGGCAGGTGTATTTTTTGATGCCAAAAGCCTTGGGATTCGGGGATTCCAAGGCTTTTGGCGTTGGCGGTGATTTCGCTTTTGGAACCTTCCCGTGATCTGGCGCCCAACCAAGTACAATTGCTATGCGCATGGCGATAAATCGTAACCGGGAAGGTGTTGTTAGTGTCTTGATGTTGTTGGTTGTGGCGGCGTGTGGTGTAATCGTGTTGCAGTAGGCTGCGAAGATGGCCGCTGGATTTGCCAAAAAGTAGTCGGGTGCATATAATAAGAAGGTGGGTGAAGCGTCAGCCGAATGCTTTTGCCACGCCACTAACGATATATGTCCCCGTAGCTCAGCAGGATAGAGCAACGGTTTCCTAAACTGTAGGTCGGAGGTTCGAATCCTCTCGGGGACGCCATACATGAAAAAGCCTTGAGCTATCAAGGCTTTTTTCTATTTTTATGGGGCGATTGAAAATCAGCAGTTTATGTTTTGAAATGAGGTTTACTGTGGTTTCAATCGGCATGAAACTGTTGGTGTAATTGTCCAACGAGGTGTCGAATTTATCATTTGGAGGAGAAATGATGATTAGAGTAGTTACTGTACGGGGATTTGAAAACGATAATATTGTTCCGTCAATGCTAAGTCTAGAGGATCGTATAGTTTTTCTGGTGCGCAAAAACATTCAACATGAAGAAATGTACTTCGATAAGCTTGTGAAATACAATGTACTTTCAAATGAGTTTGACGAGTGGTTTTTTACGAAGCCAGTTGGTGTTGCAAGTAATCATTAGTGGAACTCATTTTATGTACTATGCCTCAACAGAATGGGACCATAATGATGTATGCATAGTGATATTAATAAAGTGATATTAATAATTTGTGAATAACATTTAGAAAAATCAATTTTCTGCAAGTATAGTCGTTTATCCAACACTAACGAGATTTTATATAAGTTTATTATTATATAATTTTATTGCTTCACAAAATACAATATGTTATATTTTGCCTTGTAAAAAATTACATTTTTAGAAGGGTTGTACAAAATGAAAAAATTCCTTTCTGCATTCCTTGCTTTTTCTATGCTTGCGCTTGCTGTCACACCAGTTTCAGCAAGCCAAAGTCAAACAGCAATAACAAGCGAAACACAAGTTCAGGCCGAAGCGTACAAGGGTGTCAAGCACTTGAACGAAGAGTCCGACGAGTCTTTAATTAAGTTGAACGAAAGAACAGAAGATATTGGCGTAAATCAATCTGAAAGTAAAAACGAACTAAGAAGAGGAGGAGTCATAAGCACAGTTGCTAGGATTATCCTGTATTCAAAACGTATAAAATTCATATTAAAAAATGGAGATGAACTTTTCTTTGACCAAGAAGATCCAGATAAAGCGGGTGAGGCTCTAAAAGAGTACTATCTGGACAATGGCACTTTTGATAGAGGAGACATTCGTGATCGAGGAGAAGGATTACCAAAATCTTCGGCTATCATTAGGTTTTATGATTTACCGAATAGTTCAGAACAAGTGTACTTAGCCTATGGGGACGTAACTATGGGAATGCTGCACATTGTTACGAGACACTTCCCAGAGTACTGGTCGACATTTAGTACATATCAAAAGGCAAAAAATTCATTTTTTAATCCGGGTACTGAATTCTCTTACGTTGAAGATGTTATTGAAAGCGTGATTGATTATTCGTTTAACGGGAAGGAAATGGCGAAAAACATCAATAACAAAAAAGTAATCCCATATGATGGATATCATAAAGGCAAGGTATACAGAGTCATCATGTCAGGTGAGCGTGTGGTTTCTGTATTCCCTATTAGTTATAATCAAGCGGAATAGATAACAAATCCCAACGAAAAGAAAGCCTTTATCTAGAATGGATAAGGCTTCTTTCTCACATTTCACGAAAAATATCGCGAAAATACCGTACTATAGTGTGGAATATAACGAAAAATAAGATAAGGGAGTTCCTATGAATATGATTGATATGAAGCTATACATTACTCTCCCCTCAGATAACATCGATTTTCGCTGTATCGAAAAAGTTCTTATCCCTATTCAAAACAAAACTGAAATTCAGAGAGCTATTGATCCAAGCGATAGCAATTTTATGGAAGCACTGGTGATTACGAGTCAGGGTAAACAAGTATCTGATTTCCGGTTTTGCGAAGCCAGGCTGCTCACGCAACTGATTGCATTGGTTGAGGATTACTACCTAAGTGCTGAAAAAGCAATTAGCGATAACGTTTACGGGTTAAGTGTAATCACAATTGGTTTGAGGAAAACAGGTGAAAATAAGCTGTTGTTGACAGCAACAAGAGACGGAAACAGGATTGTACAGGTTGAACTACCAGAGAAAGAATTGATAGATAATCTGTTTTCACTAGCTAAGGAATATTTCTCCTATCTTATTGAATATGGGATTTCTACGTCATTTCATGCAAAAGAACTATCCATTGTTTGCGAGTATGAAACCAGGTACAAGGATATTTACAGAAAAAGTCTTGATTAAGATTAACCCGAGTGATTTCAAGGAAGGAATCACTCGGGAGTCAAAAGTAGTCTCGTCTGCTTGACTGACATTTATATACAGATCATCTAGAATTCTAAATGCTAATGGACGAAAATACCTTTGTGGATCACTCCGTTTTTTAGCCAATTGAAAACAAAGTAACGTTCAGAAAAATCGTTTTTTTTTTTGGAAACAAAACATCATCAAACAACGTACTAACATTAGTGAAAATCATCCCGCCCTCTTGAATCATATCCTTCATCGAGCGAATTGCGATTGTTATTGTCGATGAGCAATGTTTGCTTCTTCCTTTTCGCTCTCCAATCGACTAAGCTCCCAATCAGCAAAAGACCCACGCAAATGGTTGTGACCAGTAACCAGACAGGCATAGCTAGCACCTCCGTTCTTATTAGTTTCGACTTCAAAAATGTAAAAATGTTGCATGGATGAAAAAATAAAGCAGGAGGCATGACCCATGAGACGATTAGTATGTACGGCAATGGCCGTAATGACAGCGAGCATTCTTGCAATCGGCTGTTCACCCGAGGCGAGCGTTCCCGCGCCCCCGGAGGCCAAACCGACAGACGGGCAGCAACAAAAACCAGAGGCCCCTGTCCCAAATGAGAACAACGGAGCGGGGCAAAACGAAGCGAACAACGAGAAGCCATTGCCAGCAGAGCAGCCGGGTTTAACAGCGCAACTGATTTTAGACGACAACTTTTTAAAGCTGCTCGCAAATAACGAAATCAACGGCTTCGATATTGCGATCGGAATGAAAAAGGAAGAAGTCGTCAAGCGGTACGGCGCGGTGGTCAAGAAAGACTTCTTGGATGGCGGGCAGTATGCTGTCCTGGAAAAACTGGACGATGGCATCGTCTTTTTTGACGGGGCGGATCGCGTATATGCGATTGACTTGGAAGGCAGTCGCTTGGGGACGGCCACACTGGAAGCGATTCAGCAGGGATGGGGTACGCCTGTAGATGAAGGCGAAAGCATGGTAGACGGGGAGTATCTGCTTCTGTATGAAGCGGGGGACAACTCGGTGTTTATCAGTGCGGAAAACAAGAACTCGCCGCCAGAAAAGATCAGGATCATCAACAAAAAAATGCTGGATGAGTTCCCGCAAAAATTTTAATGGCTCCCCGGTTCCGGCCCATTGTGAAAAGCCAGTGGAGAAGGCAGACACACTGGTCATAGCCCCGTCAAGTAGACACTAAAAAAAGACGCTATCTTAAGCGGCGATCGATTCCCGGTATTGGACTGGGGAGAGGTCGCCGAGTTTTTTCTGGAACCGTTCTGTATTGTAGAATTCGA
>NZ_BAAIYG010000044.1:0-22139 GCF_057543335.1 Brevibacillus sp. YAE8
TCCGCCGCTAGCCCCCGAAGGGACTCGCTCGACTTGCATGTATTAGGCACGCCGCCAGCGTTCGTCCTGAGCCAGGATCAAACTCTCCAATAAAGTTTGTTACTGGTTCAAAGCTGGCAAATCATTTCATGATAGACTCATCAACGCTTTCGCTGTTCAGTTTTCAAAGAGCATTTTCGTTATCGCCCAGAGGCGACTTTTTTAATTTACCACATATCCACTCAATAATTCAAGTGTTTTTTTCATTTTTTCGCTGCCAGTATTTCGTTCGTGCAGCAGCGACGTTTGTTAATATAGCATGTCCCCAAGACGGAAGTCAATAGGATTTAAAAAGTTTTACCTGAGCAATATTAATCCGACTTCCTTGTCGCCGTTTGCGCCCTCCGTGAAGACGACCTCCTGGATTAGCAGCCTTTGAATCATTTTCTCTATAAGAAGGGGAACTTCGATTTGCGCATCTACAATCGCCGGATGATTCATCAGCTCCTCCAGCCGCCAAGGTCCTGCCTTTGCTTCCATGACTTCCATTAAGAACGTGACGGACTCCTTAATTTTGGAGGTGATCCAAAACTCGATGGCGAGCACGAGCAGCTCAATCCGCTTCTCAAGCGCTTCTCCGTTAACCGACAGCTCCTCGTACAACTTGAACACCGAAGAATCCATCTGCTTCACCTGGGACCACAAAGCAGCCTGCGGGTGTTCGCCAGCCTCGTACACAATCAGCCTCGCCCACGAATGCAGCGATTGAATGAGCGAATGATGCGCATCCAAAATCATTCCTTGCTGCAAAAACTCTTTTGTCTCGTGGAAAAACCGGAGAAGTTGGGAATACTCCCTACAAATAAACTTCTTTTGCAGCGCTGCCGGCAGACGGCTCAGCCGGAGCTTCATTTGCTTCATATAGCCGTCCTTGTCCCACAAAATCTCGGCTTTGCCAAGCATCGAGGCAAGGCGCTCATCCAGGCCACAGACGGCTCCCTTTTCAAGCTGCCATGTACTGATCTGCTGCTCCATGACCACTCGTCCCTGAAGATGCAGGCGGCGGATTTTCCCCTCAGCTTGCGGCTGGTTGACCACTACAAAATAAAAGGCTCCATCACGAAACGGGACCAGCAAATCCGAAACAGGCAAAACCAGCACAGCTTGTACGTCCGGGCGCTGTTGTAGCTTTTTCAGATACGTTTGCTGACTCTCCTCTCGCTTCATAGCCATACCGTGTTCCTCCCTGCCCTGGGTTGAACTTATGGATTCTACACGATTTGTTCGTTTCCTGCTTGTCAACAGACAAAACCTTTGTATGCTATACTGTAATGTAGGAGGAATGATGATGAAAAAAACTGAACGCCTGAGCAAAATCAAACGCATGCGCACATGGGGCAACTGGAGCATGGTGATCGGCATTTTGCTGATGTATACAGGGTACGCTTTTTTCGGGGGATATCTGGACTTTATACCTTTCCTTGGCAACCTGTTAAAAGGCTCTCACATCTTCATGACGCTGCTTTTAATCATCGGCTTTATTTTGACGATGGGCAGCACTGTGTTGTTCATGATTTCCGGCATGGTTTCTACCTCTGCTCCCCAGGTGGAATGTCCTTCGTGCCAAAAAGTAACGAAGATGCTTGGAAAAGAAGATGCCTGTATGTTTTGCGGACAGCCATTGCGCTTGGAAGACGGACAGCCTCAGCAAAACCAGACATGATTGGTGGCTCGACCTTGCGATACACAATAAGCCACCTGCACAATCCCGTCTTACGGGCAGCAGGTGGCTTCTTTTTTTACTGAGCCGTTATGGCGCTTTTCAAGCCTTCTTCGATGGCCGGCCAAATCTCCGGCTCTTCAAATCCGCGCCGCCACGAAGCGACTCCGGCCAGATCGTACTTTTTGACCAGCTCGATCCGCTTTTTCATGGAAGAGACATCCTCCAGCCACATCTTGTAGACATTCCCGTCTTTCGGATCGCGATATTCCACGTATTGTTGGCCGGATGCTTCGTCGAGAACAGGCGTAAGCTTTCGCTCCTGCACCCATTCTTGCGCCCTTGGCATGGACAGCGCTTTGGAGCTTACCTTGATTGTGCCGTCAGCCTGCTTGGCTTCCGTCCACAGTCTCGTGTAAAAAGGAACGCCCAGCAGCAGCTTTTCGTTTGGCACTTCCTCGAGCACGCCTTGCAAGCCTGCTTCCACCCAAGGCAGCGAAGCGACCGAGCCTGCTTTTGGACTCGCCGCCCAATGCTCATCGTATGTCATGACAGCCATGTAGTCGACCACCTGGGCCAATGCCTTGCGATCCAAAAACATCGACCACGTCTTCGCATTGGACTTGATGGTGACATCAATGGAAACGGTCAGCCCTTGCTGGTGCAAATACGGCGTCAGCTCGCGAACAAACTGGACGAGCCGCTCCTTGTCTTCGTAGTACACATTTTCAAAGTCGATGTTGATGCCGTCCAGATCGTACAGGTGCGCGTAGTGAATGAGCTGGGCGATCAGCTTGTCTCGTTTGTCGTAGCTGCCGAGCACCGCTTGGGTCCAGTCCGGATTGAAGCCGTTCGTGACCAGCCCCCACACCTGATAGCCGCGCTTGTGCGCCCATTTCACATACGCCGGGTCAGCCCTGTTCAAAAGCGTCCCTTCTGCATCCTTCAGCTCAAACCAGGTGGGCGAGACGACATTGACGCCAGGCAACGCCCCGATTTGGGCGACGTTCGGATTTTTATTGACAACATGCTCCCAGACCATGTTTACCTTTTCGCCATTCGGCTTCCACGCAGCTTGCCCCTCGGAAGAAGTGGCGTGCTGCAAGGTGACCTTCCGCTTGCTCGCCATCTCCAGGCTTTTCTCCGGGAGAAAGCCCGCGATTCCGGAAGCGGTCAACACGCGGTAGTAGCCTTCCTGCTGGCCGAGCACATCGACCAGTTCTCCGGCAGATAGCTCGGCAACGATCGGAGTGCGGTGCGAAGCGCCAACGCGAACGGGTTGTTTTTCCTCGTCGCTGACAACTTTTGCCTGCCCGATTTCGTACCCTTCCTGCTCCACCGTGAGGACGCCTGTATCCACTTTGTGCTCAAAAGCAAAAGGATACAGCTTTTCCAATGGATCAAGCGGCACGTAGCGAGTCCCGCCCACTTCCTTGACCGGCACCTGCAAATTGACCGGCTGCTTGTTCAGATGGGCGACTACTTCGCCACTCTCCATCCTGAGCACTTTGTCCTTCGTCGTCACGATCACCGACTTGGTAGGCTCATCCCAAAAGATCGCCGGATCAATCTTTTCCTTGATAAAGTCAAAAGGCAGCAAGATTTGCTCCGCCTCCAGCAAATACGAAGCATCCGCCCGCTGTCCTTCGTAGACGATGACTGCTTTGTCGCCGTCGTACGGCTGGACGTGCTCGGTCGAAGCGCGCAGCACGAAAAACCAGTATATGCTGCCGAAAATTGCAAGCAAGAAAAGCATCAGCGCAAAAAGCCTGCGCATTGCCCTTCTCCGTCTACGCCTGGGGCGAGGTGCCATTCCAAGCTGCATGTTCATGGCCTGTTCCTCCTCCCAGCCAAATAAGCCCGCACGCGGACCTGATTGTATGCATTCGTCATTCGTCTGTCAATTCGATCATAACGTGGCTTCAAACGATTCACAACCTTTTGTCTACTGGAAAAAACGAGAGACAAGCCCCGCTCTCCCCCAAAAAAAGACGTTTGAACAGTCAAAACGTTACACCTTTCAACAGAAAAACACCTTCTATCTCAACTTGCTAAGCTTTCGTTGAGACAAAAGGTGTTCGTCCGTACAGCTTCATTTTAGTGGGCGCTCTTTTGACAGGACTCGCAGATGCCATATACTTCCATACGATGTCCGGTAACTTTAAACCCGATGTCTTTTGCGGCAGCTTCTTCCGCCTCCCGCAAATACGGGAAATGGAAGTCCCGGATCGCCCCGCAATTGGAACAGATCGCGTGGTAATGATCTTCCTCCACATTGGCATCGAAGCGACTGGACGCGTCCCCGTAGGTAAGCTCAATCACCAGGCCCGCATCTTTAAAAACCCGCAGGTTATTGTAAATCGTTGCGACGCTCATGTTCGGGAATTTACCTTCGAGAGCTTTGTATATTTCGTCAGCCGTCGGGTGAGTCATCGTCTCCAGCAGGTACGTTAAAATGGCATGGCGCTGAGGTGTCATCCGAACCCCGGTGTTTTTGAGGATTTCTACAGCTTTTTCCACACGCTGTGTCATAATTGTCACACCCCACAGTCTTTCGCAAGACAAAAGATCAGTCAATCCTGTTTGTCATTGATTAGAATTACTTTAAATAAGTGTACGTCTATTCGGCGAAAACTGTCAATATCCATTACGCGGAATTGAGGAGAAAGAACTGGAAATCGAGCTTCCCTCAAGAAATGCTCGGCTCCTTTTTCGCTCTGGGCTTCGCTTTCGGCTTGGCGGCTTGTTTGCCAGCTTGCTTCGCAGGCGCTTTTTTCTCTGCTTTTTTGGCCTCCGTCAGAGCGTATTTGCACATGGATTGCAGCGGACATTGATCGCACTTCGGATTGCGCGCCGCACAGATTCTTCTGCCGTGCCAGATCAGCCAATGGTGGGCATCCGACCACTTTTCGCGCGGGATGCGCTTCATCAGTTGGCGCTCCACTTCGTCTACGTTGTCGCTTTTGGCAAGACCGAGGCGGTTCGCCACGCGGAACACGTGAGTATCGACCGCAATAGCCGGGACGCCAAACGCATTGGAGAGAACGACATTGGCCGTCTTCCTCCCTACGCCCGGCAACGCTTCCAGCTCGGCATGCGTTTGCGGCACCTCCCCGTTGTACTTTTCAAACAAGATTCTACAGGCCTCCAAAATGTTTTTGCTCTTATTTTTATACAAGCCCAGCCCTTTTATATGCTCTTCCATTTCTTCCTGGGTGAGATGCAGGTAGTGCTCCGGCCGGTTCAGCTCTTTAAACATCGGCTCGGTAATCTCGTTCACCCGCTTATCCGTGCACTGTGCCGAAAGAATGGTCGCGATCAACAGCTCAAACGGGGTTGTATAGTTCAATTCGCAGTGGGCATCCGGGTACATTTGCTGAAGCGTATCCAAAATGTCTGCGACGGGTACTTTGCGTTGTGCCATAAATATATCCCCCTTTTTCCTACATTATACCGATCTTGATCGGCTCGGCAATCGTCGCAAGCAATAGCACGATGCCGCTGTGCTGATGTAAAATGGGCTTGGAAAGATTTAACGGGGGGCGATACGCATGAAGGTTTTCCTGACGGGAGCTACCGGATTTGTCGGCAAAGGCGTGTTGGAGCGGCTGATTGCCGAAGGTCACGATGCCGTTTGCTTGACGCGGCAAGCCTCAAAAGACAAGCTGCACCACGGGCAGGCCGGGCCGGGAAGCGTCTCTCTGGCAGCCGGAGACATATTGGACGTCGAATCGCTGAAAAGCGCCATGGCAGGCTGCGAGGCGGTCATTCACCTGGTCGGAATCATTCGCGAGCAGCCGGGCAAAGGGATTACGTTTCCCAAAATTCACGTCGAGGGCACGAAAAACGTCGTGGAGGCAGCGAAGCAGGCGGGCGTAAAGCGCTTCGTCCACATGAGCGCCCTCGGTTCCAGAGCAAACGCGACAAGCGCCTACCACCGCACAAAGTACGAAGCCGAGCAGCTCGTGATCGCAAGCGGAATCCCGTACGTCATTTTTCAGCCATCGGTCATCTTCGGTCCGGGCGACGAGTTCGTCAACATGCTCGCGGATCTGGTGCGCATGCCTGTCACTCCTGTTATCGGCGACGGCTCCTATCCTTTGCAGCCCGTAGCGCGGAAAACGGTAGCGGATGTGTTTGTCCAGGCATTGAGCCTGCCCGCTGCGACGAATCAAATCTATGAAACGGGCGGGCCTGATCCGATCTCCTACGGAGAAATACTCGATGCCATCGGCGAAGCAATCGGCAAAAAGCGGGTTCGCAAAGTGCACATCCCGCTCGCCTTCATGAAGCCTGTCGTCAACATGCTGGAGGGCTTCTCGTTTTTTCCGATCACCAACACGCAACTGACCATGCTGCTCGAAGGCAATGCCTGCCGCGACGGCCAGCGGCTGTACGACACTTTTCCTACTGAAAAAATCGCGTTTCGCCCAGGAATCTCTACTTACCTCCGATAGATAGTATTGGCTCAAGCAAAAGGGGCCTGTCCCCAACCAAACGCATGAATCCAGCCAACAGCCAGATGTTTTCACACAAAAAAAGGGGCGTCTCCAAGTCGGACAGTCGACTTATGGGACAACCCCTTTTTGCTTATTCATGCAGCGTTTTTTCCACGGAGCCTGTCTCTTTGTTTACGTGACGGGCGACGACGAAAAGATAGTCGGACAATCGGTTGAGATATTTGACGACTGCCGGATTTACCTGCTCTTGCTGCGCCACATGGACGGCTTTGCGCTCGGCGCGTCTGACAACCGTGCGGGCAATATGGAAGGCAGCGGCAGCGGGATGGCCGCCCGGCAAAATGAAGTTGGTGAGCATCGGCAGCCCTGCGTCCAGCTTGTCGATTTGCTCCTCCAGAAACGTCACATCCTCTTCGCCGATCGGCCAGCCTACTTTTTTCCCTTCCGGTGTGGCAAGCTCCGCGCCTACATGGAACAGCTTGGTTTGAATGATGTGAAACACATCCTGCAACTCCTGCCACGCCTCCGTTGCGGGCAACAGGGACAGGGCCAGCCCGATTTGCGAGTTGGCCTCGTCGCACGTGCCGTATGCCTCGACGCGATCCGCGAACTTCGGCACGCGCACGCCCGCCACCAGTGAAGTCTCGCCTTTATCCCCTGATTTCGTGTAAATCTTCATCCGTATCCCCCGCCTTTTTTCTTTGTCTGGAAAGTCTGGAAAGGTGCTACACCGACTCGCAAACGACAATCAATTCCGTGCTGCTCGCATCAAAAGGCGCTTTGGCAAAGTTGCCGTACCGCCTGGTCACCTTCAGCCCGTTCAGGCGCAAAAGGTGGTGAAGCTCGGTCGGAAAAATATAGCGCAGCGCAAAGCGTCCATTCACTCGTTCAACCACAGTGCCGCGCGCATCTGTGCGCTCGTACATGCGGGTCACTTCGCACAGTTGCTGGAAGTGGTCGTAGCGGGTGTAATCCCACATCAACACTTCTCCCCCGGACGGCAGTGGATACGTTCCGCGCAGCGACATCTTTTCATTTTCTTCGTAAAAATGATTGATTTTGGGCACAAACACGTTCATCGCAAGCTTTCCGCCAGGTGCCAGATGCTTGCGAATACAGCCGAGCGCCTTCATCTGCTCCTGAATGTGCAACAGGTGCAAAAACGAGCGGAACGGGATCATGATGAGCGAAAAAGTCTCGCCAAGATCGAAGCTGCGCATGTCTCCCTGAAGCAGCGTAAGCCCTGTGGTCACGCCTTGTTCTTGTGCCTTTTCCTGCGCGCGCGCCAGCATCTCCTGCGACAAGTCAATGCCCGTCACCTCGATCCCGGCCTGGGCGACCGGAATCGCGATTCTCCCGGTGCCGCAAGCAAGGTCGAGCACTTTGCCGCCAGCCTGCTTCGCTTCTTCCAGGTAAAAATCGACGTCGCCCGCAACGCCGCGCTGCGTCAAATCGTAGTAATCGGCCCATTGATACATATTGCTCATGCCGTCCTCCTATGCTTGCATTTCCTCGGAAGCCAGGTAAGCCATGATGAGCTTCGCCGTATTTTCCAGCGCTTCTTTGTGCGTGCGCTCATGGGAGTGGGAGGCGTCCACGCCAGGGCCGATCAGCCCGTGGACGATGTCGTACCCTGACCGCAACGCCGCGCTCGCGTCTGAGTTGTAATACGAGTAAATGTCTACCGCGTAGTTCAAACCGTTTTCTTTGGCCAGTCGGGTCAAATGGCTGCGCAAACCGTAGTGGTACGGCCCGGAGGAATCCTTCGCGCAAATGGAGACGCAGTATTCGTCTGTCGTCTGGCCGTCGCCGATCGCGCCCATATCCACCGCCAAATACTCCACGACGTTTGCCGGAATGCTGGAATTGCCGCCATAGCCGATCTCTTCGTTGTTGCTGATAAAAAAGTGCGTGGTGTATGGCAGTTGCTGTCCGGATTCGCGAAGCTCCTTCAGCACGCCGAGCAAAATGGCGACGCTCGCCTTGTCATCAATGTGCCGGGACTTGATGAAGCCGCTGTCGGTGACGGTCACGCGCGGGTCGAAGGAGACAAAATCCCCGACGGAAATGCCCAACTCCTGCACCTGCTCCCTGTTTGTCACTTTTTCGTCCAGGCGCACTTCCATGTTGACGTCTGTTCTTTCCGCCTTGCCTGCATCGCGGCCGTACACGTGGACGGAAGCCTTCGTGGACAAAATCGTTCCGGTGACGAGGCGGCCGCTCGCGGTTTCCACCGTGCAATGCTCCCCTTCAATTGCATTGAACTCAAAACCGCCGATCAAAGTCAGCTTCAAACGGCCGTTGCTTTTGATTTCCTTGACCATCGCGCCAAGCGTATCGACGTGCGCTGTCAGCAGGCGTGCCTTGTCGTCACGCGCTCCCGGCACAGTCGCTACAATCGCGCCTTTGTTCGTCCGCTTGTACTCGACGCCGAGCTGTTCCAGCTCCTGCGCTACCCACGCCATGACTTTGGCTGTGTTGCCGGACGGACTCGGGATGTTCGCCAATTGGCAAAAGGATTGAACCACATACTCTGTAGACACACTCATGAAATGCTCCTCCTCTATGTATCAACTCTGCCTGTCAGCCTTGCAGCTCTTCCTTGATGAATTGAAGCACTTCCTGTACGTGCCCTTTCACCTTTACTTTTGGCCAGACCTTTGCGATGTTTCCTTCCTTGTCGATCACAAAGGTCGTCCGCTCGATCCCCATGTACTCGCGGCCGTACATTTTTTTCAGCACCCACACTCCGTACGCTTCTGCCACCTCGTGCTCCGGGTCTGCCAACAGCGGAAACGGCAGCTCGTGCTTGGTAATAAACTTGTCGTGCGATTTGACTGAATCCGGGCTGATCCCGAGTACGACTGTATTCAGCTCAGCGAACTGCGGATGGTAGTCCCGGAAATCACACGCCTCTGTCGTGCAGCCTGGCGTCATGTCCTTCGGATAAAAATAAAGCACAACATTTTTCCCGCGGAATTGGGAAAGTGAAATCGTCTGATCCTGATTGGCCTGCAATGTAAATAACGGCGCGGCTTGTCCGCTTGCGATCATGCTCATCCCTCCGTAAAAATCACTTGTCTCATTTTACCACAAGCTTACAGGCACTTCATCCGCATATACGTTGCGCTTTCAATCAGAAAACGATAGAATTAATTAAGAAAAATAAAAAAATGGCCTAGTCAGTTGGATGGTGAGAATTGGCATGAAAGAGTTTTTTGAAGTAACCGATCCAGAAGCGCTTAAATCCCTTGCCATAGCAGAACGGGTTAAGATTTTAGAACTCTTCGAGGATTTGGAGCCGCGTACGGCCAAACAAATCGCTACGGAACTAGGCGAAAATGCTGCACGTCTTCACTACCACGTGAAGGAGCTCGTGCGTGTTGGTTTGCTCGAACAGGTGGATACCCGCGTCAAAGGTTCCATCGTTGAGAAATATTACGAGCCAGTCGCCAAGGTGATTCAGGTTAAGCTTCAGCTTATGATTGAGGAAAACGCACAGCAATTGAGTGACGTCATGTTCACTCCGTTTCGCACGACAGAAAAGGATCTCATGAGGACACTCAACCGCTTCGTGGCAAGCGATCAGGATGTTCGCAAGGAATACCAGAACACGTTTGCTTTTAACCTGACTGAATTTTATTTGAGCCAGGAAGAACGCAACCAACTGGTCGACGACATCAGCGATCTTTTGCAGAAGTACAAAGGCTTTAAAAACGAGCCGGGACGCCGCAAATTCAAGTTTTTCGACGTTCTGTTCCCGTTGACGCCTGCTGACCCGACTGACGATTCGGAAGAACCGTTTGAGGATGCAGACGATCAGGACAAGCCTCTGTAAAAAGCAGAGAACCACACCAGGAAAACCATCAAGAAAGATGGTTTTTCTTTGCTTTTCAGCCCAAAAGGAGGGTGGATGATGCGCACCATTCTGTTTGATTTTGACGGAACCGTCGCCGATACGCTCCCGCTCATCTTCACGGCTTTTCGCTCGACTTTTCAGCGCTTTTTGCAGGAGCATTACACAGACGAGCAAATCGTCGCGCTGTTCGGGCCGACGGAGACAGGCATTTTGCAAAACAGGCTGCCCGCACACGAGCATGCCGCGGCACTGGATCATTTTTTTGCCATCTACACGAGCGAGCATGCCCGGGTGCAAAACCCCGGGGAAATCGCCCGCATGCTGGAGCAGTTGCACGCGGCTGGAGTCCAGATGGGAATCGTCACGGGAAAAGGACGGAGAAGCGCAGATATTTCCTTGCGCGAGTGGGGACTGGAAACGTATTTTTCCGTCGTGATTACAGGCGATGACGTGAGCCAGCCAAAGCCGCACCCGGAAGGCATTTTTACTGCGCTGAAAGAGCTTGGCGCAACGGCCGGGGAGACGAGTTTTGTAGGCGACAGCGATGCCGACATCGTGGCCGGGCGTGCGGCAGGGCTTACGACGGTCGGGGTAGATTGGCTGCCCGTCACGCAAAAGGCCGGAAGCTTCGATCCGGAGCCGGACTACCGCTTTTCCGACGCACAGGTTTTTGCCGACTGGGTGCTCGGCCGCTAAGTTTTTCGCACAGGCAAAAAGGGAGTGCCCTCTTTTTCACGCGAGGGGCACTCCCTTGTTTTCGGTTCAAGCGTATGCGTTACCAGAACCGCCTAGTACGCCCGCCCGAACCAGACCGTATGCTTCGCCTCTTTGCCGCAGCAAATGCAGGCTGCTTTTTGGGCAGGCGGATCGAACGGAATGTTGCGGGAGGTAAATTTGGTTTCTTCCTTGACCTTGGCTTCGCAAGCGTCGTCTCCGCACCAGCCGGCCAGCACCCAGCCGCTTGGGCGGTTCTCGCTCTCGCAGTTGGCGATGTGCGCAGCCAACTGCTCCATCGTGTCGACGTCGAGATGAGAATGAGCTTCCCGGAAGGCCAGCGCTTTTTGGAACATGTTTTGCTGGATGTCTTCGAGCAGCTTCGCAATCGTCTGGGCAATTCCCGCCAGCGGCACGGTCACTTTTTCGCCCGTATCGCGGCGGGCCAGGATCGCCTGACCGTTTTCCACGTCGCGCGGCCCAAGCTCCAGGCGCAGCGGCACCCCGCGCATTTCCCATTCGTTGAACTTCCAGCCCGGCGTCTCTTCGCGCAAGTCGGCACGCACGCGAACCCCTGCCGCTTTGATCTCGTCGAAAAGCGGATCGAACGCCTCCATCACTTTTTCCCGCAGCTTCATCGGACCTACCGGAATCATGATGACTTGCGTAGGCGCCATCCGTGGCGGCAGCGCCAGGCCGCGGTCGTCGCCGTGCACCATAATCATCGAGCCGATGAGCCGCGTCGAGCTGCCCCACGAGGTCGTATGCACGTACTTGAACTGATTGTCGCGGTCCAAAAACTTGATCTCGAAGCCGCGCGCAAACTTGTCGCCCAAATAGTGCGAGGTGCCCGCCTGCACGGCTTTTCCGTCCTTCATCATCGCTTCGATCGAGTACGTGTCAACCGCACCCGCGAAGCGCTCGCTCGGCGTCTTTTGCCCTTTCCATACCGGAATCGCCAGCTCCTGCTCGACTACTTCGCGATAAATTTCGAGCATCTGCATCGTTTCCTGGCGCGCCTCTTCTTCTGTCGCATGGGCGGTGTGGCCTTCCTGCCAGAGAAATTCCGATGTGCGCAAAAACGGCATCGTGCGCTTTTCCCAGCGGAACACGTTGGCCCACTGGTTAATCAGGATCGGCAAGTCGCGGTAGCTCTGAATCCACTGGCTGTACATGTGGCCGATGATCGTCTCCGAGGTCGGGCGCAGGGCGAGCTTTTCCTCCAACTGTTCGCCGCCCGCTTCGGTCACCCATGGCAGTTCTGGGTTGAAGCCCTCGATGTGCTCTTTTTCTTTTTGGAAAAACGACTCGGGAATCAGCATCGGGAAGTAGGCGTTGCGATGTCCGGTTTCCTTGAACCGTTTGTCCATCGCCTCCTGAATCCGCTCCCACAGCTCGAAGCCGTCGGGCTTGAAGACGATGCAGCCGCGCACCGGGGTGTAGTCCATCAGGTCCGCCTTTTTGATCGCATCAATGTACCAGCGCGAAAAATCTTCCGACTGCGGTGTAATTTCTTTTACAAACGCTTTGTCCTCTTTCATCCTTCTACGCTCCTTTTTTCTTCGCATGAAATGCAAAAAATCCCCCATCCCAAAAGGGACGGAGGATTGACTTCCGCGGTACCACCCTGATTGACCATGGCTTGTGCCACAGTCCTCTTTTCCAACCCGATAACGGCGGGGCGACCGGACCAGCTCGTCGCTGGCGGCTTCAGGATGGGGTGCAGGTATGCCTCGTATCAGCCTTCCAGACTAGGGCCGACTCTCTGGAACAAGGGAAATAGCTGCGGGTCCTTTCATAGCCTTTTTCACAAAAACGGTTCGTTTAAGAACATATCTTAGCAAGTCGAAAGGCCGATGTCAATTTGTGGTACGCAGGGCCAGGCGAGCGCCCAGCTTGGCGTAAACAGGATAGGCGACCAAGGCGAGCACGACGCCTTTGAAAATGTTGAACGGCACAATGCCGACCAAGACGAGGGACCAGACGCTCGTCGCATTGAACATCGCAAGCAGCTCTGCCATCGGCATATGGTAGAGCACAGCGTAAGCCGGGAGCAGGACGTATGCGTTGGCGACAGCCATGACGACCGTCATCAGCAATGTTCCGAGCGCAAGCCCTGTCAGAAAACCTTTTTTGCCCTGGCCGCTGCGTTGCAGCAGGATAGCCGGCAAAATGAAGCTGGCGCCGGCAATCACATTGGCAATCTCGCCGATCACCAGTCCGTCTGCATTTTTAAACAGAAAGTGCAATGTATTTTTCAAAACTTCGATGATGATTCCGGCCACCGGACCGTACATAAGCCCGCCGATCAACGCTGGCAGCGTGCTGAAATCAAGCTTCAGAAAGCTCGGCATCAGCGGAACGGGAACCTCCAAAAATTGCAGGATAAAGGCAACGGCGGCCAGCATCGGAATCGTCACGATCCGCTGGGTTGCTCTGCGCGAAGAATGCAAGGCTGTTTCTTTCATGTGTACCATCTCCTCTTTGTTCTCCTTCTTTGAGGAATGGCAACAGTGGTCGTGCCACACGTGTTGCTACTCATACGCTTTGCCTGCGGAAACGCAAAAATACCCTGAGAAAGATTCTCAGGGCAGATTACAGGCGTATGACAAAGCATGTGCAGGAAACAGGTTCGCGAAACAAAAGGTGCTGATTTTGCATGCCCCTTTTGCAGCTTTTCCCGTTTGCACAGGCAAACAAGCACGTGCAGAAAACGTACTGTCGTCATCCTTCTCCCATCCAGACTGTACTGTCGGCTCTGGAATCTCACCAGATCCTGCACTCCGTCGCTTGCTAACAAGCTAGGGAGGCTCGCGGGCTTAACGTGCTCGTGGCACGCTCACCGCCGGTCGGGAATTGCACCCTGCCCCGAAGGAATTGTGTAGTTGTCTATTGCATATTATACTGCGCTTTTTTGATTTGACAATAGAGGAAACGGCTAAATCGACAATTTTTTATTGTTTTCCGATGAATTTAATAGGATATGCTCCTGGTCGCTTTGATCGGGTTGGTAGTTACCTTGACCAAAAAGAAATAGACCGCCCTTGAGTCCCAACTCCAGCGGTCTATTCTTCCAGAAATTTTGAGCCGAACCCCTTGAGGGAAGCTTCCATTGCACAGACCGCTCCGGTTGCCGCCGGACGGTCTTTTTTTCGCTTGTTACCTCTAATGTTACCATAACGAGCCGCAAATAAAAATATACATTCGGCCCCTCCAGCATCGAATCAGGCCGCGACTGCTACGAACCCGCTCCCCGATATTTGCTGACTCCCCAGTTCCAGACAAACAGGCCGAGGCCAAAGAAAACGACAGCCACGAGCGGAGTAAACGCCGCGTAGGTGTACCAGACTTCTTTGCGCAAAAAGTAGGCAGCCGGATAGACGCCGACGAAGGCAAACGGCAGTACATAGGTCAGCACGAAGCGGATAGCTTTGTTGTACACATCCACCGGATAGCGGCCGTACTGCTGAATGTTGTAGATCATCGGGGCGATTCCCGTCCGTGAATCGGAGAAAAAGCTGACCGCCGCAATCGCTGTGTACACGCCGCCGTAGATGAGAGCGCCGCTCACGACCAGCCCGATGAAGATCAGCGGGTCGTACCAGTAAAACGACAGGTCGAGCTGGATCGCCGCATAGCCCATAATAATCAGGCCCGTGATGATGCCGAAAATGCGGTCCGGCGCGATGGATTCCAGACAAACCTGCGCCAGATTGTGAATCGGCCTGGTCAGGATGCGATCCATTTCGCCCCGGATGATGTAGCGCTCGTTGAAGTCCCAAAAGCCGAAAAACATCGAGAACAGCGCATACGGCACCAAAAAGAACCCGTAAATGAAAATGATTTCGTCCCGCGTCCAGTCTTTCATCATCGGGACGTGCGTGAACACGACGATGATGAACACGAGGTTAATCAACTCGGAAACGAGGTTGGACACAAGCTCCCCGAGAAAGTCAGCCCGATAGGCAAGCCTCGTCTTGAAATACTGGCCCAGGTAGTCGGCAAAAATGCCGATAATATGTTTCACGTTTTGCATCGTCTACCCTCCTTGCACGACCAGCCGATTTCGGGCCATACGCCACAAAACCAGGATGGGGACCAGAATGACAACCATCCAGATCGCCTGAAAGCCGATCAATTCCCAGGCCCGTCCAGGGGTAATCGCTCCGGTAAAAATCAGACTCGGATAGTAGTTGACGGCCTGAAACGGCAGAAAGCCCATGACGGTCTGCGCCCAGCCGGGAAAAAAGCTGATCGGCAGCACGAGGCCGGACATCAGATCGACGACGACCCGCTTCGCCCGCATCATCCCGTCGTTGCGGAACAGGAAAAACGTGAACAGACCCGTCAGCAGGTTAATCTGCGTATTAATGAGAAAAGCGAACATCAGACTGAGCAGGTACAGCCCCCAGCCGGTCGCGGTCGCCGGGAAGTGAAAGGGAATAATCAGGCTGATGAGAAAAATCCCCGGCCCCGCGAAAAACAGAAAGCGGAAAATCCCTTCCCCGAACGCCTGCGCCGTTTTCACCGACAAGTAGTTGTAGGGACGGATCATTTCGATGGCGACCTTGCCCTCGCGAACGTCCTGGGCGATCTCCGTGTCAATGTTGTTAAAGTAAAAAGCGCGCGACATCCAGGCGATCGCCACGTAGGAGGTCATCTGCTCGACCGATAGCCCGCCAAGCTGCTGCTGGTCGCCGTAGATGGCGCCCCACAAAAAGTAGTAGGCCCCGATGTTGATCGCGTAAATGATGATGCCGCTGTAGTAGTTCACCCGGTAGGCGAGCATGGTCAAAAACCGCATGCGGATCAGTTCCATGTAGAGCCTATGCATGGTCCCGCACCTCTGTATCTACCTGGTAAATGTTGCGGACGATGTCCTCTGTGCTCGTCTCCATAATTTTCACGTCGCTGACCTCGAACGACGACATAACCGTGGACAGGACGAACGGCAGCATTTCCTGGCTTTGCGGCACCTTGACGCTCAGGGTGAAGTCGTTTTCCTGCGTGACTTCGCACGGCATTTCGCCGAGTGTCTGGCGCAGTTCGGCTGCGGAGGTGCGCTTTTTCATCTGGAAGGAAATCTCTGTGCCATTGCCCCACTTTTCCTTCAGGTCGCTGAGCAGGCCGTCGAAGATCAGCTTGCCTTTGTCCATGACCAGCACCCGTTTACAGAGCGCCTCGATGTCGGAAACGTCGTGCGTGGTCAGCAGGATGGTCATGTTTTCCGTCTCGTTCAGATTGCGCAAAAACTCGCGGATTTTTTGCTTCACCAGCACGTCCAGCCCGACTGTCGGCTCGTCGAGGAACAACAGCCGCGGCTTGTGGATCAAGGAAGCCGCTACCTCGCAGCGCATCCGCTGGCCGAGGCTCAGCTTGCGCACCGGCTGGCTGACGAACGGGCTGATTTCCAGCTCCTCGATCAAGCGCGCGAGCCACTTTTCGCCCTCTGTCTCGTCGACCTTGTAGACGCTTTTTAGCAGGCGAAACGACTCCAACGGGGACAAATCCCACCAAAGCTGTGAGCGCTGCCCGAAGACGACGCCGATGGAGCGCACGTATTCCTCGCGCTGTTTGAACGGGACGTAGCCGTTGATGACGATCTCGCCGTCGCTCGGGGTCAAAATGCCCGTCAGCATCTTGATGGTCGTCGATTTCCCGGCGCCGTTTTCCCCGATCAGGGCGAACATCTCGCCCTCTTCCACGGTGAAAGAAAGGTCATTCACCGCTTTGACTGTCTTGTACTCGCGGCTGAACAAGTCACGAAAAGCACCCCCGAGGCCGGATCTGGCCTGGTGGATGCGGAACTCCTTTTGCAAATGCTTCACTTGGATCATGGAAAACCGTCCTTTTTGGCTTGCTTCAAATAACAACTGTTAGTGTATACGAGCATGTGAAAATGTGCAAAAGGCAAACTGTAGCAAACTATCAGCGCAAAAACAGGACAATCCCTGTCTTGTCGTCCGACTTTTTGAAGCGGGGGTAGCGAATGCATTCCGGGTCGCTGTTTTCCAGCGCAATCAGTTCATCTGCATAGCGCTGCAATCCTTTGCGGAAGATCGGCAGCGCCGTTTCCTCCCAGCCTGGCTCGTCACCGCCGAAAGCAGCCGGCATGAAAAGTCCATCGGTTG
Source organism: Brevibacillus sp. YAE8 (assembly GCF_057543335.1). Taxonomy (NCBI): domain Bacteria; kingdom Bacillati; phylum Bacillota; class Bacilli; order Caryophanales; family Paenibacillaceae; genus Brevibacillus; species Brevibacillus sp. YAE8. The sequence continues at coordinate 16,864 of NZ_BAAIYG010000044.1, forward strand.
CCAGCACCAGCGCTTTTACCCCCGCCCGGTTAACCCGTCCATACTCCACAAAATCCGCGCAGGCGGGATCGCCGTTCAAAACACCGTAGCCTCCTGGTTCATTCGCCTGGTAGCGGTTATGAATCAGGATCTCCATACATCGCTCGCGCAACTCGACGCGGGTGGACAGCCCCTCGCGAATCCCTGCTTCCCAGCTTGCCAGTGCCTGTTGCTCCAGCAAGCGGACTTGCGGGTAGGTCAGCGGCCGCACCGCATCGTCCTCGTAGACGGCAAAAATCATACAGTCTCCGCTCTGGGCGTATTCGAGGCAGTTGTCTTTCACGCGGACGACCGCGCACGCCGCTCCCCACAGCGCTTCTTTTTTCGCCAGATCGACGCCGCCTTCGCGCATCTGCTCGCGCAATTGCTCGTTTACGCGCGCCAGGTAATCGGGCAAAACCGCATCGTGGGGCATCGCCTCAAGCTGCCTTTTCACCAACTCTGCCGCAATCGCTCCTCCGGTTTGCCCGGCCCGGTTTTCGTACGGAACAAGCGACGACACGCCGTCAATCACCGCGTACACCTGCCCGGTCTGGGAAATCACATAGGCTTCCTCATTGGTATTGCCGCTTCCTTTGATGGAGATGCACTCAAGTTTCATGGTGAACTACCGCCTTTTATGTGTAGTGATTTGCTTGAAAATTGTATCATTTTTCCTTTTTTCCAGCTATAGCTCCCCATCCATATTCAGGTGTCTTTGGCTGTGTTAAGATAATGAAGGACTTTTTCGAAAAGAAAAGAGGGAAAAACGCATGAAACGTGAACGATCCGCGCTGCTGCACGAACAAGCCATGGATGTCATTCTCGGTGGGGTAAACAGCCCTTCCCGTTCTTTCAAGGCCGTAGGCGGGGGAGCGCCCGTGACGATGGAGCGTGCCCAGGGCGCGTATTTCTGGGACGTGGACGGCAACCGATATATTGACTATTTGGCGGCGTATGGCCCGATCATTACAGGCCACGCCCATCCGCATGTAACCAAAGCGATCTGCGAAGCGGCGGCGAACGGCACGCTGTACGGGACGCCGACTCCGTGGGAAGTAACTTTTGCCAACATGATCCGCGAAGCGATCCCGTCGATGGAGCGCATCCGCTTCAACAACTCCGGTACGGAATCCGTCATGACGTGCATTCGCGTGGCTCGTGCCTACACCGGACGCGTGAAAATCATCAAATTCGCGGGCTGCTACCACGGGCACTCCGATCTCGTGCTCGTCGCGGCAGGCTCTGGACCTTCCACGCTGGGCATCCCGGACAGCGCCGGCATTCCGCAAAGCATCGCCAACGAAGTGATTACCGTTCCGTTCAACGACATCGGCGCGTTTGCCGAAGCGATGAGCAAGTGGGGTAGCGAAACAGCGTGCGTGCTGGTCGAGCCAATCGTCGGCAACTTCGGTATCGTCACGCCGGAGCCAGGCTTTTTGGAAGAAGTAAACCGCATCGCGCACGAAGCAGGTGCGCTCGTTGTGTACGACGAGGTTATTACCGCATTCCGCTTCTGCTACGGCGGGGCGCAAAACTTGCTGGGTGTAACACCTGACCTGACCGCGCTCGGAAAAATCATCGGCGGCGGCTTGCCGATTGGCGCGTATGGCGGACGCCGCGATATTATGGAGCAGGTCGCGCCGCTCGGTCCAGCCTACCAGGCAGGGACAATGGCGGGCAATCCCGCTTCCATCCGCGCCGGAATCGCTTGCCTGGAAGTGCTGAAGCAGCCTGGCGTGTACGATGAGTTCGAGCGACTCGGTGCGCTTTTGGAAAAAGGCATTCGCGACGCGGCGAGCAAGCACGGCGTCACCATTCAGCTCAACCGCGTCAAAGGAGCTATGGCGGTTTACTTTACGGACGAGCCAGTCCGCGACTACGATGCCGCGCAAAAAGCCGATGGCGAGCTGTTCGCCCGCTTCTTCCGCCTCCTTTTGGACGAAGGCATCTGCCTCGCGCCTTCCAAATACGAGGCGTGGTTCATCACCACCGCTCACACGGAGGACGACATCCGGGAAACGATTGCGGCTGTCGACCGCGCCTTCGCCCAGTTGAACGCGTAGCTTGGCGAAAAATGTGTGCGCCTGACGGCAAGACAAGCATTGCCAAGCCCGCTCCCCTGCTTTTTGGAGATACTAACGACTGCACGAGAGTATCATCGCGAGGAGGCGATCTAGGTGTCAAAAGGCGAAAAGACGTACCCGCAAGCTCCGGAAAAGACGCTGGATTCCAAAGCGAGCAGCAAGATGCTCGAAGTCGTCGGCTTCCAAAATCCGCGCAAGACCGAGCATCACAAAACGCAAAACCACGATCGCTAGGCGTGCCAGGCAGACACATTCCCGCCAGAGGATGTGTCTGCTTTTTTTATGCTTTTGCCCGTTTGGTCCAGCACATATAAGTCGACGATGATATTGTCAAGATTGGTCAGAGATTGTACAATAAAAATAGTGAAACTGCCATGACACTTATTCGTATACATGGATATGGGACAAAATGTGTAAGGAACTGCTATTGTGCATATTTCGTAGATAAAAACGAGGAGTGAGTGCTCAATGTTTTTTCACCCGATGGATTTTCTGATTCTCATTGCATTCGGACTGTCGCTCTGGGCTCAATTCCGCGTAAAGGGAACCTTTAACAAGTACGCGGAGGTCCCTACTTCCTCCGGCCTTACCGGGGCGGAAGCGGCGCGGCGGATGCTCGATGCAAACGGCTTGACCAACGTTCCGGTCGAACATATTCCGGGCACGCTGACCGACCACTACGATCCGATGTCCCGTGTGGTTCGCCTGTCTGATCCTGTCTACTTCGGCAACTCCATCGCATCGTTGTCCGTTGCTTGTCACGAAGTCGGCCATGCCATCCAGCACAAAGTATCGTATCCGATGCTGGTAGCGCGCCACCGCATTTTCCCGGTGGTCAACCTGGTATCCGGTGTTGCGCCGCTCTTGCTGCTCGCTGGCTTCTTTTTCAAAATGACGGGTCTGCTATTGATCGGGATTATTTTCTTCTCCGGCGCTGTTGCCTTCCAGCTCATCACGCTGCCAGTCGAGTTTAACGCGAGCAGCCGTGCCAAAGAGCTGATGCTGAAAATGGGCTTCATCCGCAACGAGGAAGAACGCGGAGCGAGCAAGGTGCTCGGCGCCGCCGCTCTGACCTACGTGGCAGCCGCTCTGATCTCTGTTCTCGAGCTTGCCAAGTACATCATGATCTTCAGAAGCTCCGACGACTAATCGCAGGTACAAAAAAACGTTTACTACGACAGACAAAAGGTACAGCCTCTTCCACAACGGGAGGCTGTACCTTTTTATGTTGACTTGCGTTACAATGGGACGGGAGGTTTTGTACATGCGCATCGGGATTATCGGATTAGGAAGCATGGGGCAAATGCTTGTGAAGTCGTTTTGCAAAAGCGAAGCGATCCAGCCGGAAAACGTGCTCGTCTTCAACCGGACGCAAGCAAAGGCAGACAAGCTGCAAGCGGAATACGGCGTGACCGTCGCGGCGACCGCGCAAGCGCTATGCGAGCAGGCGGAGCTGATTTTCCTCTGCACGAAGCCGCTTGACGTCTTGCCTGTTTTACGCGGGCTGTCGGTTGCTGCCGACAAGCATATCGTCTCGGTCGCTGCCGGGGTCAGTATCGCGGATGTGGAAACCGTCCACGCCGGGCCAGTCAGCAAAGTGATTCCGACCGTCACTTCCTCGGAGCTGCACGGGGTATCGCTGCTGACAAACAGCGGCAAAGTGAGCGCCGAACAGCGCGAGCATCTGCTTACTCTGCTGTCTGCCATCGGCACGGTACAGGTGGTTACCGATGCCGAAATCGAGACGGCGACGATTTTGAGCAGCAGTGCGCCGGGACTGATCGCGGGGATTCTCGATTCTTTCGCCCAGGCGGCTGTTCGCAAAACGCCGGAGCTGGGGATTGAGGCAGCCCGCAGCATCCTCGTGGAGACGATGCTGGGAACGGCTTTGCTTTTGAAAAACGAACAGCTTGGCTTCGACCAACTGATCGAGCGCGTCGCTACCAAAGGCGGAATTACCGAGGAAGGGCTGCGCGTCCTCGACAAAACCTTGCCGGGCGGCTTTGACGAGCTGTTTGCCATGACATCGTCCAAGCACGCCGCGCTGAAGGAGCTTGTACAAAAACAGGTCGGAGAACACAGCGACGAAAAGGAGTAATCAGACATGATCGTAGGTTGGATTGGCTTGGGCAATATGGGCGTACCGATGGCGGGCAATCTGCTGGCGGCAGGCTATGACGTGAGCGTCTGGAACCGCACCCCGGACAAGGCGGCTCCGCTGGTCGCCCTCGGTGCGAAGCAGGTGGCGTCCCTGCCCCGGCTCGTAGAGGAATGCGACGTACTGTTTACGATGGTCAGCGACGACGAGGCGGTAAAAGCGATCTACACGGGAGCAGACGGCGTGCTGTCCGCGCGTGTATCCGGCAAGCTGGCGATTGACATGAGCACGATTGCGCCGGAGACGTCCCGTTTTCTGGCGGAGCAGGCGAAAAAAGCCGGGCTGCGTTTTCTCGACGCCCCGGTCTCAGGCAGTGTCGGTCCGGCTAAAGAAGCTCAGCTCGTCATCATGGTTGGCGGCGAAAAAGCGGACTACGACGAAGCGAAGCCGCTCTTGGACAAGCTCGGCAAGGCCGCCATTTACCTGGGACCAAACGGCGCAGGCACCTCTGCCAAGCTGGCGATCAATCTCCTGCTCGGCATCACCGTTCAGGGCGTCTCGGAAACGCTGCTGTTCGCCCGCTCGCTCGGGATTGAGACGGAGCAAATGCTGGAGATTATTTCGCAAAGCGCTGTAGGCACTCCGCTGATTCGCGGCAAAGCGGCCTCGATTCTCGCAGACGACTATCCTGCGGCTTTTGCCTTGAAGCATATGGCCAAAGACCTGCGCCTGGCCCGCGAGGCTGGCGTGTCTACGCCGCTGGCGGAATCGGCGCAGGCAACCTATCGTCAAGCGCTGGAGGAAGGGCTGGGCGAGCTGGATCTGATGGCGATTCTGCGTCATCTGCAAGGCCCTTCCCTTACCAAATAGCCAAGCAAACGAAAAAACCGGAGTCGTGCACTTACCCCTGTCAAGTAGACACACACTAAAAAGCCTAAGCAGCCAATTTGACTCGGTATTCAACCGGGGCACACTGGTTTAATCTTTTCTGGAAACGTTCATGGTTATAGAACCATATGTATTCATCAATGGCTTGAAGAAGCTCTTCCTCTGTTTTACACTGAGAGAAGTAC
>NZ_BAAIYG010000045.1:0-21302 GCF_057543335.1 Brevibacillus sp. YAE8
CAATAAAATCAAACATTTTCGACGAATCGCTACTCGTTACGACAAGCTGGCCAAATCATTCCTAGCGTTTGTATATGTCGCGTCCATCTTTAAACTAACTCAATAATGAGTTTTCAGACACATCCTAATAAATCTTCACTTATGTTATTCATAACAATCACACAACTCCCAATGAATCGAAGTATCTTCATATATTTTAAAATTATCCAGTTTCATGACCATCGCTCTATTAATATCTTCATGATGAATTTTTGAGTAAGTAAAATCATGAAAAAGTAATTGCATACGCTTAATCAAACATGATGCAATAATAACTCGTTGGCTATTGGTTAAAGGAACGCCGATTTTGATGTCTTCCTCCAGAGAATAAAGCATGTCAATGACTTGCTGATAAGTTAAATTATCAGCACTTCCAATTCTCATATGCGATTCAATATGACCTATATGGCAACAATGACATGGATTAACCCAATTACGGTTATAAAGCGAGTCCATATAAAATTTATTGTTGTATATATAACTCATCAATAAATAAGAGTTGCTTGATTCCATATGTCTATCCCTGATTCTTTTTCCTAAACTTTTGTTATAGGGATTTAGAAATACAAGGGATAATTCATTTTCCTCGCAAGGCTGCATGTCATCAACTGAAAGTGACGTGATTGCCAGATTCTCTTGAAAATCTTCAACTAATGTATTCATTAATATTGACCTTAAAAAATCATCATTGGTCATAATAGTAACGGAATCTATTCGGAGCATTTTTTCTTTCACTGTACGTATTAACCCATTGCTTGCTAGAAAACCAATAACCTCCTCTTTTTCTTCTTTGAAAATTTGTTCAAGCACAGACTCTGAAATTTCTTTCTTGCCCGTTCGATCCCACGATTGAATTAAATCAATGAGATCTTTATCATGAATCTTCATTACTCCATTTGCAGTTTGAACTACTACATCTCCATTCTGTAAGGAATGACACAGAAATCTGTTGATCCGATAATTAGAAGTCATATTAATTCACCATCATTTTATTTTTTGTTCTACTCTTTTAAAAGTTATGTAGATAGCCAAATTCAAAATAGCGGGTAACTATTGTTGTCAATAAGCTCCATTTTGAATTTGGCTTAATAAACTTCATGTGGAAACGATGTCTTCCCCAGTAAAATAAGAATTATCGGTTATTTTTACCGATAGTGGCAGCACCACTACTTGAAGAAGAGGAAGAAGCGCACAATCGGCCCCCCTTATTTTTATCTGTCAGAGATTGAATAGTATTGAAATTTGAACCAACCCCAAACTTCGAAATTCCTAACATGCCTCCATCCCCAATGATTTCCTTGTTTGCTCCGCGAACAATTTCTTTCTCCACGCTTCTTACACCCCTAATAAAAGTTATTGATGGATAAAAATACCACCAACTAAATAGTAAAAAAATACTCTCTTTTTGTAAATAAAAGAAAAATAAATTAATAATTACAAATTTTTAACTCACCTTTCTTCTTACATAAAAAAAGCCAGCCTCGCAGGAATGACTCCCCTGCGACGCTGGCTTTCTTCGTTACTTCTTCAAATCCTCAATCGACGTAATATCCATATAAGTCGGCACGGCCAGGCCCAGCTTGGTTCCTTCCAGGTTTGGTCCGAGGTCCTCTACGTCTTTGCCGAGCTTCTCCATGTAGTCCGCATGTGTCGTTGGCAGCCATGCGGCAACCATGCCGTCCACGTCGCCGTTCGCTACGCCTACCCACATCGGGCCTGCTTCGACCTGGCTCAGCTCCACTTTATAGTTCAGCTTTTGCTCCAGGACAGTTTTCACCACGTTCGTGCTGGCGATCTCGGAATCCCAGGCTACATAGGCAAGCGTCAGCTTTTGGGCGTTGACAGGCTGAACGCCCTCGACCCATTTGTTTACGGTAGCCTCGTTGTTTTTCACCCACTCGGCTGCTGCTTCCTCCGGCTTTTTGCCGTTTTCGATGTCCAGCATGACTTTTTCCATGTCAGCAGGCGTCCAGGCAAACTTGTCGAGGAAAGCGTAGGCGCTCGGCTGTTCTTCCTTCAAGCCTTTGCGCACGATCGTGTGGATTTGCTCGTCTTGTCCGTAAATGCCTTTCGGGTCTTCCAGGTACTTCATCTCGAACTTGGAGAACATCCAGTGCGGTGTCCAGCCCGTGACGATAATCGGCTTCTTGTCCTTGTACGCTTGCGTCAGGGCAGCCGTCATCGCGGCACTGGAGCCTTCCACCAGCTCCCAGTCTTTCAACTCGTATTCGCTGAGGACTTTTTCCGTCGCCTTCATCAGTCCGGCACCCGGGTCGATCCCGATAATTTTATGGTCGACAGTCGCTCCTACGCTGCCGGATGCTGCCGAGCCAGTGTCGCCGCCGGATGGTTCATTGCCTTGTGGAGTTCCAGCGCTTGAGCAGCCCGCCATCACCATACTGAGTCCCAGTGCGACGGCCAATCCTTTCCAGGTTGCTTTTTTCATGAAAACCCCTCCTACGCTTTTTTTCTCTTTCCTACCCCTTGCGTGATGCGGTCCAGCAAAATCGCCATAATGACGATCGCCAGTCCCGCCTCGAAGCCTTCTCCGATCTTGATCTGCGTCACGGCGCGATAGACGTCCGCGCCAAGTCCTTTCGCTCCAATCATCGAAGCGATGACGACCATGGACAGCGCCAGCATGATGCTTTGGTTGACCCCCGCCATGATCGTCGTTTTCGCGATCGGCAACTGCACCTTCGTCAGCTTTTGCCAATAGGTCGAACCGAACGCCTCTGTCGCCTCAATCAAGTCCGCCGGCACCTGGCGAATACCCAGGTTGGTCAGGCGGATCGTCGGCGGCATCGCGAAAATGACCGAAGCGATAACACCCGGCACCTTTCCCAGACCGAAGAAAAAGATCGCGGGAATCAAGTACACAAATGCAGGCATCGTCTGCATAAAATCGAGCAACGGCGTCACGACTCTTTGCACGGATTCACTCTTCGCGCACCAGATTCCCACGGGAATCCCGATGATGATCGAGATGAGCCCGGCGGTCAGCACCAGCGCAAGTGTTTCCATTGAATGCTCCCAATAACCCAGGTTTTGAATCAAGAGAAGTCCAATGAAAGTAAAAAGAGCGATAGACAGCTTCCCGGCGCGGTACGCCAGCAACGTCAGCAAAATGATAATCACCCAGAACGGCAGTCCGGTCAAAATCAGATTGAAGAAATCGACCGTCCCGCCAATGCAAGTCGAAATAAAATCGAACAAAAAGCCCAAATGCTCATCCAGTCCGTCTACGATGGTTTCTACCCAGCTATCGAGGGGCAGCTTCGGAAAAAGTTGATCCATCATTCATCCACCTGCCCTTCTTCATTTGCCGGCAGCGGCGATTCCTGGTTCACTTTTCCTGCCAAACCGCCCAGTACGGCGCCTTTTACGATGACGCCCAAAAGGCGATCCTGTTCACCTGTCACCGCCACCGGAATATCGGAAAAAGCAACCAGGTCAAACAGTTCATTGAGCAGCGTCTGCGGGCCGACTTTCGGCACTTCTGTGCGCAGTACGCCTTCCAGCGATTTTCCTTGTGCCTTCGCTTCGCTGACGGCGTCTGCGGTCAACACGCCCAGGAGCGTTTTCTTCCTGTCGACCACGTACAGGCTGGATACGCCGCGGTCCCGCATCATCTGCAAGGCGACGCGCGGCCCTTTGTCCAGGGTGATCGTCTCTGCCCGCTTCATGACGTTCTCCGCAGACAACACCTTGGAGCGGTCGACGTCTTCCACGAAGCGCTCCACGTATTCGTTGGCCGGATTGGTCATGATTTCTTCCGGAGTGCCGATCTGCACGATGGCGCCGTCCTTCATCAAGGCGATCCGGTCCCCGATCTTCAGCGCTTCATCGAGGTCGTGCGTAATGAAAATAATCGTTTTTTGCATCGTGCTTTGCAATTCCAGCAGCTCATCCTGCATGTCCTTGCGAATAAGCGGGTCCAGTGCGCTGAATGCTTCGTCCATCAGAAGCACATCCGGCTCATTGGCAAGTGCACGCGCCAGACCGACGCGCTGCTGCATTCCCCCACTGAGTTGATCGGGATAGCTTGCTTCCCAGCCTGCCAGACCGACCAACTCCAGTGACGCTTTTGCCTTGGCTTCGCGCTCAGCTTTGGGCATTCCCTGGATTTCCAGGCCATACGCTGCGTTTTCCAGGACGGTCCTGTGCGGAAACAGGGCAAACTTTTGAAACACCATCCCGAGCTTCTTTCTTCTGACCTGCTGCAACTGCTCTGTGTTCATGCTGACGATATCCGTACCGTCAATCAGGATTCTGCCTTCTGTCGGCTCAATCAGCCGGTTCAAGAGTCGAACCAGCGTCGACTTCCCGCTACCCGAAAGCCCCATGATGACGAAAATTTCGCCGGCATGCACCTCAAAACTCGCTTGGTTCACCCCAAGGGTAAGACCCGTTTCCTTCAATATTTCCTGTTTGGTCTTCCCCTGTTTCACCTGGGGCAGTGCGCGTTGGGGCTGTCGTCCAAAGATTTTGGTCAAATTCTCTACTTTGATCTTGGGCATATGGTCACCTCCAACTGTTACGCCCGTATCCGGACTGTTCATTACCCTTACAATTGTAACCAGCCCTGTTTTTTACCTCAAACTGGATGAGACTCGATAATCGGGCATTTTCAGCGTTCAGAAAAAACTTTACGTACTTTTCTTTCTGTATTCGCAGTATATCTCGTATATACTGTTTGATATCTCCATTTACTTTTTGCTTGCGGAAACGTACAATTCTAGTCAGGTAAAATGACTAGAGGAGCTGCTTTTTTCAAAATGGAAACGAATCAGGAAAAAATCCTCGAAAAGGCTCAGGAACGCGTGATTGAAACGTTGGCCCGCAACATGGATTTGTACGGCATCACGATGTCGACCGGGCTGTTGTATGGCACGCTGCTGTTTCAGGACAAGTCAATGACGCTGGATGAGATGGGAGAAGCGCTGGGAATGAGCAAGACCAGCATGAGCACCGGCGTTCGCACCTTGATGGACTTAAATATGGTAGAAAAGATATGGAAAAAAGGAACGCGCAAAGACCACTACGAAGTCAATCTGGACTGGTACCAAAACTTCATTGATCTGTTCTCCGTGAAGTGGCGCCATGCCAGCGAGCAAAACGTGCACAGCCTGAAAAAATCGCTACACGAGCTGCGCACCCTCCAGCAGTCCGAGGATTTGTCCGATGAGCTGAGGGCGCGCGTCGAGCTGAGCATCAGCCGGATTGAAAACGGCCTGGAGTATTACTTGTGGCTGTCGCGACTGATTGACGCCTTTGAATCCCACGATATTTTTCAGTTTGTACCAAAAAAAGAAAGCGATTCGTAAAGCAGCTTGGCGCAGCGAAAAAGACTCATTCTTGACTGGCAGTCAGTAAGGGGTGAGTCTTTTTTTGATGTGACCGATGGAAAAATCTGAATATTGGCAGCGGTTGTGTTACAATGACGAAAGCGGGCACGACGCAAATGACTGGCCCAGCCTGACTCCGAGAAAGGAGCGGATCGTGATGAACAAGCAAACAAAGCGACTTTTTCATACATGCACGAAAAAAACAAACGTGGAAATGGGGGGTCTGCTTCGTTAGCCCCCCGTTATTTTGAGGAGGAACAGGATGATTCGCAAAACAGCGCTTCTGATTGTTGATGCACAGACAGGGATTGTCGATGGCCCGGCGATTGGCCCCGTTTTTCAAAACGCCGCGCTCGTCACGACGATCAAAAAGGTCAGGAAGGAAGCGTGGAAGCGGGCGATTCCGGTCCTGTACGTGCAGGATACCGATGTCGCCGAAGCCGGGGCTGACGCTTTCGCCATCCACCCGGAGCTGGCGCCGCTCCCGACCGAAACAGTCGTCCTGAAGCAAGCCACGGATGCTTTTCACGGAACCGACCTGCATGACCAGTTGCAGTTTCTCGGAATCAACCATCTCGTCATTACGGGTTGCAAAACGGAGTATTGTGTCGACAGCGCCTGCCGCAGAGCGACGACGCTCGGCTATGACGTCACGCTCGTCCGGGACGGGCACTCGACGACTGACAACGCCGTATTGGCCGCCGAGCAAATCATCGCCCACCACAACGCCTGCCTGCATGGCCTCGGGAACATTGACCCGTTCATTTTGGTGCGCGATTCCACGGAGGACCTGTTTACTCCTACGCACGATACGTACCGCTAGCCACTCCTGGCTACGCCGAAGAAACCGTCCGGATGGGACGGTTTTTTTGCTTGCTTTCCGGCTGCGGCAACTAACAGGCTCAGCGGCCCCGCTTCGATGGAGGCAGTGAATCATGATAATATAGAAGAAACAAATACGCCCTACCCCAAAGGAGGACTCCCCCTTGTCTACGTCACTTCTGGTTTCTCATGAAGTCGTCATTCATGCCGCGCCCGAAAAAGTCTGGGAAGTCTTGATTCATCCGCATTTTATCAGGCAGTGGGACGACGTGCCGGAAGACTTCGGACAAGCGCCGCTGACGCTCGGAAGCGTCATGGAATGGCCGGGCTATGCCAAATTGACCGTCGCCGAATTTGAACTGGCCGAGCGCAGCTAGACTGGCCTGTCCTTTCGGCGCGAACTCGTTGCAAATAAAAAAACGGGCGCGCCCTTGTGGCTGCATCCCGTCTTTTGGCCCTTACTCCCCTTTGCGGATAATCTCCTGCACTCTGCCGACTTGTCCATCGGTCAGGCGCACCTTGATGCCGTGCGGATGCGTACTCGAATTTGTCAGGATGTCCTTGACGATTCCGCGCGTCCGCTTGCCTGTGCGCTGATCCTGCTTCAACACGATGTCGACCTCCAGGCCAGGGGCAATGTCTTTGCGGTTTTTCCCGTTCATGGCAGTCCCTCCTTTCCTCGTTCGATGACTTTTTCGTTCTTTGTCCCACCTATGATATAATCGACAAACAAAACTTTTCTCATCGGAGGAATCCATGCTTACTTTTGAAGAAAAACTGGCGATCATTGAATCATTTCCACAACTGACCCGAAACAACGTCTCGCTCAAGCGGGTCAATTTTCACTACGAGGCAAGTCTTCACGACAAAAAGACAGTCGTTTACCATCTGCATCCGAATGGCAACGGCTTCGTATTCGCAGGCTTTTTGAAGGGCTATCCCAAAGACGACAAAGGCTACGTCAACATTCGCGACTTCTCCGCAGAGGAATTGCGCACGATCATCGAGGCTTCCATCCAGTCGCTCTCTGTCAAACGCGAGCCGCAGCCAAAGGCGGAAGCAAACGAGCCACTCGAGCAAACCTGGGTCGACAAGCAAAATCGCACGCTGCTGCTGCAGCAGGAAGACACGCTGTGGAACGTCTACCACGGCATGAACCTGGAGGCTTCCTTCGAGTCTTACGTAGAAGCCGAACAGTACCTGAAAGAAGAAGGCTTTTCCTTGCGCAACTAGCTTGTAACAGAGTTGTCACGGCCTGCCCTTTTCCTTCCTCCAAACGCAATCCTTTCATTGGAGAACCCCTCCTGATATGGTACACTTCCACCTAGTTAGATGTACAATACCTTTTATGAGCCTGGCCCGACAGTCTTTGCGACTGGCTCGGGCCTTCCCGAAAAACAGGGGGATAATGCGGCATGATGAAGTATAGAGACACACTTCTTTTTCAAGTCCACAAGCAGTTTGAAGCCTGGCTCGCACAGGAGGGGCCGGTCTCCCACGAAGAGCTGTACCGCTTTGTTCACTCGTTGAGAGGCACAGCCGGAACGATCGGTCTTGCCGATTTGTCCGAGCTGGCGCAGACGCTGTTGGAGCAGTTGGACCAGCAGGATGCGAAACCTTGGCCAACGCACGAGTGGCGTGACTTTTTGCAAGAGCTCATCGCCTTGTGTTACGAGCATCGTCCCGAGCAGGAAATTCTTTTGGAGGACCCCACGCTACCGCAAGAGTCTACCTACGACAATCAGCCTCTCCTGCTCATTTTAGACGACGACGTGACGTTGCTGATGTACCTAAAAGAATATTTGGAGAAGCAAAACTGGTCCGTCATCGCTACTGTTTATCCTCACAAGGCACTCGACTACTTCCACGACCTCAACCCGGATTGCCTGATTCTCGACCTGAACATTCCCGAAACAGGCGGCTTTCAAGTCATGCAAACGCTCAGTGAAAAAATTAAAAAGCAATACGTCCCGACGACGATTATCAGCATTGACTGCGATCGGGAAACGCGCCTGCGCGCTTATCGGCTGGGTGCCGACGATGTCATGTGCAAGCCGCTTGACCTGGAAGAACTAACCGTCCGGCTGGAAAGACAGCTCAGAAGAAAACGGTGGATGGATAAAATTTTGTTTCTCGATGAATTGACCGGCGTGTACAACCGCAATTGCCTCGCGGATACGTACCAGAAGCTGCTTGCGGATTCCATGCGGAGCCACGCGCCCTTTTCGCTGGCCTTTCTGGACATCGATCATTTCAAAAAGGTCAATGATACTTACGGGCACCTGGTAGGCGACGTCGTACTGAGCCGCTTCGCCGCGTTCATCCGGGGAAGCGCGGAGAAGCAAGACGTCTTTTTCCGGTATGGCGGGGAAGAATTTATTCTGCTCATGCCGCGGACGTCGGTACAGGAAGCACAGTTGCGGCTGGAACGAATGCTGCGCGATTTTCGCGACCTCTCCTTCGAAGCTTCCGAAGGGACGTTTTCGCTGAGCTTTTCCGCTGGCGTCGTGCAAATTGAGGATGCGCAAAAGCCGCTCGCCTACTGGATCGACGCTGCGGATACGGCGTTATACTCTGCCAAAAATGCGGGGCGCTGCCGGATTGAAGCGGCTGTGCGCAGCGCTGATCCGGATACGCGCACGGTGAAGCTGAAAGTCGCCATTATTGACGATGATCCGCTGATCTGCGCCGTCCTCGCCGACTCGGCGCGGGCAAGCCTGGACGGCTGGATTCACTCGGACATCCGGACGTACCACGAAGGGGCTGCCTTTTTTGCATCTTCCTGGCATCAGGGGCCGGAAGCGTATCTCATCATTTTGGACGGGATCATGCCGCAAATGGACGGGCTGGACGTTCTGCGGCGCATCCGCAACCTGCCGAACAGCAAGCAGTACACGGTGCTCATGCTGACAGGCCGCAGCGGCGAACAAGATATTGCCCAAGCCCTGCAGCTCGGCGCTGACGACTACATGACGAAGCCTTTCAGCACGAAAGAGCTGGAAGCGCGCATCAAGCGGCTAGTCAAGCGAATGATGTAGGCAATACCAGATGGAGGAAGAAAAAATGGCAATGATATTACTGGCTGAAGATGAAGCCGTACTGCGGATGCTCATTGGCGATACGCTGGAGGATGAAGAGCATCTGCTCGACATCGCCTGCGACGGTGAGGAAGCGCTGCAAAAAATCAGCCACAATCAGTACGATTTACTCATTTTGGATTACATGATGCCCAAGCTGACCGGCTTTGAGGTGTTGACCCGGATGAAGCAGATGACGGACAAGCAAGCGGTGAAGGTTCTCATTCTTTCCGCGGAAAGCCAGCATGCGGAACAGGAAAAAATGCGCGCCGCCGGAGCCGATGATTTCATGCCCAAGCCGTTCAGCCCGCTGGAGCTCGCCCGTAAGGTGGAGGACATGCTCGCATGACTCGGCTTCGGAAATACGTCCGTGAAAGCATCACGCGCCGATCGAATCGTTTGTCGCCAATTTTTTCAGCAATCTGTTCCCGACCGCTTCCCGCTACGCGCAGACAGGCGATTTTGAAGCTTTGCGCAAGTTCTCGTCCAGCGGCGTAAATTTGGAGGTCAACAATCTCATCAGCTACGCTACCCGCTACCAGCAGGACAACCATCAGCTCATGCTGACGCAAAACCAGCTCTTGTTCCAGGAGCTGTCCGCCCAAAGTTCCTGGTTCGTTTTTTACGTGCTAATGGCTCTGTTGATCCTGATCTGGGTGACGATCAAAACGACGCGCGATATCGGGCGGCCGCTGACACAGCTTACGGCTAACGCCGACCGCTTTGCTCAGGGAGAAACGCCGCAGTTGAACGGCCTGGAACGGGCGGATGAGATCGGCAAGCTCTCCCGCTCGCTCGACTACATGATGCGGCAGATTCAGCACAAGGAAGAAGCGCTGATGGCGGAAAACGAGCGCTATCTGGAGAAAAAGAACCGCTTTGTTCTCGCGCTCACCAGTACATGGGACAAAGGGAGCTTTCGTCGAGCATTATTTCGAACACCGTAGAAATCATGGAAGCAGACAAAGGCGTCATCGTGCTGTTGTACGCGGATCGCGGCTGCGCCAGCTTCGGCATTTCCCGGCAAGGGCTTGACCAGTTGCTGCAAGGGATCGAGGACGGGCCATTTGTCCGCATCAAGGAAACCGGGCTGCCATTTGTCGTCAACCGTGAAAGTACAGTGGGCGAGCGCGGCTTCCACCCTGCTCGTTCCCGCACTTACGAGTTGTATCTCCCGGTACTGGATTCGCACAGGGAGGTCGTGGCTTGCATCATTTCTCGCCCGCATCGACCGCAGGTTCTCCGAGCACGAGCAGCACATCTTGATCGGCATGGCCAAGCAAGTCTCGCTCGCCCTGGACAAGCTCGCCATGTTTGAGGAAACGAAAAGGCAGCGGCAAATTACGCAGGAAATGCTCGACTCCGTGCAGGAGGGCATACAGTTGCTCTCTCTCAACGGCGGAACGATCCAGGTGAGCAGCACGTTTTGCGAGCTGCTTGGCTGCAATCGCGAGCAGGCCGTATCGGACTTTGACATCGAGGCGTTTTTCGCCCATCTGCAAAGCTGCACGGCAGAGCCTAACCGTCTCATCCCGTACATCAAAGCAGTCGCGCTGGGCGAAGGCGATGCGCAAGAGGACAGCATCGTCTTTGAACTGACCTCTCCTGTCAAACGGTACATCCAGCTCTACGCGGAGCCTTTGTACCGCAACCAGCGGAAGTGGAGCACGCTGCTGGTTTACCGGGACATCACGAAGGAATACGAGATTGACCAGATGAAATCCGAATTTGTCAGCACCGTGAGCCACGAGTTGCGCACCCCGCTGGCGAGCGTGCTGGGCTTTGCAGTCTATCCTTTTTCCACGGCACAGGAGGCGCTCGACGCCATTTACCGCCTGCGTCCGGATGCGGTCGTGCTCGACCTGATTTTGCAAGATGGCGAGAGCGGCTGGAAGGTCATCGAGGCGATGCAGGAAAACCCGGAGCTGAAGACGATCCCGATCGTCATTTCCAGCGCGTTTGAGGAAAAGAAAAAAGCGTTTGATTTGGGAGCAAAGGGCTATTTGCTAAAGCCTTACCATCCCGACACTTTGTCGAAGGCGATCTTGCTCGCCGTCACCAGCCACGAATCGGCCGGACAAATTTTAATTCCCGATCAGTTGTGACCCCTCTTTTGCCAAAAAGGCAGCGGACGATGCTCCGTTGCCTTTTTTTGCGGGACGTTCGCGCGCCTGTTGGCTGGCCAGGAAGCTTTTTGCGCAGACAGAAAATCTTGGTATATTCACGGGCCTTCCATCACACATTAATAGAGGTTGCTGTAAAGCACGATGCCCCGCAAAGGAGGAGTTCATGTGTATTTCTCGAAGAAAGCAGTTGTTCCGGTCGAAGAAGAGGAAACAGATGTGTGGACGTGCAGCAATGATGGGTGTACGTGCTGGATGAGAGATAACTTTTCCTTTGACGAGAGCCCGAGCTGCCCCTTTTGCCATTCGCAAATGGTAAAGGATACCCGGGTGCTTCCGGTTCTGACCAATCACAGCAAGCGAAACTCATGATACTGCCCTTCTTTTTTCTTGCGGGCATTCGTCCTCTTCTCTACAATTAAGCACAAGACACGCACGATTGTTAGAGGAGATGCCCATGAACCGAAAAGAGATGGAAGAACAAGTCATCCAGGCTTATCAGCGCGATGAGGGAATGATGATCCTCGTCTTTGCCCAGTGGTGCGTCAACCACGGCTTGGATGCGCGCGAGCTGTACGCCCAAGCCTATCCCGCCCAAGGGGAAAACCAACTGCTGGCCCAAATGCTTGAAAATACGGTTCCCAAAGAGGAAGCAGAGGAAATCCCTGACGCCACTATCCTTGGCGTCCTGTCGCTGTTTGGCAACGACGATTTGGCCTTCGTGGTCAGCCAGGCGATCGAGGAGAGGAACAAATCCAAAAAATAATGCCAAAAGCCGCACATTGCTGTGTGGCTTTTTTCCTGCCTGCCAAACATTGGCTGCTCGCCGTGCGGCTTATCAAATCTTATTCAAAAATTCATTTTTTAAGATAGGGGCAATTCGCTTTTTTATTGTTTTGGCTTCTCGGATTTTGGACGACTTCACAAGCCGACAAACAAGGAAAAGAGGAATGCCTATGTACACCGATTCAAAAATTTTGAAATCGCTTTTTTACATCCAACTGTTCTCCAGCTTTTTGGTTGTGGTCGGTCATTTCACGGCATCGGTGCTTTACTTCAACGATCCTTTCTGGGTTGTCGCCCTCAATCAGATCAGCCGCTACGGCACCGTGCTGCTGACGATCGCGACCGGCTATTTGACCGCCTATTCTTTTGAAGCGAAAAGCCCGGCGTTCCGCGAGTTTTTTACGGGCAAGCTCGTGTACATTTTTCTGCCTTACCTCGTTTCCGGCATTTTGTATCACTATTTGCTGAAAAAGGACATGCCTCACACCGCTGAGGACTACGCCAACATTTTCATGGGGAAAACGGGCGATCACCTGTACTTCGTGTTCATGATTTGCCAGTATTACGTGTTTGCCTACTTTTTCCGCAAGTGGATTACGGAACAGAACATTTTGTACGTCATCTGGATTCTGCTTGCGGTGCAATACTTCTACATCAACTACTTGCACAAAGGCTGGCTTGGGCTGTCCACCCGCCATATGCTGCCAAGCTGGATTTTCACGCTCTACATGGGGCATCTGCTGTACTGGTACCGAGAAGCCATTCTGTCTTTTTTGCGCAACAACCGCTCCATCCTGATGCTCTTGACGGGCATCGCTACAGCCGCGGCCATGTTTTTTGTCGTCTCAAGCAAGCTGTACGTGGCGGTGCACCTGAGCTTCGTTTTCGCGACACTGCTGTCTTTTCTCGTGCTCATGGTCTTCTTTCTGGAACTGGTGGATCACCTTCGTCTCAAGTTCCGCAAAGGCTTGACCTACTTCATTTTCCTGTTTCACTCCGCCTTTTTGATCCTGTTCAAAGACTTTTTGTTTGAGCAATACGGAGAGGTCGCCTGGGTTTTTCAAAACACCTGGTACTCGCTGTTGTACCTGGGCCTGATCTTCGGATGCAGTTGCCTGCTGTCGCTGCTATTGGTCTATCTGGTGCGAGGGCTGGAGCAACTGGGGAAAATGCTTGGGAGAGGACGGCGGGAGCGGCTGCAATAAAACTGCTCGGCGCTGCCAACAAAGAACGACCTGCTGACTTTCGTTGCGAAAGCGCAGGTCGTTCTCTTTTTTTGGCGTTTGGGGGCGTGATACACGGGATGATGCCCGGCTAGGAATCTTGGAAGTACATGGAAAATACCGTCTGCTGGTCAGATGACTCGCACTTGATCACCCCGCCGTGCCGCTCGATAATTTCCTTGCAGACGTACAGCCCGATGCCCGTCCCCAGCTCTTTGGTGGTAAAAAACGGCTCGAAAATGACCGATAGCAGATCTGGCGGGATCGGCGCGCCATTGTTGGAAATCGTGATCGCTGTCATCTCGTCGGTGCGAAACCCTTGGATCGCAATTTCTTTGTCGCTGTTTTTGCGCTGCAGGGCATCGAGCGCATTCGAAATAATGTTGATGAACACTTGCCTCATCTCGTCCCGGTAGCCGTCCAAAAGCAGCATCGGATCAATCGTGCACGAAATATGCGCGTTCACGTCCACGATGTTCGGATAGAGAAAGGAGAGTATTTCTTCAAATAGTAAAGCGATGCTAAACACTTCTTTTTTCTTATGTACGGCTCCCTTTTTGGAAACCAGCAAAAACTGAGAGACGCGGTAATTCAACTGATGCAGCTCATTTTCGATAATGTCCACGTACGGCAAGTTCGGATAGTCTTCTTTTAACAATCGGGAGAATCCCATAATCGAGGTCAGCGGATTGCGAAATTCATGTACAAAGCTCGATGCCATCTGCCCCAAGATCGTCAGCCTGTCCTTGTGCGACCGCTCAATAAACAGCTTTTTCTCTTCCAGATCGCTGTCTTTCAGCTCCGTGTACCTGGACACGGCGTGCACGAGAAAAACGTCGAAGCATTCGTTTATTTTAAGCAAGGCTGGCAGCAGAACATCGGGTGGAAAGGGCCCTTTTTGCAGAACGTCGAGCATCAGCTCCCGGCCCATGCAAACATTGAAAACGAAATCGCCGATGTTGATCTCGGCCTGATTCCGTTCGTGCGCTACTTTATATGCAAGCTGTTTGATATCCTCATGCGTAATCTTCGAACGGAGATAGTCGGCCACCATGCGGTACATGGCTTGTCCGTTCAGATGAATAATTCCGTTGAACTGGTCGTGCTCAGACACCATGATCCGTTTCCTGAACTCTTCTACCGCTGCTTCCTCATGCTCGTCCAAAAAAAGTGCCAAGTCGTCCATTGCCACCTGTCCCCACTCCGAATGATCGGCATACTTATTCCGATAATATTATACTATCATCCAAGATTTATTAACGAAATATTTTTACTACTCCCCCCATTGTACACCGTCCGCGCACGAATTACATTTGAAAGTCCATCTAAAATGTAAACTGTCTCTCGCCAAAAGAAAGAGGCAAAGGGACAGCGCGTACGCAACCCCTTTGCCCGTGCGGTTTGTAGTCGATTTTAGTTCAGTCTTACGATAGTCAACGTCGCCCCGGCGCCTGTCAGCAAAGTAGCCGCTCCCAGCAGGCCGAAGAGCTGCAGTGTGATTGTCGCCACCGCGCCTAGCGGAGCGATTACGGTGTTGTGGAAGGAGGAAAGCGATAACGCTGGTGATGCTACCGATGGAGCAAACGCGGCGCCGTTAATCAACAGCCGCGTGCTGACTGCCAGAGCGGCGGTTGTGTTGACGGAGTACGAGATCAGGTAGTTGCCTGCGGATGGAACGGTAAAAGTTGTGTTGCCGCCTCCGAAGGTAATGCCGTTGAGCACCTGGTTGTTGGGCAGAGGCACGTTGGTCCCTCCCAAAATAACGGCGATCACGGCACCTCCCGTTTTGGCGGCGAAGGCGTTGATGTTTGTAAAGACGGTTCCGGTGGGGCCTGTGGGGCCTGTTGCTCCAGTAGCTCCAGTTTCTCCTGTCACTCCAGTAGCTCCCGTGGCCCCGGTGGCTCCTGTCACTCCGGTTGGCCCCGTGGCCCCTGTCACTCCAGTGGAGCCAGTCGCTCCCGTTGCCCCAGTCGCTCCCGTCACTCCCTCCCCCGCCCCCGTAGCTCCGGTGGCTCCGGTCGGACCTGTTGGACCAGTCGGCCCCTGCATGGTAGAGGCGTTTAGCACTGCCTGCAGCTTGGCCTGCAGTACCATCTCCTTCCTGATCGTTGCATCGACCATTTCCCTTACACTTCGGTCAATCGCCAGCAAATCGTCAATCGTGGCTGCCGGCGCTCCGCTTACACCGGTGAGCGTGCCGAGCACGTACTGAATTTTTTCCCCTTCTGCGTCCAATATATGGCTTAGTCCCAGCTCCTCCATCGCGATCGAAGTCAAAAGCAGGTTGATCGCATCCTCGCGCGTAATCGCGATAGTCGAACTGATATTTGGAATATTCGGAAATGACATAACTCCCCACCTTCCCGTGAAAAACGTAACCTCCCCTTCATCCGTAATTCAGCTAGCGAAAAGCCGTTTGCCCCCACACTTTACGGCTGCTTCTTCCACTTTTTCGCTTGTCCCACAACCTTGTGGCTCTTGGTTCTCCCTGGAAAAACCTCCCGATTCAGCCAAGGAGCCTGATAATTGCCGTGAGTCTGTACAACGGAACGAACAGGCCCTCCGGGTTCACCGTACTTTTTCAAGGGGAGTATCGAATCTTTCAGCCTTTGTTTAAAAGCCGTTGAAAACGCGGCGGAGGGAGAACAGTAGCCTTCCAACTGGTTCAAAGACGAATGGAGCACGAAACGGGAAAGGTCGTCCAACAGTTCAAGCACCTGGATGACTTGCTGTTCGGCCAGACGCCGATCGAGCGATGGGCGGCGGAGATTCGCCATCTCTAGCATGAGCTGCTCCGTTAACTCAAGAAAAGCGAGCGCCAGCGAGTACATCGCCGTCCAGAAATGCCTGTATGCCTCGACTGCCTGAACAGCCTGCTCCGGCTTTTTTGCCAGGTCATTCTCCCATTCAAAAAAAGAAGCCATCCCCTTTATCCGGCTAAAATTGATCCATAGTAACATCATCATCGCTTCCAGCCAAAGATTCGACGATTGTAGCACATGGAATAAAAGTGGGATCGATTCTTCTTTTGGACGCGTTTTGGCGGCAAGCAAAAAAGCTTTGGTGTGGCCAGACTGGCCGTGGATGAGGGAAGCCATTGCTTTTTCCATGGAAAAAGCAGCAGCCAGCAGACGCTCCGGTCCATCTGCTCTCCCGATGTCTTCCTGACGATTTTTCCAATCCACCACACCTTCAATCATTTGGTCAAGCAAGCTACTCTTCATGACAATCCCCGCTAGTCTCGCCCGAATCGTACGTCTTTCGCTCCATCTCCAATATGTTGTCGAGCTTGAATTGCAGCAAAATTTGCTTGCTGATAATGCTGCGCAGCGTTCTTTCCACGCTTCTGTTAACGCGGAGCATATCCTCCAGGCAAATGTCTTCTTTTTGCAGCAGACGCTGAATTTTTTCCCCTTCCGCATTCATAATATGGGACAGGCTAATCTCTTCCATGGCGACAGAGGTAAGCAGCAGATGAAACACTTCCTCGCGCGTCAACGTAATGCGCGGAGTGATATCAGGCACATTCGGCAGTGACATGTCTCATGACCTCCGTTTTCAGGCGTGTAAAGCTGCTTCCTCCTCAACCCGAGGACTGCGCTTCTTCCCGGCTGGCAAAGTACCTCTCGTTGTGCAGCACGCTCGGGTGCGTCGGGTGATGCAGCTTCGACATCTCGTGGTGAATTTTGGCCCGCCCGTACTCGCCAATCTGATCGTAGCAATAGCACAACTGCAAATGCGGCAGCCACGACCAGGCCGCTTCATCGGTCATCCCCATCATGTTCTGCGGGCGCTCCAGCAACGTCGCCTGCCGGAACCAGTAGATCGCTTTCGGAAAATCTTTTTTCTCCAGAAAAAAGGCACCCACCTTACAGCAAAATTCCGCCCGCGGCGCGTCAAAGGCCAATGTCCTCACCAGAGCTTGAATTTGCTTTTCAGACTGCTTCAGATGGGCAAAACAATCTGCCTGCTTGTAGCACGCCATGATCTGATCCTCCACCCAGCCCAGCCCGCCATCCAGAAAAAGCTGGTACTGCGCGGCTGCCTCCGCCCATCGGCCGTGGTCGTACAGCTCGTTGGCAAAATAATACTGATCTCTCGGCGAAAACGGCTCTTGCCGCTCCTTGCGCTGCAAATAAATTTGCAGGTTGCGGTCGGTGTACGGCTTCTCTTTGCGATGCGTGACCGCGATATCGCTGTGAAAAGCTTTTCCCGCGACCTCCAAATATTCATGGACAACACCGTGCCAGACAAACTGGCGCTGCCTTTTGACCAGGCGGTTTCTCCGCAAATATTTTACGGGCATGCCTCTCTCGTCCACCACCAGATGATAGGGCATCGAAACGTAGTCGTACTCGAACGGCTCCATGCTGCGCAACGCCCGGAAGCGGTCGCGGTCCGCCTCTTCCAGCACATCGTCGGCATCGAGCCAAAAAATGTAGTCCTTGCTCGCTTGGCTGAAAGCAAAGTTGCGCGCCGCCGCAAAGTCGTCGATCCAAAGAAAATCAAACAGCCT
The DNA here is from genome assembly GCF_057543335.1 of Brevibacillus sp. YAE8. Taxonomy (NCBI): domain Bacteria; kingdom Bacillati; phylum Bacillota; class Bacilli; order Caryophanales; family Paenibacillaceae; genus Brevibacillus; species Brevibacillus sp. YAE8. The sequence goes on from NZ_BAAIYG010000045.1 coordinate 17,935, forward strand.
GGCTCCGAGTGACCGAGCGATTTCTTTCGTCCGATCGGTTGAGCCCGTATCGACGACGACGATCTCATCCACCAGGTCGTGCACAGTCGACAAGCATCGACCCAGCGTCTGCTCTTCATTGCGAACGATCATGCACAAGCTGATCGTAAACATGCAGATCGCCCTCCTTTGGCAAAATCTTTTTACCATCCTATTTTCAGGCCAAGCTCAATATGTATTGCGTCTCACATAACCGCGAGATCGCTAGAATATGGTGTATCAAGAAGTTCTGAACAAAACGCAAGGAAGGTGATAGCGTCCATGACACCTCCGCTCCTCTCGCTCCGCATGATTGTCAAGGACGAGGCCGACCAGATCGAAGCTTGTCTTACAAGCGTTTATGCTGTCGTCGATGAAATCATCCTCGTCGACACTGGCTCAACGGACGGCCCCCAAGAGCTTTGTCGCAAATACGGAGCAAAAGTCATCGAGGTGCCGTGGGAAGACAGCTTTTCCAAAGGGCGCAACATCGGCTTGAAAGCTGCCCGGGGCCAGTGGATTCTGTGGCTGGACGCAGATGAACAGTTGGAAAAGGAGGATCAGCAGGCTCTGCGCCAGGCCGCGGTCGCAAGCAAGGCGGACGCCCTGTTTCTCAAACTCATTCATTATCAAGGCCAGCAAAAAGCAGCCGCCTCCCTTCACCTGGCCTGCCGCAACGCGCAACTCCGCCTTTTTTGCAACAAAAAAGGCTTCCAGTTTGTCCGGGATATTCACGAAGTATTGCAGTGGCCTGCTGCACTCCCGCAAAATCGCCCGCTCCCGCTGCTGCCCGTCCGCATCTACCATTTCGGTTACATAGAGGAAGCCGTCACGCGAAAAAACAAAACCCGCCGCAACCTGAAACTGCTGCTTCGGGAACGGGAAAATCCGCATCGCGACCCTTGGTGCGCCTACCACCTGGCGAGCGAGTTTTCCCGCGCGAAAAAATGGGAACACGCCTTCACGCTCGTCAACCAGGCTGTGGAAGGCTTTCTCGGAAAACAGCAGCTCCCGCCCTCGCTTTTTTACAAATTGAAATACGAAATCTTGTTCAGGCACGGCAGCATGCGGGGCGCATGGCCTGGCATCGAATGCGCCATCCGGCTCTATCCGGACTATGTGGAGAGGGGTGATGGAATGACGAGGAAACAGCGCATTCTCATTGGCAGCCCGGTTTGCCAAAAGCCCGATGTGCTGCGCATGTTTTTGTTTTCGCTGGAAAAGCTTTCGACCTCGACGCTTGCCGTTCAGTACATGTTTATTGACGACAATACCGATCCCGCTTCGAGCAAGCTGCTCCACCGCTTTGCCGAAAAGCATCCTGGACAGGTAGAGATCATTCGCAGCCAGGAGCCTCCGTCTACTTACACCTGCAACGAGACGACCCACGTATGGACAGATGAGCTTGTCTGGCGGGTGGCCGGATTCAAAGATCAACTGATCGCCCGCGCCAAAGAAGGCGACTATGACGGGCTATTTCTGCTCGATTCGGATTTGCTGCTTCAGCCTGCTACTCTGGAAACGTTGGTCGCCTCAGAAAAAGACATCGTCTCTGAAATTTTCTGGACGAGTTGGACGCCCGACAGCCTCCCCGTGCCTCAAGTTTGGCTCACGGACCAGTACACGCAATATGAGCTGAAACACCGCCTGGAAACCCTCACCGCCGAAGAACAGTACTTGCGAAAATACGCCTTTTACGAAAAGCTGCGCGTTCCCGGCCTGTACGAAGTAGGCGGCCTCGGCGCCTGCACCTTGATTGGCCGGAAAGCTCTTTTGGCTGGTGTCAACTATTCGCGCATCCACAATGTCACGTTTTGGGGAGAAGACCGCCATTTTTGCATCAGGGCGGTCGCGCTCGGCTTTTCTTTGTTCGCGGATACCCACTGCCCTGCGTTCCATCTGTATCGGGACAGCGATTTTCCGGAAGCGACCGTCTGGATGAAGCAAATCTACGGCTCTGCGCCCGTCCGCGTCAAAACGTCCCAAACAGTCGCCAGACCCATCCCTCGCCCAAAAATTACGTTGTCCATGGTGATCCACAACGAGGCCGACAAACATCTCGCCCAGGTGCTCAAAAAGCACCGGGAATACATTGACGAAGCCGTCATCATTGACGATGGCAGCACAGATGACAGCGTCGAGATATGCCATGAGCTGTTAAAAGGGATTCCGCTCCATCTCGTCTCCAACTCCACTCCGCAATTCACCAACGAGGTCGCCTTGCGCAAGCAGCAGTGGATGGAAACCGTCTCGCGCAATCCCGAGTGGATCGTCAATATGGATGCCGACGAAGTTTTCGAGGACGGGTTCGCGGCTGGCGTCCACGCGCTGCTCTCCAGACAGCACGGCGACGTCTGCTGTTTCCGCTTGTATGATATGTGGTCAGACTCCCACTACCGCGAGGACCCGTACTGGCGAGCCCACTATGTGTACCGTCCGTTCATCATCCGCTACCGCCCGAACCACCGCTATCTCTGGAAGGAGCAACCCCTGCATTGCGGGCGCTTCCCCAGCAATATTTTCGAGCTGCCGTCGTTTCTCAGCCATTACCGCGCCAAGCATCTCGGCTGGTCCTCGGAAAAAATCCGCCTGGAAAAGTACACGCGCTACAAGCTTTTGGACCCGGCCGCCTTGTATGGCTGGAAGGAACAGTACGAGTCGATTCTCGACGCCGAGCCAAACCTGGTGCCGTGGAAGGAGTGAAAAACAGATTAGGATTTTTACCCATTTGTAGTAAGGTTGCTTCACGACTATTTGGATAGGAAGGGACGGGTACGACGTATGCCAACAACGACTTTGTAATGGCCTAAAAAACTGGATAGCCTTGCTCCTGGAAAAACACCGTTGTTTTTTCGCCCAGGCGCAGTGGTGGGGTGACTGCTTGGGTGCGTTTGACGGCTCGGTGGTTTGGGCTTCGGTGGATCGCTCGGTGGCTTAGGCTCCGCTTGATCGCTCGGCAGCTTGATCTAACCGTTTTGCCTTTTGCCAGCCGTACCACGCTCGCTTTGGCGGAAAAAATTTTAGCCCCTCTCTATACGTGCCTATTGAAAACAAGCGAGCACCCCGCTTTTATATGCGCAGCATATACAAAAGACAGCCGCAGAACAGTCTGCGGCTGTTTGCTTTCTGGCACTGCTCCAAGCATTACCACGCATTAATGAACCGAGGCTCGAAGCAAGTGCCCGCCTGTCCAACAGCTAAAGCGGTGTACTTCTTTTGAAAATGACGGATTGTAATATGAAGTGCGACACCAACAGCTAGATAAAAAAATGGCCCATGATTGATTCGTGTAAAATGAAGTTACCACACCACATTTACACAGGAGAATCAATCATGAGTTATTCACATCT